>CAZJAD010000049.1:0-2304 GCA_964543855.1 uncultured Alphaproteobacteria bacterium
ATTTCTCACAGGCAATTTCTGTGGCGTTCTATCTCATCGCATTCGCGGAGGCCTTTCGCCCACTCTTCCCTTGGATACTGGCTCATGCGGGATTTGTGCCTGACGTGCGGCTTATTTCCATACCGGCGGCGGCCATCCTGTCCTTTGCAATCATTCGCAGAGGAGCCAATCTCGGAGTGTTTGCTTTGTGGGTTGTCGTGGGGATTCTGGCTGTTTCGCTTGGGATGTTCTTCACGGGAAATCCTACGCCGAACGCACCGGCAGATGTTTCTTTATTCGGCCGTGTACGGAACGCTGACGGGTTCTTCTATGTGTTTGCCATTATTTTTCCGGCTTTCACAGGAATGATAGCCGGTATTGGATTGTCAGGTGATCTAAAAAATCCCCGGCGCTCTATTCCTTTGGGTACGCTGACAGCGATTTTCGCGGGGATGATTGTCTATGTGCTTGTAGTACTGAAGCTGGCTTACAGTGCTGCTCCGAAAGAGCTGGCTTCAGATCAGTTCATAATGAGCCACATCGCCGTGTGGGGGCCGATTATTCCTATCGGTCTTGCCGCCGCGACACTTTCTTCGGCCATCGGCTCAATCCTTGTCGCTCCTCGGACACTGCAGGCTCTTGCTATTGACAGGATTCTTTTCCTGCGCACGTGGAACCGTCACCTCGGCCATGGCGTAGGAGACACCAACGAACCTGTTAACGCTACGATGGTCACCGCGATAATCGTGCTTGTATTTGTTGCCGTGGGATCGGTGAACTTCGTCGCGCAGATTATCAGTATGTTTTTCATGATTACCTACGGCGCTCTCTGTGCCATCAGTTTCCTGGAACATTTTGCGGGCAACCCGTCCTATCGACCCACATTTCACACCCGCTGGTATTTGTCTTTGATTGGTGCTGTCGCGGCGCTTGTCATGATGTTTCAAATGCAGCCTCTATATGCCACCCTTGCTGTGGTGGCGATGGCGTTCATTTATGTGGGTTTGAAGCGAACACACCGAGGAGAGCGCGACCTATCCGCCGTCATCAAGGGAGTCCTGTTTCAAATGACGCGGCAGTTGCAGGTGCATATTCAAAAACGCAGAGCAACCCTGGATATGACGAACTGGAGGCCGTCGTTCGTCGCCATTTCTTGCCATTCCATCTCACGCCTCGCTATTTTCGATTTGTTGCGCTGGATTTCACATCACTACGGTTTTGGCACATATATCCATTTCATCGAAGGTCACTTAACCGTCGAGAGCAAGCGCAATGCTCAAGACATCTTGAACCGTCTCATCGCGCAGACTCAAGCCAGTCGCGCAGGAATTTATGTGGATACGATTATTTCGCCGGACTTCAAAACCGCCGTATCACAGATCGTGCAGATTCCTGGAATCGCTGGCATGGAGAATAACAGCATCCTTTTTGAGTTTAACCGGGATCATCCCGAGGATCTCGAAGGGATTATCGAAAGCTGTCGCTCTGCCGCCTTCGTCGGATTTAATGTCTGCATCCTGCGTTTGTCAGATCGGCATTTCGGCTACAAGCGCAACATTCATATCTGGCTCACGGCGGGAGATTTGCGAAACGCGAATCTGATGATTATCCTCGCCTATATCATCGCCGGTCATCGAGAGTGGAAGGGGTGCAATGTCAAACTTTTTGCGGCATTTCATCCCACCGAAGTGGCTCGCGAAGTTCGGCGACTGAATCAACTCATTGCAGAAGGTCGGATACCGATTTCCCTGAAAAATGTGCAGCGGGTTCCGCATAATCCGGATGTCGAATTCGATGATCTTGTATCGGCGCATTCCGAGATGGCTGATCTGGTGATTACAGGTCTGTCCCTCAAAAAGATGGTGCGGGACAAAGGCAAGTTTCTGACGGGCTTCAAAGGGATTCATGACATCCTGTTTGTTCGTGCAGGTCAGGAGATCCTTATTACACCATCCGAAGAGAACGGTGAAGTAGCAAGCCTGCCTGAGAAGAAACTCGATGAGGCCACCGCTGCAGAGACCGATGGCGAGAGCACCGGTTCCACATCTTCTGGGGTTGGTTTGACTTCTGGAGAGGCACCGTCTGACGTGAATTCCTGATGTTGTGCAGGACACGTCAGTTCGCTCAACTTCGACATTCCGTCTGACAGCAATGACTGACATCGGACAAGGGAAACGGGCTCTTGGGGGAAGAGAGCCCGTTCTTTTTGCCATACCTGCCGGAGCAGCACAGTGGCATCACGGGAGGACCCGGTTGGAAGCCCGTCCACTTTGAAGGCCATCCGGGACTCCTGCGGAACACATCCAAAACATCAGGCGGCGAGGG
>CAZJAD010000049.1:2404-16058 GCA_964543855.1 uncultured Alphaproteobacteria bacterium
GAATTGCTGCGCAATCCTCTGCGCGAATATCACTTCAGCATACCGGTTCATATGGATGACGGAACCATCAAGGTCTTCCGTGGATTCCGCGTACAGCATAACGATGCTCGAGGTCCCAGTAAAGGCGGTATTCGCTTTCACCCGCAAGAGACGATTGATACTGTGCGCGCTCTTGCCATGTGGATGACATGGAAGTGTGCCGTCGTAGATATTCCCCTTGGGGGTGGTAAAGGAGGAGTGATCTGCGACCCCCACAACCTAAGCGCAAGAGAGCAGGAACAGATTTGCCGGGGATGGATACGCCAGCTTTCAAAAGTCATTGGGCCGTTGGTCGATGTTCCTGCGCCCGATGTGATGACCAGCGCGCAACACATGCTATGGATGCTCGACGAGTTTGAATGGATTCACGGTGGACACTACCCCGGTCTGATTACGGGGAAGCCCGTCGGCATGGGTGGTTCCCTGGGCAGGACGGAAGCGACCGGCTACGGCACCGTGTTCACCATCCGCGAAGCTCTGAAGGAAATGGATGTGAAGCCGGAAGACACCACGGCAAGTTTCCAGGGTTTTGGGAATGTCGCCCAATATGCCATCCGCCTTTATGATCAGATTGGCGGTAAGACGATCTGCGTGTCCTGCTGGGACCAGCAGGATCAGACTTCGTATAGCTACCGCAAAAAAGACGGAATCAAACTTGAGGAGCTACTCGGGATCACCGATCGGTTCGGCGGCATTAGCAAAGACAAAGCCCGCGATTTGGGATATGAAGTGTTGCCCGGCGATGCATGGATTGAACAAGATGTAGATATCCTTGCCCCTTGCGCATTGGAAAATCAAATCAGCGCCGACACGGTCGGCAAGATCAGCAAACGCGTGAAATTGATCGCCGAGGGTGCCAATGGTCCGACGACACCGGAAGCCGACAAGGTGATTGGAGAGCGCGGAATCTTCATGCTTCCTGATTTTCTGGCGAATGCCGGTGGCGTCACTTGCAGCTACTTTGAACAGGTGCAGAGCAATATGAACTACTTCTGGGAAAAGGATGAAGTCCTCGGCAAGCTCGATGTGAAGATGACCGCTGCCTATCTCGCCGTCAGTGAACTGGCCCGCCAGAGAAAGCTCTATATGCGCGATGCCGCGTATGTGATCTCTGTCAGCCGCGTGGCTCAAGCCTGCAGGGATCGCGGATGGGCTTAATCCGGTTTTCGGAGGCCGGTTCCCGACCCGTCCGGAGACCCTTGTTCAGAACGATGTAACTCATGTGGCGAGTGTGCAGAGATCTTTGGCTTTCGTATACTCGCCACGAATTTTCAGAGGCCGCAGCCTCCTTGAAAGAGGTCCCCGAGAGCACGAAGAATCATGAATGCCTGTAAGTCTGCACCGAAACATCGCGTCGCCCGCTTCGACCGTGAGTTCTTTGTCTCGCGAGAAAAGCTGACCTGTATCGGTTCCGGCGAATTCGGGGGCAAAGCCAACGGCCTCATCTTCATCCATGATACCATCACCGAGGGAATCCGTTCCGAGGATTTTCCGAGAATGACGGTTGACATCCCTCGGTTCTGCGTACTGGCCACGGATGTCTTCGATGCGTTTCTGCGGATAAACAATCTTGGCGATATCGCGTTCTCTGATCTGTCTGATGATCGTATCGCTCATGCCTTTCAGAACGCCGAATTCCCCGCAGCGCACATCGGGGATCTGATGGGGCTTATCTCGAAAGTGCATCAGCCACTGGCAGTCCGGTCGTCGAGTCTGCTTGAAGATGCCATGCAGCACCCATTTGCCGGAGTCTATGGAACAAAGATGATCCCCAATAATCAGTTTGATGTTGAAACCCGATTTCACAAGCTGATTGAAGCGATCAAATTCGTTTATGCCTCCACTTTCTTCCAAGAGGCGAAAGCATATATCAAACGCATTGACCAGGATATCCGAAACGAAAAGATGGGCGTCGTCATTCAGGAGGTGGTGGGCGATCGTCATGGTGACCGGTTCTATCCTTCCCTGTCAGGAGTTGCGCGGTCATACAATTTCTATCCGACGGGCAAAGCAAAACCTGAGCAGGGAGTGGTGGATCTCGCCCTGGGTCTTGGGAAAACCATTGTGGACGGCGGCGTCTGCTGGACATACACTCCCGCCTATCCCAAGACCAGCGCGCCGTTTGCGTCCGTACAAGACCTGCTCAAGCAGACGCAGGTCGAGTTCTGGGCTGTCAATATGGGGAAGCCACCTGCCTACGATCCCATTAAAGAGACGGAATATATGGTCAAATCCGGCTTGGTTGAAGCCGAGAAAGACAAAACCTTACGCTTCATCGCCTCAACTTACAATGCTCAATCTGACCGCCTTTCACCCGGAATCGGCATCACAGGGCCTCGTGCGATCACCTTTGCGCCGATACTTCAGTTGGGCGATATACCACTCAACAAGCTACTCATGTCACTTCTGAAGCTGTGTGAGGAAGCGGTCGGAGACCCGGTCGAAATTGAATTCGCCATGATGCTTGATCCCGAACACGGCCTTCCGGCCCGATTCGGCTTTCTCCAAGTTAGGCCTATGCTGGTCTCTGACGAACAGGTGAACATTGATCCGAATCTCATGGTGAGTGACAAGGTCTTGGCTGCGTCGGAATCTGTCCTGGGAAACGGCTGCGTGAATTCCATCCGGGACATTGTCTATGTAAGGCCGGATTGCTTCCAAGCGAAACATACGCGTGAGATAGCCGATGAAGTTGAGCAAATGAACCGGCGACTTGTCGATGAAAAGCGACCCTACCTCTTAGTGGGATTTGGGCGTTGGGGCAGTTCCGACCCGTGGCTTGGTGTCCCTGTGAACTGGGCTCAAATCTCCGCGGCAAAGGCCATCGTCGAAGCGACCTTACCGGACATGAATGTCGATCTGAGTCAAGGATCGCATTTCTTTCACAATCTCTCAAGTTTTCAGGTAAGCTATTTCTCCGTACACCACGATAGCAGGTTCAAAATCAACTGGGCATGGCTGGATCAACAACAACGAGTTTCCGAATCCCGTTTTGTCCGACATGTGCGACTGTCATCGCCGCTGCAAATCATCGTGGACGGTCGAGGCGGAAAAGGGGTGATTCTTTATGACTGAAAAGAAAGATTTGACTGACAAAGCACTCTGGAGACTCAAGGAGAGAGTCAAGGAGCTCGACTGTCTGTACCAGATCGAGGAACTCCTCACGGACCCGGATGCTCCGCTTGAGTCAGTGATGAACGGGGTGATTCAGGCGATTCCACCCGCCTGGCAGTATCCCGAACTCTGCCAAGCCAAGATCCGGTACGAAGAATCAACCTATTGTCCTTCAGATTTCGTGGAAACACCCTGGGCACAGTTCGCGGATATTGTTGTTCAAGATAAGGTCGTGGGAACCATTGGGGTCTACTACAAGAGAGAAATGCCCCAAGCAGACTCCGGCCCCTTTTTGAAGGAAGAAACACGACTACTCAACACAATCGCCGATCGCTTGGGTCACTATCTGCAGTACCAACGGCTAAGAAAAATGCATCAGGAATGGCAGTTGGCCAAGCAGGCTTTGCCCGATGGTCAAAAGGGGGATTGGCGTGCCGCCCTTAATCTCTTGCGCCGAACCGATCACGACCTCTATCGTCGGATCTTGCGGAAGATGTTCGTCCGCCTTCGATCCCAAGGCATCCGTGAAGCGGAAATGCTCCGAGAGCGCTTTGAGTCAGACACCGCACAGGATGCGAACCGTCCCATTCGCAAGAAGGGTGTTGATATTTCCTCTCAACTCACGGAGGAAGTATTCGACATCGCTGCCATCTACTTCAGCGACGAAGAGATTCTATCGTGGATCCAGAAATGGATTCAGGAAGATCGGTGCAGTTTCTTGGTTACAGCATTGGAGAAATTCGATACACCAATCAATGAAATCATTGATGCGATTCGCCGTTTTCATCATCTGTCCACGGAGGGAATCACACTATCACTAACATCCGAAAAGGAAGTCCGCGTCTCTCTTATCAGGCGGTTTCTCAGTGACCAGTTGGAATACATCAACGTCGCAAAAGAATACCTGAATATCGACGACTTCCATAAGCTCCTTCATCGCATCATCTTCTGTGTTGGGAGCCACGGGAAAGTGGGCGGAAAGAGCGCTGGCCTGTTTCTGGCTGCCCGCGTTGCCAAGAAACTGAGCAGCGAGTTCGAAATTTTGCGTGACCTTAAGACACCGAAAACCTGGTACATCACCTCAGACGCCGTACTCAGTTTTGTGACTTACAACGACTTGGAGGAACTGGTTGAGCAGAAGTACAAAGAGATTGATGAGATTCGCCGGGAATACGATCAAATCGTGCAGGTCTTCAAACACTCCAGCTTCCCGCCGGAGATTATCCAGGGACTCTCGATGGCCTTGGACGAATTCGGGGATGTGCCGCTGATCGTGCGAAGTTCCAGCCTGCTTGAGGATCGATTCGGAGCCGCCTTTTCCGGGAAATACAAGAGCCTGTTTCTGGCCAATCAGGGTACGAAGCAAGAACGCCTCGATGCTCTTATGGACGCCGTGGCCGAGGTCTATGCGTCGATTTTCAGCCCGGATCCCATCGAGTATCGTGCGGAGAGAGGCTTCTTGGACTTCCGTGAAGAAATGGGTGTCATGATTCAGGAAGTTGTCGGCCATCGAGTAGGAAAGTACTTTTTACCCGCCTTCGCCGGAGTCGCCTTCAGTAACAATGAATTTCGGTGGTCGCCGCGCATCAGCCGGGATGACGGGCTGATCCGCATGGTTCCAGGTCTCGGCACACGAGCCGTGGATCGCCTGAGCGATGACTATCCCATTCTCATAGCTCCTGGTCAACCCGGTCTTCGCGTCAATGCCACGACCGATGAGGTGATGCGCTATTCGCCGAATAAGATCGATGTCATCAATCTCGAGACGAACTGCTTTGAGACGATCGATGTCATCAAGTTCTTGCGCGAGTTTGCCCCTGAGTTGCCGTGGCTGAATCAGATTGTTTCCGTATGCCGCGATCACCATATTCAAATTCCCACCGGACTGCTTCTTGATCTCACCGGGGGTGATTTCGTCGTCACTTTCGAGGGACTCATATCACGAACACCCTTCGTCAAGAAGATGCAGACGCTTCTGAATGTGCTTCAAGAGAAGCTGGGCACGCCTGTAGACATCGAGTTCGCTTCCGACGGTCGAGACTTCTACCTTCTCCAGTGCCGCCCTCAGAGTTACGCTGAAGATTGCGCACCAGCACCGATCCCGAAAAACATCCCGACACGGGACATCATCTTCTCGGCCAATCGCTATGTATCGAACGGCAAGGTTCCCGACATTACCCATATTGTCTATGTGGATCCAAAGCGGTACAGTGAGATAGGAGACTTGTCCGTTTTGAAGAGCATTGGGCGTGTTGTAAGCAAACTGAACAAGACGCTGCCGAAACGGCAGTTCATTTTGATGGGACCGGGCCGCTGGGGCAGCCGCGGTGACATCAAATTGGGTGTCAATGTAACCTACTCCGATATTAACAATACGGCAGTCCTGATCGAAATTGCCCGAAAAACGGGCAACTATCTTCCAGATCTTTCCTTTGGAACACACTTTTTCCAGGATTTGGTGGAAGCCTCCATTCGATATCTACCGCTTTATCCAGATGACAAAGATGTGATTTTCAATGAACACTTCTTGACAACCGCTCACAATATCCTCACGGATGTTGCCCCAGAGAGTGCTCACTTGGCTGATTATGTGCGCGTAATTGATGTGCCCAAATCAGCAAAAAGCCGTGTACTGCGCGTCCTGATGAACGCTGACCTGGACGAAGCGGTGGGAATCCTTGCTCAGCCGACTGCTGTCGCGGAGGCGAAGGGCAAGTGGAAGCCGTTCGCAGAAGATCACCCTGCAGAAGAGCACTGGCGTTGGCGCCTGCAGATTGCCGAGCGCATTGCCGAGCAGCTCGATCCGGATCGGTTCGGTGTTCATGCGCTCTATGTCTTTGGCAGTGTCAAAAACGCGACCGCCGGCCCGGGAAGCGATATCGATCTTCTGGTTCACTTTCGGGGATCGGAGAAACAGAGGATAGATCTGGAGCAGTGGCTGGAAGGGTGGAGTCGGTGCCTGGATGAGATGAACTACCTGCACACCGGTTATCGCTGCGGCGAGCTCCTCGATGTGCACTTCGTGAGTGACGAAGATATTGCGAATCGCACCAGCTATGCTGCCAAGATTGGAGCCGTGACTGACGCGGCCCGTGAGCTGCCACTGAAGAAACGCAGCAGCGCTAAATCAGCTGGCGAGTAGCGCTCTCGGGATTCTCCAGGGAGAACCGAACGAGAGCAAGTTCCGGACCATCGTGAGCCGCTGAGAACATGTGGGTCCGGCCAATGCGATCTTTCCAGAAACCGGTGAGCCGCGCTGATTCGTGGATATGACCATGCAAGGTAATCCAAGGCTGTCGTGATTCGATAAACCGTCTGACCGCTATGCTGCCGACATGTACATCCAGTGGAACATGGTCAATCTGTTTCCCGTCTCGGGCGGCACGGTCAAGATGAGTGTTGTAAGGCGGCGTGTGAAACAGGAACACCGCTCGTTCAAGGGACTCTCCGGCGGCGAGCCGGTCAAGGTCCTGCTGGATGGTCGCGTATTTCCATTCATGTTCCGATGTCGGCATGGTTCTCCAACCGTCCTCGGGCGAGACACAACCTGGATCAACATAACGGGAGACATCGTAACGCTCCCAATCTTTCAATAGAAACGGCGTAGGAGGGACATAAGCATAGCCGTAGACTGCATAGTCTCCAACAGCCGTTTTCTTGTCCTGGACATATTCCCAAATACCCTTCGCCATTGCATTCAAGATGGCCGCTTCCTCTGAGCGGCCATCATCATTTCCAAGGATGACGAAGACTCGAGGATACGAGTCAACCATCGAATCGCGCAATCGTGTGAATTCCGGCACCAAATAGTCATCGACGAAATCCCGATAAGTCATATCTGCTTGTGAAGACAAACCTATTCCACTGGGCAGAATATCTCCACCGAGAAGCACGACCTTCGGGTGTTCGTCAGCGATCGTGCTGATGAGTTTCTGATAGTGTCCCAATCGTCCATGCAGATCAGACACGAAAAAGCAGGTTGTCAATGTATCACCACTATCAAGGTTTTGTAATCGGCGCACCCGCCCGGCTCGAATTCGTCTTCCTCGCAACAATCGTCCGGGGATAATCTACGGAAGAAAGTCTTTCCATTTCTCCAGCTTTCTGTGACATCAGACCAATCAGATAACCTCTGGAATCAATAACCGGAGAGCCGCTCAACCCCGGCATCGTGTTGTCCGACAATTCCTTTGTCGTTATAAGCAGAGAGCCAGTTTCTTCTCTTGCGAAGTTCCCTTCATAAACGACCTGAGGGCAGTTCTTATCCGAATAGCGCCAACCGATGACATACACTTCTTCACCGGCTTCCATCGGCTCGGCTCTGAACCTCAACGGTTGAATGTTCTGACATCTCTCTCCCACCGTAAACAGGAGCCAATCCCTCTCCGAAGGAATCGAATCCAAAGACTCTTCCGGATTCACATTGATCAGTTCATCAAGCACAATCACATCATCAGGGTTGTTTTTCGGAAACATCTTCCAGCGCTTGAGTGAATTTCTGAGATCAACCGACTCCATCGTGTCCGACTTGAAGAACATCAGGATATGCTTGGCCGTCGCGGCGAGAATCTCATCACCCGTATCCAAAAGAAACCCACATCCTGCTATCGGGTAGTTCACATCCGTGTATTCGATTTGGTTAATCATCGCAATCTGTGGCCACTCGCTCTGGGGCTTTGCCATCCATTGCCCATATTCAGTAGACGCATCCGTTTGACATAAGCCCAGTGTCGCAGCAAACAAGACAATGCCGGCTGCTATCATGATTCGTGATCCCGCAAGTATCGCTCTCATTTTCAACTCCTGCAGTGATGTGTACGTGCCATGCTGAGTTCGAATAGGTTCTGTTTCACCGACTATTGCGGCTGTAGTCGCTGATACAGAGCGGCGGCGTGGCCTCGAGCGCGGAAGATATGGATGCGGGCGTACTGTTTCTGAAACCAGTCTTCGAAAACCATGTCTTCAAGACCTCGGCTGCGTGCGTGCTGGAACATTAGATAATCCGGTTGGTAGTGGTGAACATACCAGTCGAAGTCGCGGCGTTTCACATGATCAAGAATATCGGGATTGACTAAACCCACACCGTCGATTACAGGACCCCTCTCATAGAAATATCTGAGGATGCCGATGTCGTTGCGTTGACTCGCTCCCCAGCGCTGAACACATAACCATTTCCTTCCACAAGGTTCTTCGCATAAGAATAGAAAATGTAGCTGTCATCCTGTTGAATAAACCAAAAGCTATACAGCATCAACAGGACGATAGCAGCTACACCAACGGTTGTGGCGGTAGCGAGATGACGCTCGTTAGAAGTTGTAAAAGTACTTCGGGTATTCGCAGCCACAGATTTCAAAGTTGTCTCTCTCGCATAACCCAATCCGATCTCAGTTTCTGCGAGTAAATTGGATTCGATACAGCCCGCACAAGGCCTTTCATGTCCTTGGGATGGAAAGGGTGAACCTCCAAGGCACCATCAATACAAACTTGAATGGGATCAGAGTCATTCAACTCAAGGATCGCTCTGTCCGGCTCGCTTAGACTTCGAGGTATCAATGGACAGGCCGAGTGCCTTGGCTCGGGCTTCCCATTTTTGCCGCGCGAGCGCCTGCATATCTTCGACCTTGTCCATCTCGTCCACAATTTCCATTCCCAGAAGTGTCTCTACGACATCTTCGAGCGTTACCAGCCCTATCGTCCCGCCGTACTCGTCAACGACCAAGCTGATCTGCTGACGATGGTCAAGCAGGAATTCCAGCAGGCCTGACAATGCCATCTCGCCGCCAACGGTCATTATGTCCCGTTTTAACATCGTGAGTCTAACATGATCTTGGTTCCGCGCTTTGGACAGCAGCAGATCATCTTTCAAAACAAAACCGGTAATACTGTCGAGATCCGTCTCATACAATGGCACGCGTGAGAATAAAGTGGGTGGTTTGGCCTCGAGCGCTTCCCCAACCGTGACATCTTGCTGGAGCGCTGAAATCACTGTCCGGGGTGTCATAATATCCCTGGCTTTTAGCAATCCAAACCGAAACAGGTTGCGGATAATTCGGAACTCGCGCTCATCGATTTGTCCGGTCTGTCTGCCGACGCCCGCCATGGCGACAAACTCCTTACGACTGAATACATGGACGCTCCTTCGGCGAGCGATCAGTCTTGTCACCCCTTCCGAAGCCCAGATCAGCGGATAAAAAACTATGATTAGACCCCGAACAAAGATCGCCGTCATCTTCGCAAGCTTTCGCCAGAAGACGGCGCCCAGCGTCTTGGGAACGATCTCGGAAAGGAATAGAATCATTAATGTCATGACCGCCGAAAACAAGCCAAACCAGGTGCTCCCAAATACGACCGTCGCCTTGGCTCCGGCACCGATCGCCCCGACCGTATGAGCAATCGTGTTCAGAGTTAAGATGGCTGCAAGCGATTGGTCGATATTATCCTGCTTCAATCGCCTTAACAGGGACGCAAGCTTCGGTTGCTTCTCCTCCAAGCCCGCAACAAACGAGGGTGTAATGCTCAAAATTACGGCTTCCGCCACAGAACAGAGAAAGGAAAAGACCAGCGCCAGCAGTACGAAGGTCACTAACAATGCGACATCAGTGTTCGTGTATTCAGGGCTGGAGGGCTTTGGACTCGCCAGGCCAGCCGCGAAAACCGCGCAGGCCACCAGAAATGGCAAAACAAGAACGACCGACCGACGAAAACGATTATGGGTCAATCTCAACACCACCGTTCTGATGACTCTTGGAATATCTTCGCCTCACCTGCCGGCAAGGAGCAAAAGAGAAGTACTGGCTTACTCCAGCCAGTGTGGTCCTTGTTACACTCTCTTTCCGGAATAACGCCGCGTGAAAACATATTATCCACCCACGCTTGGCAGCTCATTTTGCATCGTGGACGACTGTGGAAATCGAGCATGAAAAGAGACAGATTCCCGCCGGACTCTATCTGACCGTTTGCTTCGTCTTGATTAGACCGGTGAGATCGTAGCCTTTCTCTTCGATGCGTTCGAGAATCTCTTGGAACGCGGTTTCCTCCACGGTCGGTGTTCGTGAGAGAATCCAGAGGTATTTCCGGTTGGGCTCACCGATCACGGCATAGCTGTAATCCGCTGCCAGGTCGATGATCCAGTAATTCCCCCACACGAACGGCAGGATCGAAAGGAATCCCGGCGCGAAACGCACCTTGAGCTTCGTGTTTGGTCCGTCATCTCTGGCACGCTTCGCACGACCCACTGCTTCGATAACCCGTCCATTCTCTTTTCGACAGCGGTTGACGACCTTGATGTGTCCATTGGCGAGCAATGTGTATGTGGCCGTCACATCACCAACACACTTCTTCTGAAACCAGTTCGGCAGTCGAGCAATCTCGTACCACGTACCGGCGTAGCGATTGAGATCAACTTCCGGAACAACATCGAGCGGCTGTTTTGATTTTTCTTGCGCGCTGCCTTGAGCTACAAACAGCACGAGAAATGAAAAAGCGAGAAGTAGCCTCATCATTGAGTTCCTCATGCGGAAGACGTTGCCTTGACTCGATCCTCTTGAGACATTCCAGCCAGGCGCTTGACCTCCTTCGTGTCAAGTTTCAGTCCTTTGGCCACGCGTTCCCCATAGTCAGCGTCCGCCTTGTAGAACAATGCCGTCTGGCGCAGCTGGATGCGCTTCTGTGCGCCGCCCAGATGAGCGACGATGTTGCCGATGAGGTGTTCGCGATCCGTATCGGTCATCACTTTGCGGTAAAGGTCGCCGGGCTGGACGAAATCATCATCGGTCAGCTTGTAGGCATGCCGGGTAGCCATGCCGGTTACATCGACTGCTGGCAGGCTGGCTTTGGGACCAGGCGCCGGACCGCCGAAACTATTGGGCCAGTAGTTCGGGCCTCCGCCTTGATTGGCGTCACAGCGCATCGAGCCGTCCCGTTGATAGCTGTTTTCCTTCGTTGCCTTGGGCGCATTGATAGGCAGCAGATGGTAGTTCGGCCCCAAGCGGTGACGATGGGTGTCGTGGTAGCTGAAGAGGCGGCCCTGCAACATCTTGTCAGGTGACGGGCCAATTCCCGGCACGAAATTACCCGGGGAGAAAGCCGCCTGCTCAACATCCGCAAAGTAGTTCTCCGGATTCCGGTCGAGTACCATGCGACCGATCGGTTGTAGTGGCGCATCGCCATGCCGCCAGACTTTCGTGATGTCGAAAGAGTCAAACCGATATTTCTCGACTTGCGCAGGTGTCATGATCTGGGCGTATACTTTCCAGGCAGGATACTCACCCTTCTCAATGCTCCGGTACAAGTCGCGGGTGGCGTGATCCGGATCCTCACCGGCCATACGAGTGGCTTCTTCCCGAGTGAAATTCTTGATTTTCTGTTCGGTTTTGAAGTGAATTTTGACCCAGTAGTAATCGCCCTTAGCATTGTACCACATGAACGTATGCCCGCTGTAACCGTTCATGTTGCGGTGGCTCCGAGGTGTCCCTCGGTCGGAGAAGAGAACGGTCACTTGGTGCATGGATTCGGGCGTGAGGGACAGAAAATCCCAGAACATATCCCGATCCTTGAGATTGGTTGCCGGGTGTCTCTTCTGAGTGTGAATAAAATCAGGAAACTTCAGTGGATCGCGGATAAAGAAGACAGGGGTGTTGTTCCCAACGAAATCGTAATTCCCTTCTTCCGTGTAGAACTTCACCGCGTATCCACGGGGGTCGCGCTCGGAGTCGGCCGAGCCTTTCTCTCCGCCTACCGTGGAGAAACGAGCGAACACTTCCGTGCGCTTCCCGACTTCAGAGAGAAACTTGGCTCGTGTGTACTTGGTGACATCGTTGGTGACTTCAAAGTAACCGTGGGCGCCGGCTCCCTTGGCGTGCACGACGCGCTCAGGAATCCGCTCGCGATCGAAGTGAGCCAGCTTGTCGATCAGGTGGACGTCCTGGATAAGGGCTGGCCCTTTCTTGCCCGCGGTCATCGTGTTCAAATCATCGCTGACGGGCATCCCAGAACTCGTGGTCAGAGTCTTCTTCTTGCCTTTCATTTCAATCCCTCCTTTTCAAAGAACAGCGTTCATTGCAAAATCCGAGAAACACGGAGATGGCAATCGGGCGCTTTGCCACAGCGAAGAAACAGAATCCCGGTCGCCGTACAGGGAAGTGTGTGAAAGGGGAGTATCCGTTTCGATGACTCGCGATCAGTCCTTTTCGTGGGTCTTGCCGGCGACCGTCTCTCTCAAGCACCAGCGAGCGGCTCTCCTCATCAATTCCCAATCGGAGCCTCTGTCATCGAGTTCATCGGCGACATCAACTCCGTCGCGGTCACTGTCCTCTTCGATTTCGGGATGAACTCCAATCAGAAATACCCGCCCTTCACCATAATCGAACGCCAACATCATCGGCTGATTCACGCCGTCGTACTTTGCTAAGATGGCGACATTCGCGCCGGGATCAGGCAAAAGCACCGGACCCCAATAATAGAGCATCCACGCGGAATCGGGTTCGGATTGCGTAATCACATGTGAAGTATCGCAGATGTTCACTTTGCACATGGCGTAATCGGGATATGGAACAATGGTATCCATCGGACCTCGGGCTGTGCCCTCAAACAGGCCCAGCGGCGTCATGGCGAGTTGATTCCCCTGCCAGTAAACGCGCTCACTGGCGAAGTAGGACCCGCCGCAAATCCCGACGTACCCTCCTCCATTGCGGAGAAAATCCCTGATGTTCTCCTTTCCTTTGGCAGAGATGTCCTGAGAATACTGGTACATGTCTCCACCCGGAACACACAACAGACGGAAGCTATCCAACCCCGCATCGTTGAGATAATCCGCATCAACAGACACCACAGAGTAGCCCATCCATTGAAACATCTCTCTGGCCGCCACGATAGACTTGTCCCAACAGCCTCGATCAGAATACAGAGCGACAACGCCGCTCCTTTCGACAGCTTTTTGACTCTGGCAACTGATGACCAGTAACAGCACCAAGAAACAAGACAGGCTTCTAAGGCTCATGATGAATTTCTCCCAGATGTGCGAGAAAATCGCGTCGTCTCCGCAACGACCCTATCCTTTCACGCTGCCCAGAGTAAGACCGGAGACACGCCAGCACGCGCATCCGTCGATGAGCGTTTCTCTGTCGGCACCATCTCGCACGATGCCCGCCATTTTTCCGATTAGCCTCGCCGCAGGCATAATCAGAAGGAGCTGCCCCCAGAACAAACGGAGGAAGGGGTTCATGCCAAGCCTTTGAAACTTGAAACCGAGTTGCCCGAGATAGACCGACATGGGGCTCAGTCGACATGGTAACAAGTTCGTCGGCTAAAGTCAAGCGACCCTTGCCTGTCATCTGGCTGCAAAGGGTGTCGACATCTACACGGTAAGCAAGCTGCTGGGACACAGCAGTGTCAGAATCACCGAGAGACACTATCTGGCCTTGGACCCTGACCATGTGCGGGAAGCCATCAATCATCTCAACTTCGACTTCCCCTCTGACACAGATGGCTAGCGCCTAGACAG
>CAZJAD010000050.1:0-1201 GCA_964543855.1 uncultured Alphaproteobacteria bacterium
ACAGCCGCAAAGAAGAATTGCTCCCAGACATACAATGGACGCAATTCCGCAGGAGATTCCGAACACGCTCAAGATACTTCGCGAGTTGCTCGCGCGGAGGCTTGACAATGTCTGACCCATGATCTCCCAGAAGGATACAACGAAGAGACTATCGCAAAACGGTCATGCTCCCCGTCCAGCGTTGGCGGACATGGGAAGCTGTGATGAAGTACCTTCCCGATGAGACATTCAACGGGATGGTTACAGAATTAGAATTGGAGATGATCGGCCGCGCCTGATAGACGGTCTGGCCGAGAATGTTATAGACGGTCACTGTGAGCTCACCGCTGACCCGTTCAGGTAATCGGATTGTTGCTGTTCCTGGACTGAGATTGACGGTCAACCTGTCCGAGACAGGTGAGCCTATCGCGTCTCCCGTGGGATCGTCTACGGCACTGGTGGAGGAAACCAGCGCAAGAAAAGCCTTCCACGCAGAACTACTGATCGAGGTTGCCCCTGTAATGATCGTAGCGGCAGGTTCAACAGGCGCCATGGCATAAGCGTTGTCATAGCTATCGCCGAATGGGGATATGTCTATGAGCAATTGACCATGTACGCGACCGGCCTGATCCAGTATACGCATAAGAGGCATCCTCGGCCCGAGTTCGGAATGGAGATTGTAGCTAACAGCCCAAATCGAGTCATTGACCAATTGAACACCTGATACTTTTCGACCAATATAGTCGAGATCGCCAACAAATTCCCAGGCAATCTGTCCCGTTCGGTCTGCGCGAAACACCAGAGGATATTCGTCGTAGAATGCGTGTCCCGGTTGACTGAAGCCTCCAACAATGACCTCGTCTTGAGAGAGCGGCAAAATACAGTCGGCGTGGTTCCATCTATAATGTGAAAAATCCACAGAATCCAGAATTACCCCTCCTTCGTCCACCCAGTAGATCCTAATCGCGATTGTGTCCTGGAAATCCCAAATCCAATTCGTGTTGCAGGCGACTACATAACCTCCTTCCGGCAGTAGAGCCAAAGCGCGCACGTTGTTGTGATATTCCGGCCCGCGAAGCGACCACATTACATTTCCCAGTGTATCTACCTTGGAAAGCACCGGATAGTCAGATGTCACTACAAGATCTGCATCCGGCGTCGCTAAAATGCGATCCAACCTGCGCCCCAATTGCCAATCCGGAAAAGTCGTGGACCACAAGCT
>CAZJAD010000050.1:1301-15438 GCA_964543855.1 uncultured Alphaproteobacteria bacterium
GACGCTCCGTGAGACATCGCGGCGATCTGCCCCGGTTGTCCCTTGCCGCAGTTGATCACTCCCCATAGCGTCCACCACGCAGGTCCGGCAATCGCGTCGCACGCGCCCCAGAAATCCGGCGTGATGCTCTGATAGGTCGGATTCTTCACCAGATCCTGCAGCTTCCCGCCGCGAATCTCGCGACCAAGCTCACATGTGAATTGAAAATTCAAACGCTGCTGGTCAATGGACCACGATTTGTTCGTCTCCATGTAGACGCCGTCGTCGACTTCGGCGATCATCTTATTGAAATCGGCATCGCCCGGCTCCAGAGACAGATTGCCGTTGCGAATAATCGGAATATGAGACCAGCCTTCGGCGCGGGAGTTGCCGGTGGAACGCGGTCGCCCCAGACGTCCTGCGATCTCCCGCGATGTCTGATAGCCGACGAACATGCCGTTCTTCACGATGTCCCAGCGCTGGGCGCGAACGCCGTCGTCATCGAAGCCAAAGGTCGCGAGCCCTCCGGGAATTGTGCTGTCGCAATAGAGATTAACCCTGTCCGAACCGTATCGGAATTTGCCTTCCTTTTCGAGAGTGACGAAACTTGTCCCCGCGAAATTGGCTTCCATGCCGAGCACGCGGTCAAGCTCGGTGGCATGGCCGACCGACTCATGAATCTGAAGAGCGACTTGTGAGCCGTCCAGAATGAGTGTTGTCTTTCTCTTCGGGCATGGCTTGGCGGCGAGCAATGCCACGGCTTCTTCGCGCACGCGTTCGGCTTCCCGCAAAAGATGCAGGCTGCGCACCAGCTCATAGCCGAGCGCCATGTACTGCCCGCCGAAGGAATTCGGATAACTGCGCACCTGCACCTCCGAGCCTTCGACGGCTGTCGCGGCGTAACCTGCCCCCGAATGGAGCAAAACCTGGTCAGCGAAAGTCCCTTCACTGGTTGCCAAGATGCAATGTTCGCGTTCGAACAGCATGCTGCTCTCGGCGACCTGAATCTTCGGAGATTTCCGAAGAACCTCATCGACCGCATAACAGAGATCCAGCTTCTCTCCCATCGGGACTTTGAATGGGTCTTCGACGAAGGGCGTCATCCAGATTTCCTGAGCCGGGGGTTCGGGTGCCAGAACAACATCCTTCTCCTTCGCCCGGCTGCTCGCTCGCGCGATTTCGACCGCCAAGGCCGTCACGCGGCGTACCTCTGCCTCCTCCATCTGGGGCGATGCTGCAAAGCCCCACGCTCCGTCACAGATCACTCGGACGCCGAAACCCCGGCTGACCGAGGAATCCAGGCTGCCGATGTTGCCGTTGCGGATCACGACTCGTTCATGCTCCGTCGTGATGAGCCGGATGTCGGCATAAGTCGCCCCGAGCTTCTTCGCTTCACTCAGGGCCATAGATGCAAATGGATGGGATTTCATAGTAATTCGAGTCTGTCTCCTCGAAAAGGTTGGAGCAATACGAGCGTGGTCGCACGCGCTCAGAAGCCCGTACCGCTTGAGAAATTGAAATTGCGAATCTTTAGCGCAGGTGCCGTGTAAGCCCCCGGCCCCCAATCCGAGAGCATCGTCTTCTCGTCGACGGAAATCTGTTCCACGTTGCCGAGTGCTTCTACGACCGACTGGGTGAACCGCAGGTTTTTGAGAGGCCTCGCGACCTTCCCCTTCTCAATGAGAAATGTTCCGTCGCGTGTCATGCCCGTCAGCACCAGTTCAATCGGCTCGACAAGATTCGTGTAATGAAACCGCGTGACCAGAATGCCGCGCTCGGTCGATGCAATCATCTCCTCACGCGTTGAATTCCCCGGGCACAGGATGAGATTCAGCGGGAACGGGCCTTCGGTGCTCGGCTGAGGCAGCGCATGTCCCGTCGTTTCTGTCTTCACCCGTCTCGCGGTGACCCGGTCGTGCACGACGGCCTTTGCCACCCCGTCCTCAATCAAGGTCACGGGCCGCCTCGGCAATCCTTCAAAGTCAAAGGGCATGCCTCGCTGCTGCGGGTGGAAAGCATCGTCTTTGATCGTGATGTTCTCTCCGAAGACTCTCTGGCCGAGCTTGCCCGCCATGAAAGTGCGCCCCTCGGCAAACCCAAGGCCGCCGAAACCGAACCAGGCCATGAACTGCAACAGGTCGGCGACCGCGGCGGGTTCGAGCACGACGACATAGTGGCCCGGCTCGATGCTCTGCGCTTTCCTGCTCGCCTGTGCCTTTTCGATTGCCACCGACGCGAGCGCATCAACATCAATCTCCCCAAAATCCCGCGAAGACGCTTCCGCCCACCCCGACGAGTCGTCTGACTGCGCGGAAACGCTGAATGTCGCGGATGTGTCCTTGTGGGAGACAATCAAGCCGGTCGTGTTGCCGACCCCCATAGCACTCCAGCCGCTGGAACAGATGCCGGCGGCACGCAGCCCCGCGCTCTTGCAGGCTGCCACAGCGCGGAGAACTGCCTCGGCACGAATCTGCGCCCCGACCTCGGCTGTTGAGGCTTCATAGGCCGGATTCGGCTGGACGGCCTCCCGGTTCGGCAAGGGCATGACATCCGGAGACTGCCGCTGGTACTTGACCAAATCCCTGGCTGTCGCGAATGCTCGCTCAAGCCCTGCGGAATCCGCGTCATTCGTCGTCACTCTGGCCGTACATTTTCCTTTAAGAACCCTCACCGTAATGGCCAAATCTCGGCGAGATACATTCTGTGAAATGGAGCTCTCGCTGAACCGGGTCGTCGCACTTTCCGACGCGCCGACGATGACCTCGGCCTCAGAACCATCAGCGTGTTCCAGAGCCTTTCGGGTGACGCTTTCGATCTCTGCTTGTGGGTCTTTCATGGCTTGACTCGTAATGAATTGAGAGGACTCACCCTACCGCTCAAGGCGAAATGAGGTTTTGGGGCACTTGAACAGGTGTTGGACAACCTCAAGATTATAGTTTTCAGGATATTAGAATATTTCAATCTCTCAAAAAAACTCTTGACTCAACAACATTTCTTAGTTAAATTTGAGTTGGCGCAAATTGGATGACATAGGAACGATTTGGTTTGCTCCAATCAGAACCTCCAGATTTCCTCTTCTTAGGCACCCACGACGGAATCGTGGACTCCGCAGGCCGCTTGAACATCCCGGCAGACTTCCGGCGGGCTTTGGAAGAATGCGGTGAAGACCAGCTGGTCTTTGCACCCGGCACCGGTCCCGGGCGCTTCATTCTGGCCGTTCCGCGCAAGGTCTACAGCGTCTATTGGAGGTCCGCTGACCCCTCCAACGCCTCGTTCACTCTGGAGGAGAGCTTGGATCCCGACCTTGCCACCCACGCCAAGTCCTTCCGGAAGTACATAGACAACCAAGGACGACTTACCCTTCCCCAACCCATTTTCGAATGGTCACAGATGCAACGCGATATCGTGTTCGTCGGCCGTCGCAACCACTTCATCATCTGGGACAAGGCCGCCTACCAGGCCCACAACAAAGACCAAGGCATCACTCCCGGCGAAGCCTGGAAGCGGTATCGCGAGATACAGGAGCGAATGAAGGAATCCTCCGATGCGGATGTCCGTAGAGATTCGTGAATTCTGTGGGATCGCCTCGATTCGCCTGAGCGGCGACCTGACCGTCGACGCGGTTCAGGAAATCGAGAGTCTATTCTCCCGGCTCGGTGACCACGGGGCCCATCGAGTGCTTATCGACTTCGCAAAGGTTCGAGTCGTTGAAGCCCAGGCGGTTCCGATTCTCGTGGGAATCGTCGTCGCGTTGCGAACGCGTGGGGGCGAGCTTCGCATCGTCAACGCCAATGACGACATTGCCGAGTTACTCGGTCATCGCCGCCTGCGCCGATTCTTCGGTCTGAGCACGACGATCGAGGAAGCGGTCAGCACTCTGGCAGAGCACGACCTGTGTCGAAGGCAACGGCTTCAGCAGCAGGCTCTGGTTGCAGGCCCCGCGTGACCTCTTTCTTCCACGAGCCGGTACTTGCCAAGCGTGCCACTGATCTGCTCGTCGAAGACCCCTCCGGCACCTATGTTGATGCAACCATCGGCGGCGGGGGACATGCCCAAGAGATTCTCAGTAGACTGACAACGGGTCGACTTATCGGCGTCGACCGCGACCCGGACGCCATCGAATCGTGCCGCAACCGTTTCGGCGAGAGTGTCTTACTCCTCCATTCGCGATTTTCAAATCTACGCCACGAACTTGCAGCCGTCGCTCCATCAGGAGTCCAAGGCGTGCTCTTTGACTTAGGTGTCTCTTCCCACCAGTTAGAGACTCCCGGTCGTGGATTTTCCTATCTGAGGGACGGACCGCTCGACTTGCGCATGGATCCGACCTCGCGCCGGACAGCGGCTGAGCTCGTAAGAGAACTGAGTCTTCAGGAGCTGCGACAGATCCTTCGAACCTACGGTGAAGAACCTCAAGCTGCTCGCATCGCCAAGGCGATCGCGGATGCCCGAAGTCGAGACCCTATCCAGACGACCGCACAATTGGCGACCGTCATCTCGCGGTCCGTTCCTGCCACTGGTGTCAAAGCCCTGGCTCGCACCTTCCAAGCGCTTCGCATCGCCGTAAACGATGAACTCCAGGAGCTTGACCGCGGCCTGGAAAGCGCTTGGGAGAGCCTTGCTGCTGGAGGGCACCTGGTCGTTCTTTCTTACCACTCGCTGGAAGACCGTAAGACCAAGGCATTCTTCGGCGGCAAGACAAGGGGCTGCACCTGCCCTCCTCGCATGCCGGTCTGCGGTTGCGGTCATGACGCGCTGGCTATCCACTTAACGCGCAGGGTTGTTCGCCCAACGCTGGCAGAAATTCGTGATAATCCGAGAGCTCGCAGCGCTCGCTTGCGAGCGATACGAAAACTCTAACACTCCAGCACCCTTTGCGCAACCCAGCGCCTCTTAGTGTTCTTCCAATAGTAACAATTTTTTTCGCGAAAGTAAAGGCACAGTGTCGTTTTCAGGTTTGCGATCTCTTGCGCCCGCCTCTCCCCTGTTTCGGTCCCGCGTGCAACCGCGTGCGCCACATGCCCGAGCCGGCCTGCGGCTCCTCTTGGCACTGGTTGTCTTCGCGAGTCTCCTTGCCCTGAGCATCACATACAAGAATATCGAGTTCAAACGCGTTACCATTAACTTGGCGACAAGCCGAGCGGCTCTGACGGAGCTGCAGAAGGAGCAGGCTCAGCTTTCCGGAGAAATCCAATCGCTCGCCTCCTACCCCCGTATCGCCGCGTGGGCTGAGCGCGAGTTCGATTGGAAAATCGCTCCGGAGCCTCCCAGCACAATCGTTCTGCCTCGGCAAGAGCTGAGTGCCTCTGCCCAAAAGCGATGGGATATTCTGAGTGTCCGCGATGAATAAAGATGCCTCTTCGGCGTTGCGCGAACGCATGATCATCCTGGCAATCCTCACGGCGACAGTTCTCATTGTCGTGAGGCTTGTCAGCATCCAAGTGTTCGGCCACAGCCTCTGGGAAAATCGGGCACGCGTGCAGGAGATCGCCTGGATCATGCAGCGTGCGGTGCGTGGCGATATTCTCGACCGGGCTGGACGACCTCTGGCCATGTCCCTTCCACTGACTTACGCCGTCGGCTACCGGCCGGAACGATGCCCGGACAAGGCGCACCTGCTGGAGCAAATCCGACCCCTCCTGCGCCAGAAAAAGAAAGACCTGAAAAGACGCCTGACACAGGATGTCAAATACACCTATCTGGCCCGCCGCGTTGACTGGGAGACCGCTGAGAAGCTGAAAGCACTCGACTTCCCGTGCCTGGAGTTCGTGGAGGAGCCTTGCCGCAGCCACCCGAACAATAATCTCGCCGCATCTGTCCTTGGGTTTACGGATATCGATCAGGCGGGTCAGGAAGGTATTGAACTGGAATTCGACAGTCATCTGCGCGGCAGCGTGGGTCGTGAACAGGTCTGGCTTGGCACGCGCGGTCAACCACCTCTGGCGCTCTCAAGTGACCCGGAAAAGACGGGCAGAGGAGCCGATGTTCAAGTGACGATTGACATCGCACTGCAGACAATCGTCGAAGAGGAGCTCCGGAGCGCCATGCAGACGCAAGAGTGTCTGCGCGCCTGCATCCTCCTGACTGACCCGCGCACTGGTGAGATTCTCGCTCTCGCGACTCACCCCAGTTTCAATCCGGATAAACCCGGCGCGTCGTCCGTGAAGACCAGAAAATGCTGGCCCATCACGGATGTCATGGAGCACGGCAGCACGCTGAAGATCGTTCCCTTCGCCGGTGCACTTTCAGGCAATCTGTTTGCCTCGAATGAGATTGTCTTCTGCGAGAATGGTCGTTATCGCGTGCCCGGTGCCACAATTCATGACGCACACGCCTACGACCGTTTGACTTTCGCCGAAGTGCTGCAAAAATCCTCCAACATCGGAGCTGCCAAAATCGCTCAGCGACTCGGCAAACGCGGTCTGTACGAAACCGCTCGCAGCCTCGGTTTTGGAGCGCCGACGGACATCTCCTTCCCGGGAGAGCAGGCCGGTCGCCTTGCCCCACCCCACAAGTGGTCGGGGCCAAGCTTGGCTACGATGGCCTTCGGACACGGATTCAGCGCCACGCCGTTGCAGGTTGCGATGGCCTACGGCGCTATCGCGAACGGCGGCCTTCTGATGAAACCTCTCTTGGTCAAAGCGATCTACCATCCATCCGGAGAGATTGAAGAATCTGAGCCAACCGTAGTTCGCCGCGCGCTCTCGCCCGAAGTGGCTCGTCAGCTTACGGATTTACTTGTTGGCGTCGTTGAGAACGGAACCGGCAAATCCGCCGCCATAGAGGGTTGGCGGATCGCAGGCAAAACCGGAACCGGACAGAAAATTGACTTCGACAAGCGTCGGTATTATGCGGACCGCTTCATCTCATCCTTCGTGGGTTTCGTCCCGGCGGAGGCCCCGTGCTATCTGATGCTCGTTCTGCTCGATGATCCTCGAGGACAATACTTCGGAGCCGAGGTCGCGGCTCCCATCTTCCGCAATGCCATGGCTCGCATTTTGGAGTGTCGACCTCCAGCTCGTCCGGCGTCTCCATCCTCAGAGACGAACGCGCTCGCGAGCAGAGATATCGTTCTTCATTCCGAACCGAGACTCGTGGAGTGTACCACGCAACCTGCGAACAAGCACGCCGAATTTGCTCTCGCTGTCGAGACAAAAGGCGATGTAGTCCAGGTTCCGGCGATTGAAGGTCTTTCGATCCGACGAGCAATTCGGGAGCTGACAACACGAAAGCTCGGCTTTGAAGTGTCAGGTGGTGGACAGGTCATTTGTCAGAGTCCGGCAGCCGGGAGTATGGTGCCGGTCGGCACGATCTGCTACCTCCTCGGCATGAATGAATGACAAGGAGACGACGACGTCCGAGACAATCCTCACAACGAGGAGACTCTCGAGGGTTCTCGATGAGCTTCCGCTCTATCAACTCTACGGATCTCTCGACCTTGACATAAGCCGAGTCGTGTATGATTCACGCCGCGCGTGTCCAGCTTCGCTCTTCGTCGCCATACCGGGTTTGAAACATAACGGAATCGATTTTGTTCCCGAGGCCATCGCCCGGGGAGCCGTCGCTGTCGTCGCCGAGCAGCCATTGCCGAAATTCCGACAGGTTACCCAGATCGTGGTTCCTGACGCGCGCCAAGCGCTCGCTCTCGTCGCATGGAGTTGCGCCGGTCATCCTGAAAAACGGTTGCATCTGTCGGGCGTAACGGGCACAAATGGCAAGACCACAATTGCCCATCTGTTGCGAGCAATGCTTGAGGCAAGTGGCAGAACCGCGGGGCTCATCGGGACTCTCACCTATGAATTCGCCGGTCGAACGCATGCCGCCGTCCGGACAACACCGGAGGCTCCGGATCTGGCCGACCTCTTCACGCAGATGCTCAAGGCCGATGTGACTCACTGCGTCATGGAAGTGACTTCCCATGCTCTGGCTCTCCATCGTGTGGATGGGCTCGATTTTGGTGTGGCGGCCTTTTCGAATGTGAGTCGCGACCATCTGGATTTCCACCAGACAATCGACAACTACCGGAACGCCAAGGCGCTTCTCTTTGAAAACCTGGACTCCACAGCGACAGCCGTGATCAATATCGACGATGACTTCGGGCGAGAACTCTGCACTCGAACACCGGCGGAAGTCCTGCGCTGTTCCCTCTCGGAGGAATCCGAAATCCACGCAACGAACCTTGACATCTCCGCCGACGGCATGAATCTGGAATTGGCGTTGCCCAGAGAATCCTGGACTCTCCGCTCATCTCTCATCGGTCGGTTCAACGCCTCGAATGTGCTCATGGCTGCCGCGTGCGGGTATGCGAGCGGACTGACCGAGCCGGAGGTGCAAGCCGGATTGGACAACATCCGTGATGTTCCCGGTCGGATGGAGATGATCCGCGGGACTCAGCCCTTCACCGTCGTCGTCGATTTCGCTCACACACCAGCCGCTCTCGAGAATGTTCTCCAAGTGCTGCGCGCGCTTGATCCGGAACGCATTTTGGTTCTTGTCGGAGCGGGTGGTGACCGCGACCCCGGAAAGCGTCCGGAAATGGGCCGCGTCGTTTCCGAGAAGGCCGACGAGGTCTTCCTGACGAGCGACAATCCACGCACGGAAGACCCGGAGTCGATTCTCGATGCACTCGAAGCCGGACTTATCCCGGGTGTGCCGCACCATCGCGACGCAGACCGCCGAGCGTCAATCCGGAGGATTTTCGAGGCGGCCCGTCCGAAAGATATCGTGCTTCTCGCAGGGAAAGGCGCGGAAACGACGCAAGAAATCGGCGGGATGAGGCATCCGTTTGATGATCGCGAAGTGGCGCGTGAAATTCTCCGAGAGATGGGTTACGAAGCGTGAAGGCGCTGACCTTTGACTTCGCATGTCGCCATGGCGGCGGCAAACTTGTAGGCATCTCACAAGAACAGGCGTTGCCGCCAATCTCGATTGACACACGGACACTGAAACCGGGCGAGATATTCTGGACATTGAAAGGGAAACGAGATGGGCAGGAATTCGTATTTGATGCTATTCGCCGCGGTGCGAATGGCGTGGTCGTCAGCGAAAGCTGGTGGAAAGAAACACAAGCTGCGTCGAAAAAAATCCCGGCGGCGTGGGTCGTGCCAGACCGCCTCCGCACCCTCCAGACGGTCGCGAACGCCTGGCGACGCGAATTAGGAATGCCCATTGTGGCCATCACCGGGTCAAATGGAAAGACAACCACAAAAGAGCTTGTCCTTCGCACTCTCAGTTCACAACTTGCCGCGGGTGGCACCGCCGGAAATCAGAACAATCATATCGGAGTGCCCCTGTCACTTCTCTCACTGCGAGCAGAGCACCAAGTCGGCGTCATCGAAATGGGCGCGAATCACGAAGGCGAAATCAAGTTTCTCTGTGAAATGGCCGAGCCGACCGATGGTCTCATCACTTCCATCGGACGGGCTCATCTCGAAGGTTTCAAAGATATCGAACGAGTTGCCGCTGCCAAAGGCGAGCTTTTCAGTTTTCTGGCCAAGGACGGTCGCGCTTTCGTTCCGGTTGAAGACAGCCGGTGCGTGCAGCTTTCACAACAGGTCAGAAAGCGGATTGGTTTCGGTTTTCACCCGCGGCCTGACGAGTGGGACGGAATCTACTATGAAGGGAAACAACTGGAGTTGATGGCAGATGCCTGCGCCTCCTTCCGATTCGCTGGTATGGAAGTGCGGCTCACCGTCCCGGGGAAGTTCTGGGCACGCACCGCACTGGCCGCACTCACTATTGCCGCCGCATTCGGCGTCGAAACTGCCCGTGCCGCTGAAGCCATCACCGCTTGGCAAGGTATTCCCGGTCGTACTCAAATAAGGAGACTTCCAGACATGACATTCATTGACGACACCTATAACGCGAATCCCGAAAGTATGCGCGTGGCGCTCGAACTTCTGCGCGATCTCTCCGGCAAACGGCGCATTGCCGTTCTTGGCGACATGGCCGAACTCGGCACCCATGCCGAAAAGGAGCATCGCGACCTCGGAAGGGATATCGGCAGCCTGAAAATCGGCAAGCTGTATTGCCTCGGAATGCTCTCACAGCTCACGGCAGAAGAGGCCAGGAGCGCCGGTGTCGATGCCTGGCACACAAAGAAAGTCGAGGAACTCATCGACCGATTGAGACAGGATCTCACCAAAGGGGACACAGTTCTCTTCAAAGCCTCGCGCTCCATGGCGCTGGATGAAGTCGTGAAAGCTCTCGTGGCATAAGAGACATGCTCTACCACCTTCTTTTTCCTCTGCGCGAATACTTCTCGGCGCTGAATCTTTTTCGCTACATTACCTTTCGGGCGGCGGGAGCTGCTGTCACCGCGCTGGTCATCGCCTTCGTCATTGGACCGCCGCTGATTCGCACGCTGAAGCGCCGTCAGATCGGGGAGGAAATCCGCTCCGACGGACCAGCGGGCCATCACGCGAAGGCGGGAACGCCCACGATGGGCGGGCTGATGATCCTCGTCGCCGGAGCGATCCCCACGCTGCTCTTCGCGAATCTGACGAACTTCTACATCATGTTCGCACTGGTCGCCTTTCTCTGGATGGGACTCATCGGCCTTCTCGATGACTATCTCAAAGCGGTGCGAAAGAAGAAGAAAGGCCTCGTGGCTCGCTACAAACTCCTGGGTCAGATCGCACTGGGTCTCGTTATCGGTCTTGTCATCCTGATAAGCCCGGAGATCTTCGGCCGAAATTTCGCCGCGAATGCCACAGCGACAACAACGCCGTTTCTCAAGAATGTGATGTTCAATTTCGGCATCTTCTACATCGTGATGGTCGTCCTCGTTATTGCAGGCACATCCAACGGCGTCAACCTTACGGACGGTCTCGACGGTTTGGCCATCGGCGTCTGCGGAATATCACTGGCCGCATTTGCCGTGATGAGCTATGTCTCGGGACATGTGAAATTCAGCGACTATCTCAACATCATTTACCTTGACGGCGCCGGAGAGCTGGCGATCTTCTGTGCCGCTCTCTTCGGCGCCTCTCTCGGCTTTCTCTGGTTCAATGCTCACCCGGCACAAGTCTTCATGGGCGACACCGGCGCACTCGCTCTGGGCAGCGCGATTGGCACGATGGCCATTCTGGTCAAAAAGGAATTCTTTCTCATCATCATCGGCGGCATTTTTGTGGCGGAAGCCCTGTCGGTTATTTTCCAGCGATACTATTTCAAATATACACGATTGAAATTCGGGACGGGTCGGCGTCTATTCCGAATGGCCCCTCTCCATCATCATTTTGAAGAACTCGGATGGGCGGAATCCAAAGTCGTTGTGCGATTCTGGATTATACAGATCCTGCTCGTCCTGGTCAGTCTAACGATGTTTAAGGTTCGCTGATTATGCTCTCCTTTGCAGGTCAGCGGGTAGTGATCCTCGGAATGGCCCGCAGCGGAATCGGAGCGGCAAAACTTATCAAACGGCTCGGCGGAATTGTGCTTGTCAGTGACATCAAACCAAGGGACCAACTCATGAAACCCATCTCGATCCTCGATGCACTGGGCATCATCACGGAAACAGGCGGTCACACGCGCGCCGGAAAAGAAGACTGGCAGCTTGCCGTGGTGAGTCCCGGTGTCTCTGTGGATCATCCGCTCCTCCAAGATTTCGCTCAGCGGGCCATTCCGGTCTGGAGTGAGCTCGAACTTGCCACCCGGGCACTGCGTTGCCCCTGGGTCGGTGTAACGGGCTCGAATGGTAAAACAACGACGACGCTCATGGCGGGCGCGATTTTCCGTGAAAGCGGTCGACAAACGGAAGTCGCCGGGAATATCGGCACCGCTCTGTCGGAAATCGCCTTCGACCTGCCGCAGCAAGCCATCGTGGTCGTTGAAGTATCCAGCTTTCAACTTGAATTCTCTCCCACGGTCAAACCGGCGGCATCGGCTTTCCTGAATCTGACGGCGGACCATCTGGATCGCCACAGAAACATGGACACCTATTTGAAAACAAAAGCGCGCCTGTTCGCTAATCAAGATTCCAGTGACCTTCTGGTGGCCAATTTCGACGATCCATACGCTCGTGGCATCGCCTCCACAGCACGCGCACGCGTGATTCCCTTCGGCATCAATCTCAACGCAGGTGTGACGCTTCGAAACGGCGACATCGTGTTCCACACGGACGGGGACTACCGGAAAGTGCTCCCGGTTGCTGACCTCCGCCTACCTGGCCGACACAATCTTGCCAACGCAATGGCCGCAATCGGCATTTGCTGCGGTATGGGAGTCGATGTGCAAATTGCCGCTGGCGCTCTGCGAAAATTTTCGCCGGTCGAACATCGCCTCGAACTCGTCCGCGAACTGCACGGCGTCAAATACTACAACGACTCGAAGGCGACCAATGTGGATGCAGCCATTACGGCTCTCCAGAGTTTCAATACTCCAATTCTGCTCATCGCTGGAGGACGCGCCAAAGGTGGAGATTTCCAAGCCCTGAGACCGCATATTAGCCAGCGCGTCAGGACCCTTATTGTGATGGGCGAGACGGCAGACCAACTCGAACGCGAGTTGGGCGATCTCGCACGAACCGTGCGCGTCTCATCACTGCATGACGCAGTTGAAGCCGCACACTCCTCCGCGCGTCGTGGAGATATCGTCCTGTTGTCTCCAGCGTGTGCATCCTTTGACCAATTCCGCGACTACGAAGAGCGCGGCCAGGTTTTCAAAGCCATTGTGAGTGAACTGAAATGAGTCATCCCGCGGCGCTCACACATTCAGAGAGTCACAGTTCCGACACGGATCTCGACAAGACCCTCCTCTTGTTTGTCGGAATGCTCCTGCTGCTCGGCGGGATTCTCGTGATGTCATCGTCGTCGGCGATCGCGTACGCCAGGGATGGACAGACTCTGTCCATTTTCTTCAAACATCTGATCCGCGTGGCAGTCGGGATGGCACTGATGATTGGCCTCGCCTTCTGCGATTACCATCGCCTCGAGAAAATCGCAGCACCCCTGATGGCTGTAACCCTCTTCCTGCTCGTGGTGGTTCTCTTCTGGCCGCTGAAGCAGGGCGTAACCTCCCATCGATGGCTCGCGATCGGGCCTTTCAGCATCCAGCCGGCGGAAATTGCAAAGCTCGCCCTTGTCCTGTACCTGGCGCGCCGTCTTTCGATGTGGCGCTCCGGTATATTCCCCGAAACGGAGCGGAATTTGTTGACCGGAGTGTTGCTTGTTATCGGGATCACAGTGGGATTGATCCTCTGTGAAACGAATCTCTCCATGGCGCTACTCATTCTTGCCACCTCGTTCGCGATGCTTTTCTTAAGCGGCGTCTCTCTCAAATCGCTCCGAATCATTCCGATGGCCGCCTTGCCGGTCGTGGCCATCGTCTTCTGGCTCGTTCCGTACACGCGGGCGCGCGTAGCGGAGTATCTGGCGGGACTGCTCGATCCATCGAATGCCTGCTTTCAGGTCCGTCAATCGGTGATCGGATTGGGCAAAGGAGGTCTGAGTGGAGTCGGCCTCGGCCATTCCACATGGGCGCATTTCCGTCTGCCTATTCCCTACAAGGATTCAATCTTCTGCATTCTTGGTGAAGAACTCGGTTTTCTTGGATGTCTGGGATTATTGACTGTGTTCGGTCTGTTTCTCTGGCGCGGCTTGCGCATTGCCCGGCGAGCTCCCGATGCGTTCGGATATTTCCTTGCCTGCGGGTTGCTGCTGACACTCGCCTGCGCATTCCTTATCAATGTGGGGGTCAGCGTCGGCCTGCTCCCCCCCACCGGTCAACCGTTGCCGTTCATCAGCTATGGCGGCTCGGCTCTCGTGATGTCTTTGGCTGCCGTGGGAGTCCTGCTTAATATTCACCGGCAGGGCAAGCGCGCCGAAGAGCCATTTCCGAGGCCATCGTGCCTATGAGCGATCCGGAAAAACCAAGCGATCTGCGAGTCATTATCGCCGGTGGCGGAACCGGCGGGCATCTCTTCCCTGCAATCGCCATCGAGGAAGCTCTGGCGAATGCCGCCCTTGAGCGACCGCTCCGGACTGTCTTCGTGGGTACTCGCCGCGGGCTGGAGGCGAAAGTCCTTCCGGGCTTGGGCAAACCGGTGAAGTTCCTGTGGATATCCGGTTTTGCCGGGCAAAACCCGCTGCGCAAAGCATTGGCGGTCATCCAGCTTGTCGTGAGTTTCCTGCAGAGCGCACTCTTGCTTGCAACATTTCGA
>CAZJAD010000051.1:0-3713 GCA_964543855.1 uncultured Alphaproteobacteria bacterium
AATACCGGCCCTGCCCGCTGCTGCGCAAATATGTCGCGGCAGGCTATCTCGGCCGCAAATCGGGCCGTGGCTTCTACGACTACAGTCAGAAATGACAGGGAGAACAAACCGTGATTCTGTCAACAACACCCACCATTGAAGGGCATCGCGTCACAACCTACTTGGGAATCGTCAGCGGCGAGGCCATTATTGGCGCCCATATTTTTAAGGATATCTTCGCTTCGATCCGGGATGTCGTCGGAGGGCGAGCCGCTGCCTATGAGCAAACGCTGACGGAAGCCAAAGATATAGCGATGGCGGAGATGCAACAACGCGCCGAACAACTGGGAGCCGACGCGATCCTCAGTATTGACTTGGACTATGAAGTGTTGGGCAAGAACAACGGCATGCTCATGGTTTCAGCGAGCGGCACGGCGGTCAAGTTGGACAAGTAGAGACGCGAGTCCTCCTGTGGACGAGTGCAAATTCCAAGCAGATACATCTTCGCCAAAAAGCACTAATGCAAAGGCCGGCAACGCGGCCTGATTCCGTTGGAGACATGATGGACCATCTGTTAACTGAAGATCAAAAGACCGTGCGAAGCGCGATCCGCGAGTTCGCAAAGGAACAGATACTGCCCGGCGCAGCCAAGCGCGACGAAACCGAGGAATTCCCTGCGGATATCCTCAAGCAGTTGGGAGAGCTGGGCTTCATGGGTGTCAACACGCCCGAACGCTATGGCGGTGCGGGTTTGGACATGGTCACTTACGCGATCGTCGTGGACGAAGTCTCGCAGGCGGACGCTTCCGTGGGAGTGATCGTTTCCGTGAACAACTCCCTCATCTGCTACCCTCTGGAGAAGTTCGCGACCGAGGAACAGAAAAAGAAGTGGCTTATTCCCCTTGCATCCGGCAAAATGCTGGGAGCGTTCTGCCTGACGGAACCCGATGCGGGCTCGGACGCAGCGAACTTGTCGACCACGGCCGTGCGTGATGGAGATGCTTACGTTATCAACGGGACAAAAAGTTTCACCACGAACGGTCAGAACTGCGATATCTATATCTTCTTCGCTGTGACCGACAAAAGCCAGGGCGCACGAGGAATCAGCGCGTTTATCATTCCACGCGACACGCCCGGCGTCCAGGTCGGAAAAAAGGAGCGAAAGATGGGTATTCGCTCTAGCGATTGTTGCCCCGTGACCATGGAAGATGTCCGCGTGCCGGTGGAAAACCTTCTGGGCAAAGAAGGCGAGGGCTTCAAGGTAGCCATGATCGCTCTGGATTCCGGGCGAGTCGGCATTGCTGCTCAAGCCTTGGGCGTTGCACAGGGTGCACTGGATGTCGCGAAAGGCTACGCGAAGGAGCGCGTCCAATTCGGTCGTCCGATTGCTCAGTTCCAGGCGATCCAGTTCAAACTGGCCGACATGGAGGTACTCGTCAACGCCGCCCGCTTGCTCATCTATCAGGCCTGCACCAAAAAGGATTGTGGCGAACGCTTCACCTATGAAGCGGCAATCGCCAAGCTCTTTGCGAGTGACATGGTGATGAAAGTCACGCAAGAGGCGGTCCAGATCCATGCGGGCGTCGGCTACACCAAGGATTACCCTGTCGAGCGCATGTTGCGCGACGCCAAAGTCACCGAAATCTATGAGGGCACATCTGAAATCCAGCGCTTCGTTATCGCAAGGACTCTTCTGAAAGATTAGACGCGTGCGCCGGACTCATTTGCGGAGGTATCTATGTCTGCTTTCGACGAAAACCTGAGAATCTGGTTCAGCGGTCGTTTCGTGGATTGGAAGGACGCAACGATCCATATCTGTTCCCATGTCGTCCATTATGGCTCGGCCGTCTTCGAAGGCTTGCGCTGCTATGACACACCCAAAGGCTCGGTCGTCTTCCGCTTGGACGCTCATGTCCGCCGCCTCTTCGATTCGGCAAAAATCTACCAGATGCCGATTCCATTCAAAGAAGACGAAATCTTCAACGCCTGCATCGAGACGGTCAAGGTCAATAAGCTCAAGGCGGCCTATATCCGTCCCATCGTCTTCCGCGGCTACCATTCCCTCGGTGTCGACCCGCGCAGTTGCCCCGTCGAAGCCGTGATTGTTGTCTGGAGTTGGGGCAAGTACTTGGGCGACGAAGCCCTGGCGAGCGGCGTGGATGTCTGTGTCTCCTCGTGGACCCGCCTGGCTCCAAATACGATGCCGGCTCTCGCCAAGTGCGGAGCCAACTACATGAACTCCCAGCTCATCAAGCTCGAAGCGATCGGCGGTGGTTATGTTGAAGGAATTGCCCTCGATGCGGCCGGGTATGTCTCCGAAGGCTCAGGCGAGAACCTTTTCATCGTCCGAAATGGTGAGCTCATTACGCCGCCCTTGGGTGCCAGCGTGCTGCCCGGCATCACGCGCGACTGTATCATCAAACTCGCAGGCGATCTCGGTGTCCCGCTCCGCGAGCAGATTATTCCTCGCGAGATGCTCTACATCGCCGATGAAGTCTTCTTCACCGGCAGCGCTGCGGAGGTCACACCGATTCGTTCGGTAGACCACATCCCGGTCGGCAAGGGCAAACCCGGGCCGGTCACGCTGAATCTCCAAAAAGCTTTCTTCGATGTGGTGGAAGGCAGACAGCCCGACAAATACCGATGGCTAACCAAACTGTGAGGGTTCTTGGCTCATGAAGTCCCGTCGTGCAGCGCGCGAATGGGCACTTCGGCTTCTCTACGCCCGGCGTCTTTCCGGAGCCTCGATTGAGACTATCTACGCCGGACTGCTGGGTAAGGCGCCCCTTGACGCAAATCTGAAGTTCGCCCGCCTCCTGGCTGATCGCACGGCGGAGAATGAGGAGCTCCTGGACGATCACATCCGACGCAAAGCCGAGAAATGGGACCTGAGTCGCATCGCAATCCTCGATCGCATTATCCTGCGGATGGCCATCTGCGAGTTCCTCTTTTTCGATGATATTCCAATGAAAGTCTCCATCAATGAAGCCATTGAACTTGCCAAAGAGTACAGCACCGCCCAAAGCGGCCGATTCGTCAACGGCATTCTGGACGCCGTCTGTGCCGATCTTACCGGCAAGACAGTCCAAACCTGAACATCGAACCTCGGGGAGGCACGACCGATGCTAATAGGATTCATATCGGATATTCACGGCAATCTGGAAGCTCTCGAGGTTGCGCTCACCGCGCTCGAGAAACGCCGACCTCATCATCTCTACTGTCTGGGAGACATCGTCGGCTACGGCGCCAATCCTAATGAGTGTGTCGAGCGCGTGCGGGAGACCTGTAAAGCCGTCATCCTGGGGAATCACGACGCCGCTCTCATCGGCCATACCGGCATCCAGTATTTCAACAGCTATGCTCAGGAAGCGATTGTCTGGACCGCGCGCATGATTTCCGAAGAGAATCTGGCGTTCCTTCGCAAAGTACCGTTGACGCTGAGCATCGACGACATGCTGCTCGTCCACGCGACCCCGGACGATCCTCCTCATTGGGATTACATCTTCTCGCAGAAGGAAGCGCAGCGTCACTACCATGTCATGAAGGAACCCATCGCTTTCATCGGCCATTCGCATATTCCAGCCGAATTCAAAGATAACGCGTCCGGCAAACGAATCATCAATGTCGGCTCAGTTGGACAACCGCGAGACGGCGACCCGCGCCTTTCTTGCGGACTCTTTGAAACGGACACCGGAACTTTTGACTGGATCCGCGAAGTTTACCCTGTGCAGGAT
>CAZJAD010000051.1:3813-15376 GCA_964543855.1 uncultured Alphaproteobacteria bacterium
CATCGTGTTTAACATCCTCACAAAAATCTTCGGGACGAAGTATGAACGGTCGGTCCGCCGCCTGTGGCCGATTGTTCACCAGATTAACGATATCGAGCAGGAGTATCAGCGCTCTCTCTCCGACGAAGATGTGCCGAAGAAGACCGAGGAATTCCGCCAGCGTCTGGCCGCGGACGAGACCTTGGACGATTTGCTGCCTGAAGCGTTTGCACTCGTCAAGAACGCTTGCCGACGCCTCTTGGGCCGCGAGTTTAAGGTGCGCGACCTCCCGATGACCTGGGATATGGTGCCCTATGATGTCCAGCTTATCGGCGGTATCGTTCTGCACCGGGGCAAGATTACCGAAATGGCCACCGGCGAAGGCAAGACGCTCGTCGCCACCATGCCGCTCTACTTGAATGCCCTCGAGGGCCAGGGCTGTCATCTCATCACGGTGAACGACTATCTAGCTCAGCGTGACTCCGAGTGGATGGGAATCGTCTACGAATTCCTTGGCCTTAAGGTCGGCCGCATCGTCGCGCACATGCCGCCGGACGAACGCAAAGAGCAATACGCCGCAGACATCACCTATGGCACGAACAGCGAATTCGGCTTCGACTACCTGCGCGACAACATGGCTCTGACGATGGACGAGGTGGTCCAGCGAGGCCACCATTACGCCATCGTGGACGAAGTGGACTCGGTGTTGATCGATGAAGCACGCACGCCGCTCATCATCTCCGGACCCGTATCGCGTTCCACGCATCGGTTCCATGAGATGAAATCGCCCGTGGAACAGCTCGTTCGCCTCCAGCGCAACTTCGTCACCTCGATGGTCTCCGATGTCGAGAAACACCTGGAATCACCGGATGGTCTCGACGAATACGACATCGGTCGCAAGCTGCTCCTTTGCTTCCGCGGCCAACCCAAGCAGAAGCGCCTCGTGCGGATTCTCGGCGAAATGGGAACGAAACGACTCATGCAGCGCGTCGAGAACGACTACCTGCGCGACAAAAAGATGAACGAGCTCGATGAAGAACTCTACTTCTCCATCGACGAAAAAACCCATGTCATCGACCTGACGGAGAAAGGCCGCGACGAGCTGTGCAAGTATTACGGCGGCGATCCGGATCTCTTTATTCTGCCGGACCTGCCGGATGAATTCGCCCGCATCGAAGGCGACACTGCGCTCACACCGGATCAGAAACTTGCACTCCGCGAGAAAGTGCAGGAGCAGTATCTGGAACGCAGCGAGCGCATCCAGAATATCTCCCAGCTCTTGCGCGCCTATTCCCTCTATGAGCGCGATGTGGAGTATGTCATCGAGGACGGCAAAGTCATCATCGTCGATGAATTCACCGGGCGACTCATGCACGGGCGGCGATATTCCGACGGACTGCATCAGGCCATCGAGGCGAAAGAGGGCGTCACGATCGAGCGCGAGACCCAGACCATCGCCACCATCACCCTCCAGAATTACTTTCGCCTCTATGACAAGCTCGCCGGAATGACCGGCACCGCCGAAACCGAAGAGAACGAGTTCTGGGACATTTACAAGCTCGAAGTGGTCGTGATTCCGACGAACGACGAGGTGCGACGCGACGACTACGATGATGTCATTTATCGCACAAAGCGCGAAAAATACAACGCGGTCATCGATGAAATCGCCGAGCTGCACGAGGCTCGTCAACCGGTGCTCGTCGGCACGACTTCGGTCGACGCATCCGAAGTCCTCTCGCGCATGCTCCGCCGCCGCAACATTCCTCACAATGTGTTGAATGCCAAGCATCACCAGCGGGAAGCGGAGGTCGTCCTCCAGGCTGGTCAGCCGGGCGCGGTCACCATCGCCACAAACATGGCGGGACGAGGCACCGACATCAAACTCGGTCAGGGTGTGATTCACTGGAACGGAGAGGCGGGTGACAGAACTCAAGCCGAAGGCGGCCTGCACATTGTCGGTACGGAACGCCACGAAGCCAGGCGCATCGACCGTCAGCTTCGAGGTCGAGCCGGACGTCAGGGCGACCCGGGCTACAGTCGGTTCTATCTCTCGCTCGAAGACGACCTGATGCGTCTCTTTGGCTCCGGGCGCATCGCCTCCATCATGGATCGCCTCGGAGTGCAGGAAGGAGAGGTGATCACGCACCGCTTGATCACGCGCTCCATCAGCAATGCGCAGAAGCGGGTCGAGGCGTACAATTTCGGCATTCGCAAGCACTTGCTGGAGTACGACGATGTGATGAACCAGCAGCGAACCGTCGTTTATGCGCGCCGGAATGTCGCTCTGAGAGGCGGGGACCCCGAGCCGCTCGTTCGGGAAATGATCTCGGATTACCTCGAGTACCTGTTTGAAAAACATGGAGAAAACGGGCAAGGGGACGGGCTAACGCCGGGTCTCCAGGATGAGTTGCTGAGGATTTTTCTGCTGGACACGGTCGCGGACGGTGCGGCTGGAGCCCTCAGTGGTGAGGCTCTGCGCGATTATCTCCAAGAAAGATGTTTTCAACTCTATGAACGCCGCGCCCAGACGCTCGGCGAGGAACTTTTCACGCAGCTTCAGCGTGTCGCCATCCTGCGTGTCATCGATGAGAAGTGGAAAGAACATCTTTACGAAATGGATCGCCTGAAAGAAGGTGTCGGCCTGCGTGCGTACGGCCAAAAAGATCCGCTCATCGAATACAAAAGAGAGGGATTTACCCTCTTCCAGGCAATGCTCGATGATGTCAATCAGGAGGCGTTGCGCTTCATCTTTCGTGCCCAGCCGGCGCAGGAAGGCGAACCGGTGCCAGCGCCCCGGCGACGCGCACTGGCACCCGCAATGGCGAATTATTCACATGACGACGCGACCGGTCTGGCGTTCGCCCAGGCCGGCGGCCAGGCACCGCCTCCTTCCGGGCCGGCTCCAGCGGGAAAGAGGCAACCTGTGCGCGTCACGAAGGTGGGAAGAAATGACCCGTGTCCGTGCGGAAGTGGCAAGAAATACAAGAAATGTCACGGCGCAACGACATAGCATGGCGCGCTGAATTTTTTTGCTTGCCTTTCGACGATTTATTCATTACCTTATACCTGTTTTCAGGATGTCAAACCGGTCGGCGTCCGACAAGTCCGTAGATTCAAGGGTGTGCATCAAGGGGTTCGACAGCGCTTGGAGTTTCGAGGCCGTTTCAGCGGCCACTAACGAAGGGTAAGAAATGGATCAGAGGATTGTCGAGATCCTGATGTATGTGATTGGACAAATTCGCTCCCAGCGTATGGAGCGGGAAGAGGTCGAAGGCCTTTCGGATGATCTTCTGCAACGCGGATTCTCGCCGCGAGAAGTCGCGACGGCGCTCTCGTACTTCATCGAACGCTTCCAGAAGCGCCCCGCCCGCGAGTCGAAAGATCCGTCGGCTTCGCCACAGTCCCATCGTGTGTTGCACGGTGTCGAGAAGATGTTCCTCGACGCGCAGGCCTACGGCTACCTCCTGCAGTTGTGCCATCTGGGAGTCCTGGATGCGTCCGATCTGGAGGCCATTCTGGAACGCGTCTTGTTGATTGGCAATATGAGTATCACCGAGGATGAAGTGAAGCGGGTTGTCGTTCTCCATCTCATGGAAAGCGATCCGCGAGGCTGGCTGGGACCGACGCACATCTCCTTCGCGAATGGCCCCTCGGAATCCATCCACTAAATGCCCACGGAGGTCGAGAATCGGGTGCCTGAGTCAGTGGGTTGGATTAGGTTTTTTGAAGCTTTAAGCTCACGCTTGAAGCTTTTGCTCTCTGAAAGGAATTCATGGCGAAAAGCAGCGAGAAAAAAGCAACGAAACTGGTGATTGTTGAATCACCGGCCAAAGCGCGAACGATTAAGAAATATCTTGGCTCGGACTATGCCGTCCAGGCTTCCGTCGGCCATATTATCGATCTGCCCAAGCGGGCATTGGGCGTGGATGTCGACAACGGGTTTGCCCCGACCTATCAGGTCATCGAGGGCAAGGCGAGTGTCATCAATGCGCTCAAACGCAGTGCGAAAAAGGCCGGGGAAATCTTTATCGCCACGGACCCGGACCGAGAAGGCGAAGCCATCGCGTCTCATGTCGCAAAAGCTATTGAAATCGATAAGGGCCGCGTACACCGCGTGCTCTTTAACGAAATAACCCCCGCGTCTGTGAAGAGAGCCTTGGCCAAGCCTGGTGAAATCGACCAGGCGAAGGTCGAAGCTCAGCAGGCCCGGCGCATCCTGGACAGGCTGGTCGGTTACCTGGTCTCGCCCATTATTCAGAAGATCATCGCCCGAGGAACTTCGGCCGGCCGGGTACAGTCCGTCGCCCTGCGCCTTATCTGCGAGCGGGAAGTCGAAATCCGTGCCTTTGTGCCTCAGGAATACTGGTCGATCACAGCGGACCTTCTGACCAAGAAGAAAGAGTCCTTCCAGGCCAAGCTCGTTCAATGGAAGGGCAAGAAGGTCAACATGGACATCAAGAACGAAGCCGAAGCGCAGAAGACTGTCGAAGCGCTTCAGAAAGAGGCTTTCGTTCTGACCGACTTGAAGAAAAAGAAGGTCAAGAGTACACCATCACCGCCCTACACAACGAGCACGCTCCAGCAGGACGCCGCGCGACGACTGAAATCATCGAACCGACGCACGATGGGGACGGCCCAGGCGCTCTACGAGGGCGTGGAACTGGGTCGGGAAGGCCCCGTGGGCCTCATCACCTACATGCGCACCGACTCAACACGAACGGCTCCCGAGGCGATCAAAGCTCTGCGCGAGTTCATCGCCGGGGAATTCGGCAAAGATTTCATGCCCGCCGAATCGCGAGTCTTCAAAAAGAGCAAACGGGCGCAGGAGGCTCACGAAGCCATTCGCCCGACGGATGTTCAGCGCAAGCCCGACCAGGTGAAGAAGTATCTGACCCCCGAGCAATTCAGGCTCTATCAGCTTATCTGGAATCGCTTCGTCGCCTCGCAGATGGCCGATGCGCTTTTCGAAAGCACGACCGCGACCATCAATGCAGGCCCGGGCGAGCTGCGTGCCATCGGCCGGCGAACGCTCTTCCGGGGGTACCAAGAGATTTACGCCGACCTGACAACCGAGGAAGACGAAGCCGCGCGGGAGCTGCCGGTGCTGAAGGTCGGCGAGACCTACAAGTTGGACAAACTGACGCCGAAACAGCATTTCACACAGCCGCCGCCTCGCTACAATGAAGGCTCTCTCGTCAAGGAGCTGGACGAGTTGGGTATCGGCCGTCCGTCCACCTATGCGATGATTATCTCGACGCTCACCACTCGTCGCTATGTCGAGAAGGAGCAACAGCGCTTCTCTCCGACGGAACTTGGCGAGATCGTGAACAAGATTCTCGTCGGCCAGTTCCCCGATATCTTCAATGTCTCGTTCACGGCGAAGATGGAGGAAGAGCTGGATTCCATCGAGAACAAGGAAGTGGACTGGGTTCAGGTCGTCGAGGATTTTTACGAGCCGTTCCACGACTCGCTGGAGGCGGTGAAGGGCAAACGGGATGAGCTCCGTCGGCAGACCGAAGAAGTCACGGATCAGGTTTGCGAGAAGTGCGGCAGCCCCATGGTCATCAAATGGGGCCCTCACGGTCGATTCTTGGGCTGCTCAGCATTTCCGAAATGCAAGAACATCAAACCACTTCAACCTGCGCCCGAGCCGACCGACAAGGTCTGTCCCAAATGCGGCAAACCAATGGTTGTTCGGACCGGTCGCTACGGCAAATTCCTGGGCTGTTCCGGCTACCCCGAATGCAGGACGATCCTGCCGCTCGATGAGGGTCTGGCCGTGGAGTGCCCGCGTCCGGGATGTGGGGGAACCGTCAGCCCGAAGCGCTCCAAGAAAGGACGCACCTTCTGGGGTTGCTCCAACTACCCGGACTGTGACTTCGTCTCTTCCCATCGGCCGATTCGTGAGGCGTGCGCGGCTTGTGGACATCCGTACATGGAAGAGCGAGTCGCGAAGGGAGGAACTTTCAAAGTCTGTCCGTCGTGCAAAACCAAGGTGGCGGTGGAAACCTGAACTTCTCATGAAGTCTCTGGGTGAACTCAGCACCGATTTTCTCCTCGATCTCAGTCGACACCGCGGGCTTAGCCCCCGGACAGTGGAAGCCTACGGCCGAGACATCCGCCAGTACCTCGAGTTCCTCGACGAGATCGGGCAGCGCACTGAGGCGCCGCACGAGCTGCTGACCACGGATTTGGTGCGGGAGTTTCTGGCGGTTCTTCTCACAGTGCCGCTCTCGCGCCGATCCATCGCCCGCAAAATGGCGGCGCTGAAAGCCTTCGGTCATTTCCTCGTGCGAAGCGAAGTGCTCGAGGCCAATCCCGTCAGCGCCATCCGCGCGCCCCGCATCCCTCCGCATCTCCCGGCTACCCTTTCGTCGCGGCAGCTCCTTGCGCTGCTCGAATCACCCTGTGGCGAAGATTTCGTTTCCTGCCGCGACCGCGCGTTGCTCGAACTCCTCTATGGAGCGGGAATTCGCGTTTCCGAACTCACCGCTCTGACCCTCGGCCGCTTGGATTTGGGCAGCACGACGGTGCGCGTGATGGGCAAAGGCGGTCGCGAGCGCCTCTGTCCCTTCGGCAAAGCAGCGGCGCAGCGGCTCAAGACTTATCTGGCACGCCGGCAGGCTCACCTGGCGACCCTCGAAAAGCCGGACCCGGGCGTCGTCTTTCTGTCGAATCGCGGCCAGCCGATCTCGCGCTTCCGTGTTTATCGCATTGTGAAGCACGAGCTCTCGAAGATTGCAGGCGGAAGCGGCCTGTCGCCGCATCTGCTCCGGCATTGCTTTGCCACGCATCTCCTCGACGGTGGCGCCGATCTGCTCGCGATCAAAGAACTGCTGGGCCATCGCCGCATTTCAACAACGCAAATCTACACGAAAGTCTCCATGGAAAGGCTCGTCCGAGCCTATGACCAGGCGCATCCTCGCGCACACTGAGCGGACGCGAGAGCCGTCGGGTCGCTTTGCGTTAGGATTAGACGGACGGAATCACAAAAGAGGAAGGAATGGCGATGAGGACAAACATTTCCGCGCGGCATTTCAAAGTGACTGAGGACCTCAAAGAATATGCTCGCCGGGAAACGCAACGCCTGACTCGTTATTTCGATGGTATCATTGATTGCAACATAGAACTCTCGTATCAGAAGGAGAACAAAACCAGCGAGATCGCGCTGACCGTTCATGGGAGTCTTCTGAAAGCGACGGAAACCTCGGACGATTTCAAGAAGTCCATCGCGGTATCCGTCGACAAATTGGAACAGCAGTTGCGGAAGTATAAGGGCAAACTGCGAAACAAACACTGAAACTTGGAGCACAAGTGGATCGGCTGCAAGTTGGCGCTTTTTACCAAGATGGCCGGGAAAGGCTGCAACTCGAACTGGCCAACTCACCCGAGGGCCTGACCCGGTTCATCACCCAAAAAAACCTGCACAGGCCCGGACTCGCTCTGGCAGGGTTCCTGGAGCTTTTTGCCTATGATCGCGTGCAGATTCTGGGAAACACCGAGATTCACTTCCTGAAGAGCCTGGACGACGACATACTCGCCAAGAGCCTGAATCAGTTCTTCTCATATGAGATACCATGTGTTATAGTCAGCGCCTCGGGCTCGTTCCCACCCGAACTGCCGCGCATCGCGGACGGGCGCGGGATAAGCGTTTTTGTCTCGAAGCTCTCCACGACCGAACTCTCACAGTTGCTCTCGGATTATCTCGACGATAAGTTCGCCCCATCGGTCGCCGTCCACGGCTCGCTCGTGGATGTCTATGGCACGGGGCTACTTTTTACGGGTCGCAGCGGCATCGGCAAATCAGAAATCGCGCTCGATCTGGTCGAACGCGGCCATCGCCTGGTCTCGGACGATGTCGTGACCCTCATCAAGAAGGCCGAAGGCGTGCTCGTCGGCACCGGATCGGAAATGCTCAAGCACTTCATGGAAATTCGAGGCGTGGGCATCATCGATGTTAGGCAGATGTTCGGCGTCCGGGCCATCCGCCTCCAGAAGCGTGTCGAAACCGAGGTCGAACTCGTGGATTGGGACAAGGAGCAGGATTACGAACGCCTGGGAATGGAAGACCAGACCAAGAGCTACCTTGGCGTCGAAATCCCCTATATCCGCCTCCCAATCTACCCGGGCAAGAATGTCACCGTCATCGCCGAGACCATTGCCCTGAATCTTCACCTCAGGGTCTACGGTTTCCATCCGGCGAAGGACTTCAGCCGAGCTTTGACAGCAAGCATTCTCGATAAGTCGCGCGTCCGCTCCTATCTGGAGAAGGACTACGAGTGAGTGGGATTCCGACATGGTGCATGCCTTGATCATCACGCACGGTTTGCTCGGCGCTGAGCTCTTGAAATGTGCTGAATCGCTCCTGGGGCCGCAGGACGGCGTCGAGGTCATCACCAATGAAGGCAAGGACCTTGAAGGACTCTCCAAACTGGTTGCATCCTGTGTCCGCGCGGGAGAAGACACGATTCTTTTCGCGGATTTCTGTGGGGGATCGCCCTATGTCGCATGTCGCCGTGCCGGCGAAAATGCCCGGCGTCTGGCCATTATCAGCGGTGTGAATCTGCCCATGCTGACCTCCTTCTTCACCAAGCGCGGAACGATGAGCTTCACCGAGCTCATTCGCACGGTTCGCGATGATGGCCTTCGGGGCATTCAACTGATTCCCTAACAGATCTGCTATCTCTCGATGCTATCGATTATCTCTCTGCGTAAGAAAGGACTCACTTTTCCGCTGGTCCGCGTGGACGACCGGCTGCTCCACGGCCAGATCGTCGTCGGATGGGCACAGGCATTGCATCTGAATCAACTGGTTGTAGCATCCGACCGCGTCGTCAGCGATTCGGTTTTGGCCGGAACGATCCGCGCCTTGATTCCGTCGGAGATGAAAGGCGATGTCGTCAAGCTGCAAACGGCCGCGGATGAGTGGCGCAAGGGAGAACTCAATCACAGCCGCTCGATGATTCTTCTGGAGCATCCCGTCGACGCACTCAAACTCATTCGACTGGGAGCCCCGATGAAAGTGCTCACGCTGGGCGGCATGCACTTCCGCGAAGACCGCCGCGAGTATTTGCCCTACATCTACCTCTCGGATTGGGACGAGGCGGCACTCCGCGAGATTCGACAGGCGGGCGTTGCCATTTTCTGTCAAGATCTGCCGGCAACCAGGCCCGTCCCCTATAACGGGTGAGGAATAATGGACAATCGCTCTACAGAAATCAAAGTAGGTCTCGCCGTTCTGGCCGCTTTTGTTATCCTGGTCGTCGGCATCATGTGGGGCAAAGGCATTAAGCTGCGTAGCGAGCGCTATCCCATCGTCGTCCATTTCCAGAATATCGGTGGGCTGGAAAACGGAGCGCTCGTGCTGGTCAACGGCGTGCCGAAGGGCAAAGTCCGGCGCGTCACGCTGGCACCCGATCATGTTGAAGTACAGTGTCTCATCGATAAGGATGTCCGCATCCTGAGTGACTACCGGATCACTATCGAGACCGTGCAGCTCATGAGCGGCAAAGTCGTCGCGATCTATCCCGGCACCGACGGGCAGGAGGTGAACACCGACTTGCCCTTGCGAGGACTCCCGACCTTCGGCATTTCCGAGGTCGTTGCTCTTATCGATGAGTTCTCCCTCGATTTCAAAAAGGTTCTGGGGAACTTGAACTCCCTCGTCGTCAACTTGGACAAGATTGCGGGCGATTCCGCCAACCAGGTGCACGTCTCCCGCTCGCTGGCGAATCTCGACCGAGGCAGTGCTGCGGCGGCACAGTGGATAACCGAGAATCGCGAGTCGCTAACTCACTCCATTGCGCATCTCGAAGGAACCCTCGCCTCTCTGAAGACGCTGGTCGAACACAGCGAGAGCAAGATCGACCAGTCGCTGGCGCGCTTCGACAGTGCGTCCGCTGAGTTGCAGGCCTTGGCCAGTGACTTGCGCGCCGTCACCAGTGATCTGCGTGAAGGCAAAGGCACACTGGGGCAACTCATCACCGATCCCGAACTCTACGAGCGTCTCAGCACAACCACGGCGAGCCTCGACTCGCTGATCCAGAAAATTCGCAAGCGCGGCCTCACGACCCGCATCGTTCTCTTCTAATCTGAAAATACCTCCCCTCGCTTCAACTTACCCACGACTGTGAGGGCTTGAAAAGCGCAATTCACTCCGATTCCTCTTACACGCGCAAGAAACCGCTTCCCGCACTGAGACTCGTAGGAGGACCAATCATGAGACGCATTTTCAGCCTGCTCATCGTTCTCGCTTGCACGCAAGCGAGCCTCGCGCAGCTCTCCGGCCCCTTGAGCGGCACACTTGGCCCGGGCGAATTCCATGTCGTTGACACCATCTATGTAGATGAAGGTGATAGTCTGCGCCTTATGCCGGGAACCATTTTCATCTTTGACTGGCATTGTCCATTTTTGATCTATGGAACACTCCAGGCTGAAGGAATGGAAGGTGATACGATCATCTTTACTGCGGATCCCGAAACTCACCCAAATCGTTGGCGAGGTCTTATCTTTTCGGATTCCAGCAGTTCCAATAGTCATCTCGAATTCTGCCTTATGGAGAATAGTTGCCCTGGATATTGGCTGTATGACTACGGCAGTGGAGCTAAGTGTTATAATGCCTCGCCAACTTTCATTCACTGTACCTTCCGTGACAACTCAGGTGGTGATCTCGGCGGCGGGGCATATTGTGACAGTGCCTCACCGACTTTTTCATACTGCACCTTTGAGAACAACTACGGCTACTATGGCGGCGGCGTAGCGTGCCAGTATTCTTCTTTTCCGACCTTCACGAATTGCACATTCAGTTACAATACTACAGGTTTGCCAGGTATCGGCGGCGGAGTTGTTTGTTTATACAATTCTTCGCCTTCCTTTGACAGTTGTACTATCAGCCATAACCACGCAGAAGGGGGAGGCGGTGTCGGCTGTTGGGACAATTCTTCACCGACTTTTACGAACTGTACCATCGCCAACAATACTGTAATTGAGATGGCTGGCGGTGGCGTGGGCTGCTGGGTATATTCCTCGCCAACATTTGTAAACTGTACAATCAATGGCAATCGGGCATCAGACGGCGGTGGGATATCCTGTTATGAGAATTGTTCGGCAATTCTCACCAACTGCACGATCAACGGCAATAGTGCGAGCTATGGCGGTGGAGTATTTTGCGGGGGTGCTTCGCCGATTTTCACCAATTGTACTATAAACGGCAATACAAGTAGCGGGGTGTATTGCGCTCATTACTCCTCAGCGATTTTTGCGAACTGTACCCTTAGTGAGAACTTAGGAATGGGCGTGTATTGCTACCGCGATGAATCTGTTTTTAGTAGTACCATTATTGCCTTCTCTAATGGTGGAGGAGTATTCTTTCGTGAAAGCCCTTCCAGTCTGTTTCAATACTGCGATGTTTTTGGCAACAGTGGTGGAAACATCGTGTTCTTCAATGACGACTCCTCTCATGGATCTCCTGGAATCGCCGAACTCTCCATGACGAACGCTAACGACGACTCGTGCGACAGCTACTTCAACATTTTGCTCGATCCGATGTTTGCGGACACAGCGGCGGGCGACTATCATCTTCTGG
>CAZJAD010000052.1:0-3786 GCA_964543855.1 uncultured Alphaproteobacteria bacterium
AAGTATCTAACCTACAAGCTGTTACAGTGGTGCGCCCACTAGGAATCGAACCTAGAACCTACTGATTAAGAGTCAGTTGCTCTACCAGTTGAGCTATAGGCGCAACGAATCCGTGTGCGAAAATGCGTCGGATTTCAACCCTGTAAATTTAGAGAAATAAGGCCCCTTTGTCAAGCTTCAATGCCCCTCATAGATCACCCCACCGCTTAGTTCTTCCCCTTCCGGTGCGCCCTGTCCCTCAGACTGGAGCGTATGGACTGAGCGCCAGCTTTCATGCGCTCCAGCAGCCGTCTCGCCCAGACGAATTCTGTAGCTAAGATCGCCAGACCCATGGGAATGACGACGATGGCTGGCCCCGGAAGAACGAGCATCGCCAGGCCGACAGCCAGCACCACAAATCCGACCACGAGCCGGATTGCGCGCCAGCCCTGCCTTAGCGGTCCCCCTGTCCGGTGGCCATCGGTCATTGCTTACCCACGCTGTGGAACTGCGCCACCCCGAGAATTCCTTCGGCGCAGAATATCGCAATTGGATCCAACAGATGCAACTCGTTGAAGACAATTTGGCGGAAGGCAACCTGCAAGATCATAGTGACACTCAAGTGCGCTGTGCATCTCGGCACTCCTCCCATACGGGCAGTGCCTTAGCCACGAACGCTGCCCGTCATACCTGCGGACGATCGCTTGAACAGGTGAGGACGGTAGGGGATCATCGTTGGGCGTCGATTCTCGTAATCGCGAAGAAGGCGAGCCACGACACCCGAAAGGCCGATGAGGGCAACAAGATTCGGGAATGCCATGAGCCCATTGCTGATATCCGAGAGATTCCAGACGAGGGGCAGCGAGATCGAGGCCCCGACGGGAATTGCCAAAACATAGAGCCATCGATAGACAATCGTCGCTGTTCTGCCATGTCGCCCGAAAAGAAAGAGCACCGAGCGGTCGCCGTAGTAATTCCAGGCAACCATCGTCGTGAACGCAAAAAACACGAGGCCGAAACTGACGACGTGGACACCAAAACCCGGCAGCATCTCGTTGAACGCCGAGGCCGATAGAGTTGCACCCGTCAATTCCGGATCCTTGTAAAGCCCGCTGATGATGATGACGAGCGCCGTCATCGTGCATATCACGAGGGTGTCGATGAACGGCCCCAACATGGCGACGAAACCCTCGCGCACGGGCTCTTTGGTTTTAGCCGGTGCATGAGCAATGGCCGCCGAGCCCAGACCCGATTCGTTCGAGAAAAGCCCGCGCGCTACACCCCACCTCATCGCCTGCGCCACCGTGTAGCCGAGTGTTCCTCCCGCCACTGACTGGAAACCAAAGGCACCTTCGAAAATGGCAGCGAAAGCTGCGGGCACCTCAGTGATATGCGCGAGGATAATAACAAGCGCACTTGTCACATAGACGATGCACATGAACGGGACGATCCGCTCCGCCACTTGCGCAATTCGCCGGACACCACCAATAATAACCAGGCCCACAAGACTGGCCAGAACGAGACCGACAAGCAGCTTGGGAATGCCGAAGTAATCATAGAGCGGGCTGGCGATGGAATTGGCCTGTACCGTGTTCCCACATCCAAATGTAGCGATTGCAGCAAAAAGGGCGAAAAGCCCGCCCAGCCACGGGAGCTTCAAGCCATTCTTCAGATAGTACATCGGTCCACCCGCCACAACGCCCTTGTCATCGATCTCACGGAAGCGCTGACCCAACATGCAGCAGGTAAACTTCGTGCACATGCCGACCGCTGCAGTTACCCACATCCAGAAGACTGCGCCAGGACCGCCCAGAGTGATGGCTGTTGCTACACCAGCGATGTTGCCGGTGCCAATGGTGGCCGACAACGCCGTCGAGAGCGCCTGGAAGTGGGTGATCTCTCCTTGATCCTTCGGATTATCCCATTTGCCGGAAATGAGCCCCCAGCCGTGGAAAAACTGCCGCACCTGAACCAGCCTCATTCGAAGCGTAAGAAAAAGGCCCGTTCCCACGAGCCAGAAGATTAGAAAATACCCCCACACCCAACCATCGATTCTCTCTACCCAAGCCGCAAAATCCACGAGACAGTCTCTGTGTTATTGAACGATTCCCAAGTCCTCACCGCAATTCGCACAGCGACCATTCGAAAGCGCACGAATGTCCACTGCGTAGCCCATGCGCGATATGACAACCGTGTCGCACGCCGGACAGCGCGTATCCTCGGCTCCCTTGAGCGCCACATTGCCTATGTAGACGAAAGGCAGCCTTTCCCTGCAGATCTCCCGGGCCTTCAGCAGAAAATCCACCGAGGTCGGAGGATCAGTGAACTTGTGGTGAGGGAAATAGCGCGAGAGATGCAAGGGGATGCGTGGATTAATCTCCGCCACGATATCACGAACAGCACGAATCTTCTCTTCCGTGTCGTTGTACCCCGTAACCACGAGATGAGTCACCTCAACATGGCGTTCCATTTCGCTGCTGATACGGATCGTGCGCACAACATCCTCAAGATGCCCTCCACACACGCGACGATAGAACTCCTCCTCTGACGATTTCAGGTCAATGTTCAGTGCATCAACCTGCGGCAGGATCTCCCTGAGCGGCTCTTCACAGAGATAGCCGTTCGTCACTAACACGACAACTCCCCCCATTTCATGGAGAAGAGGGGCTGTGTCGCGGACATATTCGTACCACATGAGAGGTTCACTGTAGGTGAACGCGACACCCTTTGAGTTGTAATGCCGGCATAGTTGCAGGAGGTGCTCAGGGGACACATAGCGCGTCGGTACTCGCCCTTGCGAGATATCGTAGTTCTGGCAGAACTTGCAGGCCAGGTTGCAGCTGTTCGGCCCCAGCGAGAGAATCGCCGCTCCCGGATGAAAATGGAACAAGGGTTTCTTCTCAATCGGGTCTATGGCGACAGAGACAGCTTGCCCGTAATTCGTGACTCGAAGTTCACCATCGACAACCGTGCGTCCGCGGCAGAACCCTTCCTGCCCCTCACTCAGGCGACACAAGCGCGGGCACAGTCGACACTGAATCCGTCCATCTTCGTGAACAGCGTACGCCGCTCTTACCCAATTCTCTTCCACGCCAAATCCTTGCCAACAAGAACAATTCACTTATTCATCGGCGTTGAGAGCACATCCAACAGGTCACAAACACACCGCCCTAAGACATCAAGGTTGTAGCCACCTTCAAGGAATACGACCAAGCGTCCTTTGGCATACTCCTCGGCAATCCCGCACACACTCTCCGCCAAACGCCGGAAGCCAGCGTCGGTCACGGATAGGCTCCCCAGAGGATCGAGCTCATGGGCATCGAACCCGGCAGAAACAAGCACGAACTCGGGCTTAAATCTGGCCATGGCGGGGCGCAACTCCTCGGTGAAGGCCGCCACGATCTCGTTGTCACCATCGGCCATCATCAATGGTCGACTCAGCGTGAAACCCTTCCCTTCGCCCCCTCCCGTTTCACCGGCCGCACCGGAGCCCGGATAGATGCCCCACTGATGTGTACTGAAATAGAACACGCGATTCGAGTTGTAGAATATGTCCTGCGTGCCGTTCCCGTGGTGAAGATCCCAGTCGGCGATAAGGATTCGGGAGACTCCCGCTTTCTCCTGAAGCCACGCCGCAGCAATAGCAATGTTGTTGAAGAGACAAAAACCCATGGCTTGATGGGCCGTCGCATGATGACCAGGTGGACGGACAGCGCAGAAGGCATTCTTGAGTTCACCCTTCACCACAGCTTCCGCCGCGGCAATGCCAGCTCCGGCCGCCAGATATGCCGCCTCGAGCGTCGCGCC
>CAZJAD010000052.1:3886-12018 GCA_964543855.1 uncultured Alphaproteobacteria bacterium
TGACATCGGTACGACCTAAGAGCGGCTTCACTGCGGTTGCTCGTTCGCCTCCTCGAGAAGCTGACCATCCACCATATGCAGGGTCCGGGATGCACGAGCCATGACCTTCGGGTCATGCGTTGAGAAGATGAATGTGGTACCCTTTTTCTGATTCAATTCCTCCATCAAGTCAAGGACAGCCATGCCGGAATCGCGGTCCAGATTCGCGGTCGGCTCATCGGCAAGGACCAAATCAGGTTCGGTCACCAGCGCACGACCCACGGCGATACGCTGGCGCTGCCCTCCCGAGAGCTCCTCGGGTCGATGCTCAACAAACTCGCGCAGCCCCACCTCATCAATGAGCTCGTCGACGCGACGGCGCGCTTCCGCCCGCGAAACACGCTGCAGAATCAGCGGAAATTCGATGTTCTCGAATACATTGAGCACCGGCATCAGATTGAAGCTCTGAAAGATAAAACCGATACGGTCGCGCCTGAGGGCTGTAGCCGCCTTGTCATCGAGTGTGTTCGTGTCGAAGTGATCGAAAAGCCGAACACTCCCCATAGTCGGTACATCCAGACAACCTGCCAAGTTCAACAGCGTCGTCTTTCCCGACCCAGACGGGCCAATAATGCAAAGGAACTCGCCGGTCTGCACATCAAGATCCACGCCTCGCAAGGCGTGCACAACGGCCCGCCCAAGCATGTAGTCCTTCGTCGCGCCTCGGACAGTCAACACAGACAAGCTTCTACCTCCCGCAGTCACGGGTCGCGTGACGCTTGATTGCATATGCAGTGATCATGTCACTGCGAGATTTACGAACAGGAATCTGCCGCAGACTAATTCAGCAACATCAGTTTTCGAATCTGAACCATTCCATGGTACTCAGCCCGAACGAAATACAACCCGGCTGGTCTGCCGTTGAAGTCGAGCTGAATCTGGTGCGTCCCCACTGACCACGCCCGAGATGGAAGACGCTCGACATGTTGCCCCAGAACATTGTAGAGGTCGACGAGCATGATACCGCCTTGAGGCAACACGAACGGAAGGCTAACCCGAGCATTAAACGGATTCGGATAAGGCATCAGTAGGCGAAAAGCCTCTGGCATCTTGTCGGTAGCCCTTTCATGAACACCACCGGCACCGAGAACCCGCAGCCGAACCGGCCAGGCGAGTGAAGGCTCGTTCGGGTCATTGCTGGTGAAACTCCACTGCGTCTCATAATAGCCCGGCGCCGTGTAGCCAGACCAATGAATCGTGAAGACGAGCACTTCACCGCCGGCAAGGGTCGTATCCGACGGCCCCGTGACCGTTATCCAATCGAGTGCAGGCAATTCCGTGCTCAGAGTGAGTGGTTCATCTCCCAGGTTGTACACCCGGAAATGGGTCTCACCGGAAAAACCCTCGACAAGTGTCGTTTCGGCGACGGCATCCGGCAGGTCGATATCCGCCCCCTCACCGCTCGCGCCTTCATCCAGCCATTCGAAAATATTGTGCATAAGCTGCAAGTTGTCCTGCAGGTCAGCCAAGAAATGCAGGTCCGCCAGCCCTACGAGGCGTCCTCCGGCTGTCTCCTGCCGTGCGACAACAACCGGCGGGTAGCTACCGGGTGGAAAAGGCGAGTTCGGATAGTCCAACTGTGTATCGTCATCTCCTGAAAGAACAACCTCGGTTGCACCGCCGCCCGGCTGAATCCCACACACCCAAAGCCCGAGTACCTGACCGACCCCCTCTGACAGCCGCGAGACCAAGGGACTCGCCCCCCATGTATGAAAGATGATGTTGGCTGGATCGTCGACATAATCGGTTGGGTCCGTCAACTCCAGGTCGTAGAGATGCCAACCCCATGCATCCATGTCATCCAGAGCGTCTCCTCCGAAAGTCTCTCGCATGAAACCGTATTCATGCAGAGCTCCAGTTCCGTCTTCCGCGGGCCAAGCGTCCCGATTCACAGCCCGGGGATGCACCGCCTGCTCACAGTCCGCGGTGGGGGAGAGCATTGAATAAACCCACAAGACGCGGCACACTTCATCCGGTGCCGGATCAACTTGTAACGGCAGAAGAGCGTCATAATCCTCCGCCTCAACGCGATACAAGCAGACTGGCGCGTTCGATGCGCAGACATCCGCCAAGACTCGGGATGCCCATGAGTACTTGGTGAAGAAAGACTCCACTTCCCCGGCAGTCATGCCTGCGCCAGCCGCCTCGTGACGCAACGATGTGTCAAGGCTATGTCGAGCGGCGAAATAGGGCAGCACAGTGCCCTTGGGCAATACGGCTTCATCACCGGGGTTCAGTGTGCCGACATGTGTAATTCGATAGCCCTCACCGCGAATGAATTCGATGAGCTTCAGGTCACGAACCGTGGCCCACGAGCGATTAACCACCGTGCTGGTGCGAGAGTCGTAAGCGATGAAATTCAAAGGCTGGGCGAATCTCGCCTCGTAGTCGTACTCGCTCTCCGCCTCTACCGATGTGATACGCCATGTAAGCGGTCGCGTAGTCTGCGGCCGCGGGAGCGCATAGGTCAATCTGCCGGGAACATCAATCTGGATCGTGGCATCCTGCGAAGCCATACCGCGAATGCGAACGATGGGCTTCATTGCCATGGGGCCCGCCCCTTCATAGACAAGCCCGATCCCTCCACCGGCATCCAGCATCTGCTGCAAGCGTGAGAAATCATAACTCGACAGCGGTGTCGGAGATCCACGGAAGAACTGGAAGTCGAGGCTGCGAAGAAGAAATACCGCGTCATAGTCCTCAGGGGGATAGGCTTCCCAAATGTAAGGCCCTGTGCCAATCTGATAAGGAACGCCTTCCCACCACGAGTCCACAATGACGACATATCGCCCCGGCTCGGGATCGTCAAGATGGCACAGGCCGTAAGCTCCGCTTGTCATGCTCTGGTCGGGACCGACGATAAACAAATAGGGGAGCTGCTCTATCAGTTGCGGATCGATGTCCACACCAAGTACCGCATAGAGAGCGTGGGTGCCTTCTGGAACATCGACTTCGATGGAATCTCGAATGAACTCTCCCTGACTGTAACCTTCGGCAAGGAGCTCATAGATCGGCATGCGAGCGGCATCAATGAGAACGAAGTTCACATCAGGATAGAGAGCCTCCAGATCAATCAGCGGGCCCTCCGCTTCCATATCAATGACAGGCATGCCATGAAGACCGTCAATGGCGATTCTCCCGCGAGCGCCGACGGTGGACCAAAGAGCCAGCACAAGCGAGATAGCCAGACAGAGCCGGAATACTGCGAAGCGATTCATGATGCTACCTCCTGTTTTCTATCGGCTTTCTATCGGCCCCGGAATCTGCCAACTGGCAACGGTATTACTGGAACACAGAGTGCGATGGGATTCGCGCGCGAACGACTGAAGGCAGCGCGTCGAAACATCCAGGTCATCTTCAGGTGCCACAACCGCGGATGAAACGGAGACGGCTATGCGGGTATTCAATATGGTAGAACGAAAGTCTACCCATCAATATAGAATTATGCGATTATGAAGTCAAGCGCCGCGTGCTCGGAGAAGGAGTCGAGTGAGGATATTCCCTTTCGCCTTGAACCGGAGCTTCTCAATCATCGGCATGGACTCTCGTGCAGCGGTCCTTCCAGCCTCGATCAAAGCATCCATCTGGTCCACATGCGACCATGTGTAGTGCCCCACATCCGGGTCAATAACAATATCCGCTCTCTCTGTGTGGGGTCGCTTGAGCCAGTAACCGGCGATAGACTCATTGCGCATCACGACCTCAAGAGCATTGGATACTTCGTCACTACTTTCAAGGTCGCGGCCGACATCCACGGCAATGATGGGTCGCTGAGTTCCGTCCAGACTCAGGGCCTCCAGCACCGGCATCGGGCTCACGGTTCCACCGTCAATGTAGAGGCTCCCATCGTGTTTTTGCGGCGGAAAGAATCCTGGAATCGCGCAGCTTGCTGCGACCGCACTGCGCAGATCTCCCTCGCTTATCACCGCCGTTCGACCGGTATGAAGATTGACGGCAACTGAGGTGAAAGGAATCTGGCAGGCAGAGATTGGCATTGATGGCAGGAGAGAGTCGACAATTGTGCGCAGCACCTCCGTTTCAAAAATGCCCATGCTGAAGGCCGCTTTCTTCGCCAACAAAATCTGTTTCGCGCGAAGAAGCAATCGCGGGTGGGTACGAACATCCCCGCCAGTTCCCTGAAGTGTGCGCTGGATAAGATTCTCAACGCCAGCGTAGGTTTCACTCCTGAGGAAATCCCGAACCTTCTCTCGCACCGCGGCCGCGTCGGGTGTCGTGGCATACATACCGCCGATAATCGCGCCGGCGCTCGTCCCAACAATATGGGCGATCGGCAGTTTTGCGCCTTCGAGAACTTCCAGCACCCCGATGTGTGCCAACCCTCGCGCACCGCCGCCGCCAAGCACTAAGGTGAATTCCACAGGAGTCTTTCCCAATGATCCTCCAGGAGTCATAAGATGCTGCGGGTCATCCCGCTGCGGGATTGCCACCAGACAGCGATAGATGCCGGGGTCATATCCATCCGAGGGCGAAAGCCAGCGTAATGAAGATGCCCATGATGCTCTCCCCGGCGATGAGCCCTGACGCTGTCGGAATCGTGTACTTCTCCGCCAAAGGTCGCCTGACCTTTTCGATGACGAAAGCTATCAAGCCCCCGACAAACATCGAGAGGCAGTTCCAAAAAGGAATGCAAAAAGCGAGCCCCAGACCCATCGCCGACGGAATATAACGCCGTGCCTTCGGAAAGAGCCGCTCAGCCATAGGGATAAGAAGGCCGACCAAGGCGCCGATGACCAGGGCAAGACGGGCGGTTGGATGGAGCGATTCCAGTCCATTCGAAAGGAGCCGTGCCACCGATGCCCAAACTTGTGCAGCCGGTGCAGGGAACTTGTCTGACCCAAGCACGCTCACATCGGGAACAATCAGATAGAAGGCCGGCACAACGACTGCCGTTCCCACGAATATGCCCGAAAACTGCGCCAGAAACTGGCGCTTGGCGTTCGCTCCCAAACAATAGCCGCTCTTCAAATCCGTCAGAAGGTCTGCCGCCGAATCTGCCACGCCCGCGGTGATGCACGCCGTCATCAGATTGGTATTCATCTGCCGTGGCGCCAACGCTCCATAAACGAGCTGCGTAATCTTGCCCATCGCGCCCACCGGCGTCGTGTCCGTCTCCCCAGTGGCTCGGCATGCAACAAGGGCAAGGAAGAACGAAAGCACGACAGCCAGCAGCGCCATCCACAAGGCAACTCCAAAGTAGATGACAACGATGGCGACGACCCCGGCCGTTCCGATAGTCATCCCGCCGACGAACCACGATCCTGGCACTTCAACCCTCTCAAGTGGGTCCTCGTCAACGACACTCAGACTTCGGCGCCGCCGGAAGATTCGCCGCAATCCGGAAAACGCACGCAGCGCCGTGCGCCATTCGAAAGCAAAAGCGAGAAGCCCCGAAGTCACCATGCAAGCGGCTCCCGCCCAGAGGCTCCACGAAACGATGTTCCGGTAGCCGCCGGGCTCCTGATGATCCGCGGCTCCCGGTTCGAAGGCAAGCAAGCGCGCAGCCGAAGGTGTGGCAATGAAAAGTGAATCCTTGCCAGCGGCAAACTGAAAGATGGCGCCTAAGGGATTCGGCTCTCCCTGCAATCCTCTAGGAGCACTCAAATCTCGCACGAGAGCATCCAGAGACTCGTAGCAGACCTCCGCAGACCAGATGTAGGAATAGGGCACAGCCGATTCGCCCTCGCCAATAGACAGCGCCAGCTCGGTCTGTGCCGGTACGGTGAGCGGAAACTCGGGGATTGCCGCCAGCCGCGCGCCCGATTGCCCGGCGAATCTCATCAGAGGTACGGCTTTCCCTGTCGGCACAACCGGAGCATACTCGGCCTCGGGCATCGACAGCGCCGCTTCCCAGTAGATTGCGCCAGTGGCACGTGCTTCGAGGTACCCCATTTCATAAACGTTTTCTGGCTCCCCGAAAGCAATCTTGCCGAAGAGCGGGTTCGGCGTCTGCCCGTCGTTTAGCAGTGAATCATTCAAGGAAGCAACAAGAGACGCTATCGTCGCGTGAATTTCCGTCCGTTTCCATGTATAGACAAGGCGCGTCGTATCCCTGCCCGAGGAGAAGAACGGGCCGTCTGTAGCCTCGACGAGCGTGAGCTCCAGAGCGTGCCCAGCCGGAATCGTAAGAGGAAATTGTAGCTTTTCAGCACTGCGGATGGTCGGGACAGGATGCGTAATGACCTTGTCGTGAATCATCGGAGGCGCGAGAATACCCCAGTTGAGAACGCCACCAATAAGAAGACTCGCAGCAACACGGAGACCCATGATAGCGCCGGCCGCCACCAAAATGAGGCTGGCCTCAAACGAAATCGTGTACCGGGCCAGCCCTGCTCCAAAGGTGTTGTACAACATGGGAATCCAGCCGAAGGCGTCTCGAACCGTGGCGATGACGACACCCAACCCGCCAGCAGTAAACAGGGCTCGCGCCGCGCCCATTCCCTCGGCTTTACCTTCCTTTGCGTCTCCGTGCAGGCTCTTCAGGGTTTCAGCGGCGGCGATTCCGGACGGAAACTTTAGGCGCTCGACATTGATCATCTGCCGCTTCATCGGAATCGCCATGGTCACGCCCAGCACCGCCAGGAAGAAAATCCAAGCGGTGAGCAGCCCGTAGCTGATATGATGGCCGTTCAGGAGCATATAGGCGGCAATCGCAGACACCATCGTGCCACCGGTGGAGTAGCCCGCCGACGACGCCGTGGACTGCATCGCGTTGTTCTCAAGAATGGACATGTCACTGCGAAAAAGTCGCGGGGCGACCTTGCGCAGCGTCTTCCAGATGGCAAACGAGAGAATACAGGCGGTAATGGCCACACCCAGGCCCCAGCCGGTCTTGAGACCAATGTACAGGTTCGACAGCGACATGAACGCGCCGAGGAACGAACCCATAATGACCGCGCGGACTGTCAGCTGAGGCATGTCGTCACCGCGATAGACATTCTTATGCCATTCAAGCTCAATCTCTTCGGGTGTCATCTTCTTCTCAGATGCTCCTGCCATAGAACCGCCCTATCCCAAGGTAAGAATCTGGATGTTCGATAATTATGAGATTTGCCGGATGTTCCGAGCCGGTCTGCGGATTGCTGCCACCAACAGCCCTTGGATTGCGGAAACCAAGTGTCTTAGAATACGAGAAGTTAGGGACAAAGTCAAGCCGCTAATCCCGGGGCAAAGCCATTTGAGCCACGCGGTTAAGCACACGGGAGAGAACGCTTGCATTGCGGGCAGAAGTGTGCTAAATTATGGTGAGCGTATCCATAGCGGAGGCACGCGGTTCGGATAGGATGGGCAATGCCTGACCACGAATTCACAAGGCGCGATTTCTTGGTTCTTGCCAGTCGGCTGGGACTTGTGGGCGGCGGTCTCGTTCTGGTGGCTTCGTCTCCGGCATGGCTCAGGCTCCTTCTCGAGAGTGGTTCAGGCGAAGCTCTCGCAGCGGGTCCGAGTGCCCTCGCGCAAACAGCTCCCGAGGCGCGGTTTTGGGCTTCGCTCGCCACGGCTGCGGGCAACTGTGGGGTTTGTCACGGGGAACTCGCTGCCAGTCTCCGTCATGAATTTCAGCATCCCGAAGGCCTGGTCCAGTGCCTGCTCTGCGCCCATGAATGTGCCATTCCCGTCGGGCAACGGGGACAGTGTCGTGTTCGTGAGAATGTGAACGGCCGCTTACGCTCGCTCTCTTACGGTCATCCGGTTGCTATTCATGTGGATCCAATCGAGAAGAAACCGTTCTACCATTTCCTGCCAGGCACGAATGCCTATTCGCTGGCCACAGCGGGCTGTCCGCTGAGCTGCACATTCTGTCAGAACTGGGAGATTTCACAGGCCAGCCCCGAAGACTTCAATGTGCCGGAGGTCCCGCCGGAGCAGATTGTCCGTGCAGCACAGACTCGGCAAGCCCCGATCATCGCTTTCACCTATAACGAGCCCACCGTCTTCTTCGAATACATGGTCGATATAGCGCGGCAAGGAAGACCGCAGGGGCTTCGGCATGTTCTCATCAGTTGCGGCTTCATGAAACCGGAACCCTTGGAGGAGCTCTGCCAAACCCTCGACGCCATCAAGATTGACCTCAAAGG
>CAZJAD010000052.1:12118-15117 GCA_964543855.1 uncultured Alphaproteobacteria bacterium
GTCAAGTCCCAACACCTGAAGGATGGAAAATGTGAATTCTGCCAGACTCCCATCGCTGGAGTCTGGTTTTAGTCGAATCGTCTCTGTTCTCTGCGGCGAGATGTAACCATGAAACTGCTCTATGTGGGCATAGTCGTCATTCTAACCTTGATCGTTATCATGGCTTTAACACGACACAAAGCGGCAAAATCCGCTGACACACCGGGAGCCAATCCGGCGGCGGCCGATGTTCGGCCTGAAGCTGTGGCCGGGAAATTCTACCCGGAGAAACCTGGCGAACTGCGCCTCGCGGTCCAATCGTATCTCGATGACGCCGTCCTCCGGCCTGTGGAAGACCCTGTCGCTCTCATTGTCCCCCACGCGGGCTATGTTTTTTCGGGACAAATCGCGGCCGATGCCTTCAAGCAGGTCGTTGGCAAACCGTTCAGCACGGTTATTGTCCTGGGTACAAATCACACGACCGCCGCTTTTCGAGGGGCTTCAGTCTGGCCCCGCGGTGCGTATCGCACGCCGCTCGGACAGGTCATGATCGATGAGAAGCTTGCCCAAGAGCTGATGGCGAGTGACGACCGCGTCACTTTTCGCCGGGAAATGCACATGCAGGAGCATTCGGTCGAGGTGGAAGTCCCCTTCATCCAAACCGTTTTGCCCAACGCGAAGATTGTCCCTTTGATTGTTGGATCACCTGACTACGAGTTCTGCCACGATCTCGGCCACGCCATCGGCCAACTCATTAAGGACAAACCGGTACTCATTGTAGCCAGCTCGGACCTGTCACACTACCCTTCGTATGACGATGCCACGGTCACGGACCGCCGCACTCTGGAGGCGATTGCCAGTTTTGATCCTCGGGAGGTCCGGCGAGTCGTGGCCAGCGAGATGGGTCGCGGTGTTCCCGGACTCTCGACTTGCGCCTGCGGCGAAGGACCTATTCTGACCGCCATGTTTGCCGCAAGAGAGCTCGGCGCTGCTCATGCGGTTGTTGTCAGCTATGCAAACTCCGGCGATACGCCTCTGGGCGAAACAGACCGGGTTGTTGGCTATGGAGCCGTCGTGCTGGCACGAGGACAAAGTGAGCCGGACATCGCCGCCCTCGAAGAGACAGAATCCCAGGCCGACACATCTCCATTGGCCGAAGAAGAACGGCACTACCTCCTGGATCTCGCTCGGAGAACGATAGACCTTTTCCTCACGACCGGAACGGCGCCGCTGGCGCGACCCAGCGAACCAAGGCTCTTGGCAAAGCGAGGAGCCTTTGTCACTCTGAAAAACCATGGTCGTCTGCGTGGCTGCATTGGTCACATGACGGAAGACAGACCGCTGTGCCAAGTGGTCGGAGCGATGGCGCTGCAGGCGGCATTCAACGACCGGCGCTTCCAGCCCGTCACGCTTGACGAATGGCGGAATTTGACCATCGAAATCTCGGCCCTCACACCGTACCAGAAAATAAGCAGTCCTGATGAGATTGTGATCGGCAGAGACGGTGTCTTGCTGCGAAAACGCGGTTATTCTGCCGTCTACCTTCCACAGGTTGCACCTGAGCAGGGTTGGAATCGCGACGAGATGCTGATGCATCTTTGCGAGAAGGCTGGCCTCTCCGGCGATTGCTGGAAGCAAGATGTCGAACTCTACATCTTCCAGGCAGAGGTGTTTAGCGAGGAAGAGATGAAGTAGTGTGCGGCGACACACTAAACGAAAGTCCGTGTTTCTTGTGATGGTTCTCCCGCGAATTAGCGCGGATACAGTTTGAAAAACATGCCTCTCGTTCTCCTCTTTATTGGATTTGCCTCGATTCTCGGCCAGGTCGTGCTCCTTCGCGAACTGGCCGTCGCTTTTTTCGGCAGCGAGCTGATCTATCTCTTGGCAATCGCCTTCTGGCTCATCTTCACGGGTCTGGGTGCGCTCGTTAGCCGGGGAACAGCGCCCGTCTCGACAAACCAGTTACTGGTGAGCATCGCCGCGCTTGGCTTCGTGCTGCCCCTTCAAGTGATCTTCGCGCGAGCGGTGCGACTTATCTTCGGTGCAACGCCGGGCGCATTCATGCCGCTGGAGCACCAGATTGCGGCCATGGCCATCACTCTGGCACCGGCGGGACTACTGCTCGGACGCCTCTTTGTACTCGCAGCGCGGCGACATGCTGCTCAAGGCGGAACCTTCGCCACGGCCTACGGCATCGAGTCCTTCGGGGGAGTCCTTGGCGGACTCGCGTCCACTTTCCTCCTCGCGGGCAACCTGCCTGCCTTCCCTACTGCCATTGTGTGCAGCACAATCACTCTCGCCATCGGCTTCATTGTCTCGCGCTCCTATCTCGGCAGCCGTTTGTTCTTCGCACTTACGGCATTGGGATTTCTCGGAATGCTGGTCATCGGTGGCGATCACCTTGACCGAGCAACGCTTCGCTGGCAATTTCCGGGTTTGTTGGACAGCCATGATTCCCCATACGGTCGCCTTACCCTGACGACCCATGGCGGCCAAATCGCCATGTTCGAAAACGGAGCCCTCTCGTTCGAGACTCAAGGAACCGAGCCCGAAGAAATTGCCCACCTTGCGCTCCTGCAGCACCCAGCGCCGCGGCGTGTCCTGCTTCTGGGCGGCGGAATCACCGGTACCGTGCGTGAAATCCTTAAGCACAACCCTGAGTCGATTGACTATGTCGAGCTCGACCCACACTTGGTCAAACTGGCTCGCAAGCACCTCCCTCCTGAAATCCTAAGCTCTCTGAACGATCCGCGAGTGCATCTTATTGTTTCCGACGGGCGCAAATTCATGCGGACAACCAAGGCGCGCTATGATGTGATCCTGGTGGACATGCCTGAACCGACATCAGGACAGACAAACCGTTACTATACAAGGGAGTTTTTCAGGGAGTGTTATCACAGACTGCGGACAGGAGGACGAGTCGCCTTCCGGTTGCCTTCCGCAGAGCAGTACTGGACACCGGGGCTCGCGCGCCGCAACGGCAGCATCTACCGGGCTCTGCAGTCGGTCTTCTCAGATAT
>CAZJAD010000053.1:0-14601 GCA_964543855.1 uncultured Alphaproteobacteria bacterium
CGGTTGAACGGGGAGGTGCACCATGAATTGCAGCAAGTTCCTTGGTATTGTGCTCATTTACATCTTGATTGCAGGCCCGGTCTCGGCCTTCGAGATTGAGCAGCTTTGGGAGGTAGCGCCGCCGGCTGGACAAAATTACAGGCACGCGAATATTGTCTGGTCGTCCGGCGACAGCCTGCCTCATGTCTTCTTCCTGGATCGTCAGGACTGGACAGTCTATCACATGACACCCGGCCTGGAATTCGAGGCCCTGTGCACGCTGCCCCTGAGTGTGCGATGCTTCGGTGTATGCATGGATTCGACCTTGGAGAGCTCCGTGCTGGTTCACTATCACGACATAGATCCTCCTTATGGCCGAGCGACCTTTGTGAATCTCGTTTCCGGCGACTCACTCTACGGGACAGATTTCACGCTGCACTATGTTCGTGATGAGTGGTGTGATTATCTGGAATTCTGGTGGGAGCCAAGCTGGTTGTTCTGCAGTGGATCGAGACACGGGATGATGGCTCACCTGTACGGCATCTATGAAGAAGATGGGGAGTGGTGTGACATGCTCCATTCCGGCAGTTGGAACAAGAAGAGTGGTCGCAGCAAGATTTGGAGTGTCCATGATTACGAGCTGCAGAATTCAGGAGGAATGCCGAGATTACACTCTAACGGTTTCTGTCTGATGGGGAGCGACACGATTCTTGATTGGGCTATATCAGGGCGCACTTGGGGTTGGAGCTACGATGATGAATGGGGCTACCTCCAATGGGACTGGCAAAACACCTATGTGTCGTTCCGCAACGAAGGATGGAATGGCTACTGGATTGCTGATAATCTAATGGGTACCATCGTGCCCCTCGAGAGAACCGACGGCCCTGCGGTGAGTCTGCTCTTCTTCAAAGACGATTCGATGGCCTATTATCAGCGTGGCCCGTCGCATTCGTGGACTGTCTCAGCCGACATCCACAGCCCGACATGGGGTGTCGCATTCCCGCGAAGAATTGTTCCTCAGCGAGTTGCTCTTGTCTATTCGGAATCAGGTTCACTGACCGAAATCGACCTCGCTGGAGGTCATGTCCTCCAGTCCGTCGAGTTCCCGCTCAATGTGAGAGCCCTGCAGCCCTATCTTGCCGCAGACAGCTCTTGGGAACTAATGGCGGTCTTTGACAGATATGTCCGCGGTTACCGCGTGACCGGCCTTCTGCCTGCAGACGACATCTCCGCTGCGAGCCTTCCGGAGTCTTATTCGCTCGCCGCATATCCTAATCCTTTCAACGATGCGGTGACGATCGTCTATGAGCTTCCGCGAACGGTCGAGGTCAATCTGCGAATCGTGGACATTCTTGGTCGCGAGGTCACGACGCTCGCGAATAACCGTCAACTGGCCGGGAAGCACGAGGTCACTTGGAACGCGGCCAATCTGTCTTCGGGCATCTACTTTGTTCACCTCGAGGCAGGCACGGCAACCCGAGTCCAGAAGCTCGTTTACCTCAAATAGCCATACTGGCTCATTGACAAAATTGCCTTCAAATCCTGTTCTGCATTTGCTGTTACATGCAGGACGCATAGGTAGCATAGCCACACTGGAACGGTTGAACGGGGAGGTGCACCATGAATTGCAGCAAGTTCCTTGGTATTGTGCTCATTTACATCTTGATTGCAGGCCCGGTCTCGGCCTTCGAGATTGAGCAGCTTTGGGAGGTAGCGCCGCCGGCTGGACAAAATTACAGGCACGCGAATATTGTCTGGTCGTCCGGCGACAGCCTGCCTCATGTGTTCTTCCTGGATCGTCAGGACTGGACAGTCTATCACATGACACCCGGCCAGGAATTCGAGGCCCTGTGCACGCTGCCAGCGTATGTTTCGCGTTTCGGCGTCTGTATGGATTCCACCCTTGAGAGCTCAGTGCTGGTGCACTACCGGCGTATAGACGATTCGTACGGCCGAGTCACATTTCTGAATCTCGTTTCTGGGGATTCTCTCTGCGGGATCGACGTCACGCTTTATTACTGGTTGGCATATTGGGGTTACGAAGAGGAATGGTCGTGGGAGCCGGGTGCCCTGACCTGTAGCGGCTCGAGAAATGGAATGATCGCATACTTGTACGGTGACTACCAGAGGTATTATGATGCCTATGGGATGGGCTGGTGGTCGCGTGGTGCCTCTTACAGAGCCTTGTGCAAAATGTGGAGTGCCCGCGAGTTCCAAGAGCAAGACGAACGGTACATGGCGAGATACCAGACTCTGGCTTTCTGCCTCATGGGCAGTGATTCCGCTCTTGACTGGGGCTGTTCGGGACGCGTATGGGGTTGGTACGAGAGTTCGGACTTAGGACGATGGGATTACAATGAGTCCTTCACAAGCATTGCATTTCACTGCGAGGGGTACTCGCTGACATTCGCCGAGGACATCGGCACCGTCATGGCCTTGGAGCGCGCCGACGGCCCGGCGTGGGGGCTCCTGTTCTCCTGGAATGACTCGCTGAAGTACTGGGTGCGCGGGCCAACCGAGGTCTGGTCGATTCCGTCGAGCATCCCGAGCCCAGAGCTTGCCGCGGCATTTCCGCGCCGGATCCTTCCGCAGCGAGTTGCTCTTGTCTACTCGGCATCAGGGTTGCTGACCGAGATCGACCTCGCTGGAGGTCACATCCTCGAATCCGTGGAGTTCCCGGTCAATGTGAGAGCCCTGCAGCCCTATCTCGCTGCAGACAGCTCCTGGGAACTGATGGCGGTCTTTGATAGATATGTCCGCGGTTACCGCGTGACCGGCCTTCTGCCTGCAGACGACATCTCCGCTGCGAGCCTTCCGGAGTCTTATTCGCTCGCCGCATATCCTAATCCTTTCAACGATGCGGTGACGATCGTCTATGAGCTTCCGCGAACGGTCGAGGTCAATCTGCGAATCGTGGACATTCTTGGTCGAGAGGTCACGACGCTCGCGAATAACCGTCAAATCGCCGGAAAGCACGAGGTCACCTGGAACGCGGCCAATCTGTCCTCAGGCATCTATTTCGTACATCTTGAGGTAGGCGCCGCGACCCGCGTCCAGAAACTCGTTCATTTGAAATAGCCGATAATAGCCGGGAGCGTTGTATTACAACGTAGGCAGACATGGTTGCTTTTGCAGCACGCACACTCGACAAACCGGAGGAGCGGCCGAGCCTCTGGCGGCTTCTTTTCCAGGGAGCGATTCTTCTCTATGTCGGCTGGATCGTTTACCGGACCTTTCGAGATGCCGAGCAGAGCTGGCTCAGCCTTATCATCGCCGCGGTCGTCCTCATCGGCATCGTGAAGCAAATCCACGGATTCTTGAAGACATTGCAGCCGTCGCCTTGGTCCATGATTGAAGTGCAGTCCGAGAGTGTCACTCTCTTCGGTAGAGACGGCTCGTTTCACCACTTGCCTTTGCCCCACAGCTACAAGCTGCTTCCGGGTGGCAAGGTGCTCTTTGTGCAGTGGGGCCGATCAGCGCCCAGACGCTGCCGAACCGTCTCCTTCCGCAAGAAACACGACCTCGCCGAAGCCGATTTTGATGAACTCTACCGTGTCCTGCAACAGGTCGCACCGGCCAAGAAGGCGCCGTCCCTGTTCGCTCCTGAAGAGCCTGAGGAAGAGACGGCCAAACAGTAACACGACATTTATTCCTTTTGGAGATACTCCTCTTGTTCAAAATCGAATCAAACATATCCACGAAAGACCCGGAATACCTCGCCAATCGTGAGGTAAACCTGGCGCTGGCGCAGGACCTGCGTGAAAAGCTCGAAAAACTACGCCCGGGCGGCCTTCCAGAAGCGATCCAGCGACACAAGAAACGCGGCAAGCTGACCGCACGCGAGCGACTCGAAAAACTCTTCGACTCGGACACGCCGTTTCTCGAGTTCTCGCCCATGGCGGCGTGGGAAATGTACGAGGGTGCCGCACCCGGTGCAGGCGTCATTACCGGCGTGGGCATCGTTCACGGCCGCGAGGTTCTGGTCGTGGCGAACGACGCGACGGTCAAGGGCGGCACCTATTTCCCGATGACCATCCGCAAGCATGTGCGTGCGCAGGAAATCGCGCTCGAGAATCGCTTGCCCTGCATTTATCTGGTCGATTCAGGCGGCATTTTCCTGCCCGAACAAGCCGGCACTTTCCCGGATAAAGAGCACTTCGGGCGCATTTTCTTCAATCAGGCCCGCCTCTCTGCTCTGGGAATCCCGCAGATTTCAGCCGTCCTCGGATTCTGCACTGCTGGCGGAGCTTATGTTCCGGCGATGAGCGACGAGACCGTTATCGTGCGCAAACAGGGTACGATCTTCATCGGCGGGCCACCGCTGGTCAAAGCGGCCACCGGCGTCGAAGTGACCCCGGAAGAGCTCGGAGGTGCCGATGTGCACTGCCGCATCTCCGGAGTATCCGACCACTACGCGCTCAACGACGACCATGCGCTCCAGATTTGCCGCAACATCGTCGAAACGCTCGACCCGCCTCAGCGCTTCGAACTCGACCGCACGGAGCCGGAAGACCCGGCCTATGACCCCGACGAGCTCTACGGAATCGTCCCGCGCGACATCCGCAAGACCTACGACATCCGCGAGGTCATCGCGCGCGTCGTCGATGGCTCGCACTTCCAGGAATTCAAGGCGGTCTACGGCACAACACTTGTCACCGGCTTCGCCCGAATTCACGGCTACCCGGTTGGCATCGTCGCCAATAACGGCGTCCTCTTCTCGGAATCAGCCAAGAAAGGCGCGCACTTCGTCACTCTCTGCGCCATGCGAAAAGTCCCTCTTATCTTTCTTCAAAACATCACCGGCTTTATGGTCGGCAAGCAATATGAGCATGGAGCGATTGCGTCAGACGGAGCCAAGATGGTGCACGCCGTGGCGAACGCGCAAGTGCCGAGGTTCACGATTATCGTCGGCGCGTCGCATGGAGCAGGGAATTACGCGATGTGCGGACGCGGTTATCTGCCGCGCCTCCTCTGGATGTGGCCGAACTCGCGCATTACCGTCATGGGTGCCGAGCAGGCCTCGGACGTGCTCGTGCAGGTCAAACGCGAACAGCTCGCCGCCGGAGGCAAACGCTTGAGTCCGGAAGAGGAAAAAGCCATTCGCCAACCTGTCATGGAAAAGTACGAGCGAGAAGGACACCCGTACTACTCCACCGCGCGACTCTGGGATGACGGCATCCTGGATCCGCCGGACACGAGGAACGCCTTGGGCCTCGCGATTGCCATGTCACTTTGCGCACCCATTCCCGATTACAAAATGGGCATTTTCCGAATGTAGTCTCATGGAAGCATCCGTTCATCAGGAAACGCAGATGATGGGGAAGTGGTTCACTCTCCTCATGATCTTTCTTGTCGTCGTGATGGTGATTGCCACCATCGAATCGCCCCGAAAAGAAACCGCCTGGCTCCTCGCGACGACAATTGTCATCCTCGCGGTTTTCCTGGGAATGAGAACAATGAGAGTCGTCGTGACGACCAGCGAGCTGCGGTTCGGCTTTGCCTACTGGCGCAAACGACTGCCGCTCTGGGATGTCGAAATCGTTGGAGTGGAACAGATACCGCTGCTGGCGGGCATCGGTGTACACTATTATCCAAACAGGTGGGTCTACAACGCCCGTGTTGGACGCGGCGTCCATCTTGTTTATCACGAGAAAAGACATTATCTTGTTGGTTCTGATGATCCGGACGCCCTCTTCAATGTTTTGAAAACGGCGACGGCATCCAGTCAGCGCGCAAGTGAACTGATATCGCGCGCGTCGCAGTGATTCCATCATGCCTTACGAAACAATCCGACAAGAAATCCATGCGCATGTTGCGACCCTCACTCTGAATCGTCCGCAGGTGCGCAACGCCTTCAACGAAGTCCTCATCGCGGAGATCACTGCCGCGCTTGCCGACCTTGCGAAGAACAACGATGTGCGCGTGCTCGTCGTCGCCGCCGAAGGTTCTGCCTTCTGCGCCGGAGCCGACTTCCACTGGATGGGCAAGATGGTGAAGGCTGACTTCGAAGAGAACCTGGCCGACAGCCTGAAACTGGCCGATATGCTCGCAGCGCTCTACCGGTTTCCGCGGCCAACCATCGCGCGCGTGCAAGGTTCGGCTTTCGGTGGTGGAGTGGGAGTCGCCGCCTGCTGCGACATCGTCGTTGCCGCCCAAACCGCTCTTTTCTCCTTCAGCGAAGTGAAAATCGGTCTGGTCCCGGCCTGCATTTCCCCGTTTGTCATTCGGCGCATCGGCGAAGGACGCACGCGCGAGTATTTCCTCACCGGAGAGCGCATCACGGCTCAGCGCGCCTACGAAATCGGGTACGCCAACAAAGTTGTGCCGGAGGCAGAGCTCGACAAAGCCGTCAAGGGTTATGTGAGCCGGTTTCTCGCCGCCGGACCCGAAGCCCTCGGCGTCTGCAAAAGAATGCTCGAAGATGTGCCGTCGATGTCACTGGCCGAAGCCCGTGACTACACGGCTCGCGTCATCGCAAACCTCCGGATTTCCGAGGAAGGCCTCGAAGGGATGAAAGCGTTTCTGCACAAAAGAAAACCGACGTGGTATGATTAGGAAGTTGCTCGTCGCAAATCGAGGGGAGATTGCCGTCCGCGTCCTGCGTGCTGCCCGGGAAATGGGCGTGGCAACGGTCGCTGTCTATTCCGAGGCGGACCGTAAATCGCCTCATGTCGAGCTCGCCGACGAAGCCGTCGAAATCGGACCAGCGCCGCCTCTCGAAAGCTACTTGAACATCGAGAAAATCATTCAAGTCGCTCGCGAAGTCGGTGCCGAAGCGATTCATCCCGGATACGGTTTCCTTGCAGAAAACGCGCTCTTTGCAGAAGCGTGTGACAAGGCTAAGCTTATTTTCGTCGGGCCGCCGGCGGATGCCTTGCGGCGTGTCGGCAACAAACTCGAGGCGCGACAGCTCGCAACCAGTGTCGGAGCGCCGGTCATCCCAGGCATGATGGTCGCGAATCCAGACCCCGCCGCACTCAAAAAGGAAGCCGAAAAAATCGGCTATCCGGTGCTCGTGAAAGCCGCTGCCGGTGGCGGCGGTAAAGGGATGCGCATCGTCACCAAACCCGCAGACCTGCAGGACGGCCTCGAAGCGGCCATGCGCGAGTCTCAAACCGCCTTCGGCGATGCAACCGTTTATCTCGAAAAATACATCGCCGCGCCGCGCCATATCGAAATGCAAATCCTCTGCGATGACCGCGGAAACGCCGTGTGGCTGGGAGAGCGCGAATGCTCCATTCAGAGGAGACACCAGAAAATCATCGAGGAAAGCCCGTCGCCGGTCATGACGCCTCCATTGCGAGACAAGATGGGAAAGGCGGCCGTGGCGATCGCCAAAGCCGCCGGTTATTTGAACGCCGGTACAGTCGAATTTCTCTATGAAAACGGCAATTACTACTTTCTCGAAGTCAATGCGCGCTTGCAGGTCGAACACCCCGTGACAGAACTCTGCACCGGTCTCGACCTCGTCGCATTGCAGTTTCGGATTGCGTCGGGCGAGGCCATCCCGTTCACTCAGTCCGAGATTCACCCGCGCGGCCACGCCATCGAATGTCGAATCTACGCCGAGGACCCGGCCAAAGACTTTCTGCCTTCGTCCGGCAAGATTCTCGGTCTGGAGGAGCCGCAAGGGCCTGGGGTGCGTTGCGACAGCGGCTTGCGCGAAGAGTTGGATATTTCCGTGCACTATGACCCGATTCTCTCCAAGGTCATCACCTTTGGCGAGAATCGTCAGCAGGCTATCGACCGAATGAGGAGAGCCCTCGCCGATTATGTTATTCTGGGCGTGGCGACGCCGATCCCGCTGTTGAGAGACATTCTCGAACATCCGGCGTTCCTTGCAGGCGATCTCTCCACGCACTTTCTCGAGCACCATTTCGCGGGCTGGAAGGTTCCACCTCCCGGTCCGGCGATAGAAGAAGCTGCGCTGATGGCGGCTCTGCTCGTTCGCAGCGCTCCCAAAAGCAGCGACGGCGCGTTGCCTCGCGAAAGACCAACGCCTTGGCAAACGATCGGTCCGTGGGAAATCGCCCGCCGAACGGTGTCGTGAGTGGAGCAGCAGAGCGAGAACAGCCAAACAGGCAGCCCGCGGCCACGATTCTTGGCGAGTGAATCGGCTGGAGAAGACCCTTGCCCTACAGGCTCTTGCTTGACAGGCTGAAGGCTGTGGTGCGGAAGTCTCCCCTGCTGGAGCGATCGGTTCGGCGCGTTCTGGATCGCCGTTACCAGATGGCCAGGAAACATCTCAGCGGACTCGGAATAGAAATCGGTGCGCTGGATCGGCCGCTGACCTTGCCGCGTCAGGCAAAGGCATACTATGTGGATCGCCTGCTTCCGGAACAACTCAGAGTCCATTATCCGGAGCGGTCACACAAGAGACTCCATGTTTCGATTGTCGGAGATGGCGAACAACTGGCGTTCATTCGGGACGGCGCGCTTGATTTCCTCGTAGCCAATCATTTGATCGAACATTGCGAAGACCCGATAGCCACCTTGGAAACATTTGCGAAGAAACTCCGGCCGGGCGGAATGATTTTCATGGCGGTTCCCGACATGCGCCGCACATTCGATCGACATCGCGATGAGACCACCTGGGAACACCTGCTCGATGATCACACGCAGGGATCCCGGAAATCCCGTCGTCAGCATTACCGGGAATGGTCGGCGAAAGTCAGGGGTTTGACCGGTGAAGCAGCCGAGCGACTCGCCGCAGATCTCTCCGACGCGAAATACAGCGTACACTTCCACTGTTGGACGCGGAAGGGCTTCACGGATTTTGTGGAACGGATGAGTCAAATCGCGCCACTCAGCCTCCTGGAAATGCGAAGCTGGAAGAATGAAAATATCTTCATTCTCACGAAGGACGAGTCCATCCGCCGTCGGTTGGACACTCGCGGACAGGGTGGAAGGTGAAAGCTGAATTCCTGATAGATGGCAAGGCGCATCGCGCGTCACTCGAAAAAACGGCGGAGGGCCTTCAGGCTGTCATCGACGGAAACCGCAAGAGCTTCCGTTACGAAGAGACCGCTGCCGGGCGCTTTGTCGTGGAAACGGATGACAAAAGATTCCGCGTCGTCGTGCGCCAGGCCGGCGACCGAACTCATGTGTGGGTCAATGGCCGGACCATCGTGCTCGAGCGTCGGAGCCCCGATGATATCGCCGGCATCACCGGTGCCAGTGACTCCCACCTGACCGCTCCCATGCCCGGCACGCTGCGAAAACTCCTCGTCAAGGAGGGCGATGCGGTCGAGGCCAAACAGACCGTCGCAATCCTCGAAGCGATGAAAATGGAGCACAACGTGCGTGCGCCAAGGGACGGAAAGGTCGCCAGGATTTTCTTCAGGGAGGGAGATGTCCTCGAAGCCGACGCCACCGTACTCGATTTGGAACCTCTCGAAGAGGAGACTTCTTGATGCGTGACTCGCAGCGCAAACAAGGCACCTGGGGAATGCCTTTCCACTATTGTCCTTTCGAAAAGGCCGAGGCGCGTCTTGGAAAACTGTTCGAATTGGGCATTGGCATCGAGCTCATGCTCGATGACTCGCGCATCCTGTGGCCTGAGTTTCAGAAGGACACGGTCTCGCGTTTGGCCGAGCGGCTGAAAGAAACGGGAGTCGCGGCCCTGCTTCACGGGCCGTTCCACAACTTGAACCTCGGAGCCCGCGACGGCCACATTCGGGATTACAGCCGGGAACTCATCCTTCGCGGTTTTGATGTCGCGCGTATCGTGAACTCGCCGATAATGGTCATTCATCTCGCGATGCTTCCTCAGTACTCGCCGGAGTCTGCTGATGCGTGGTGGCGCTCCTTCTCCAGCGTGTTTCCCGAAGTGCTCGCAGGAGCGGAGAAGAACGGCGTTCTGCTATTGGTGGAAAACACCTACGAGGCCGACCCGGCCGTTTTCGAGCGCGTCTTCGAGAGATTCGACAGCCCGCAGCTCGCCATGTGCCTCGATGTCGGTCATGCCCATTGCTACAGCTCTGTGCCGCCGCAGGAGTGGGCCGCGCGACTGCACCATCGAATCCGGCACCTCCACCTCTCCGACAACGATGGTGAAAGCGACCGCCATTGGACTCTCGGGAAAGGCACCGTGGACATCTCGCCCGTACTCGATGTCTTCGCCACAGATGTCGTGCGCCCGTCGATTACTCTGGAAGTTCCCTTCGACACCGTGGATGAAAGCCTAACCGTTTATTATCAAGCCACCGAATCCATTATGAAAGGACTATCGATTCAATGAATCCGAAATCATCCGTCCCGCCTCCGCCTCGGAAGACTCAATTCCAGAAGGCCCGCAGCGATCTCGAAGTCCTGCTCAAAAACTACGATCTGTCCGAGGAGGAATACGGGCAGCTCATCGAGGATATTCGGCGGCGACAGCGGAAAGAGAAAGGCCGCGAGTTCGACCGCCTCGACGAGTTTCTCGAAGAGTAGGCATTTTCGCAAAATTCTCTGGTAAATCATCTGGCACATTCCCCAGCAGGAGATAGCATGGAACTGACCGAAGAAAAGCGCATGCTCCGCGACATGGTTCGCGATTTCGCCGAAAACGAACTCAAACCCATTGCAGCCCAGCTCGATGAGGAGCAGATCTTCCCGCACGACATCGTCAAAAAAATGGGAGAGCTCGGACTGATGGGGATTCCGTTCCCGGAATCACTGGGCGGTGCGGGCATGGATTACCTGGCCTATACGCTCGCCGTCGAAGAAATCGCCAAAGTCTGTGGGTCAACGGCGCTGACGCTGGCAGCGCACATTTCCCTGGGCTGTTCACCCATTTACGATTTTGGCACGGACGAGCAGAAGAAAAAATATCTTCCCCATCTGTGCACCGGTGAGTGGCTCGGGGCATACGGATTGACCGAGTCTCAAGCCGGCTCCGACGCTGGCGCGACGCAAACCACCGCGGTCTTGAACGGCGATCACTATGTCTTGAACGGATCAAAGCAGTTCTGCACAAACGGCAGCTACGCACAAACCGTCGTCGCTTCCGCTGTCACAGACAAGAGCAAGGGTACGCGGGGCATCAGTTGCTTCATCGTGGAAGCAGGCATGCCCGGCTTCACCGTGGGAAAGAAGGAGAACAAACTCGGTTGTCGCGGCTCGGATACCGTCTCGCTCCACTTCGAAGACTGCAAGGTGCCAAAAGAGAATCTGCTTGGCAAGGAAGGCGAAGGCTTCAAGCAAATGCTGACCACGCTCGATGGCGGCCGAATCTCGATCGCCGCCATGGCCCTTGGCCTGGGGGCAGGCGCTTACGAAGCCGCGGTGACATACGCCAAAGAACGCAAACAATTCGGCCGACCCCTCACGAAATTCCAGTCTACGCAATTCAAGCTCGCGGACATGCTCACGCAGATCGAGGCGGCACGACACCTCACCTATTGGGCCTCCGTGCTCAAAGATCAGGGCCGTCCGTACATCCGAGAAGCGGCGATGGCAAAACTCTTCGCCAGCGAGACCGCATCGCGCGTTTCTCTTCAGGCGATTCAGATTCACGGCGGCTACGGCTACACCCGGGACTACCCGGTCGAGCGTATGTTCCGCGACAACAAACTGACCGAAATCGGCGAAGGAACCTCGGAGATTCAGCGCATCGTCATTGCGCGAACGATTCTCGACGAGAAATAACCATATTGCTCTTGAATAATGCGAACGGCCAATGCGACTCGGCGACTTTGAATTGCATCTCATTCGCGACGGGCTTTTCAGTCTGCCGCCCCGTTCAGCGGTCGGCACCCACCTCCAGGGAGGCCAGCCACTCCTGGTGGGAATGAACTGCCTGCTCGTGCGTACGACAGAGCATACGGTTCTTATCGATGCTGGCGTCGGATCAAAGCCTCGCCTCGACTTCGTCGAGACTTACCGAATGGAGTGGCCGCGACGACTCTACGCCGAGCTGGACAAGCTGCAGGTCGCACGCGAAAATGTCGATGCCGTCATCCTGACGCACTTGCACTGGGATCATGCCGGTGGCGCCACCCTCGCAGGGAATTCAGGCATCATTCCTGCTTTTCCTCGGGCGCGGTATTTCGTCCAGGAGTCGGAATGGAAAGGAGCGATGAACGCCCCGCCCGGAGACAACTACTATTTGCGCGAAGACTATGTCCCACTCGCCGAGGCAAATGTGCTGACGATGATCGATGGCGACAGCGAAATTCTTCCCGGTATCGAGGTGAGACGGACGGCTGCACACAGCGCGGGGCATCAGATTGTCCTTGTCGGCGACCCGGACCGCGAGCGAGCGGTCTTTCTGGCCGACCTGATTCCTACGGCATCGCTGCTCTCGCCCGAAGCGTCGATGATCTACGATGTGGACAAGGTCGCTCTGGCCCGCGAGAAACGAAAGATCCTGAGCGAAGCCGCCGAAGGACACTGGCTGCTCGTCTTTCAACACGCGCCGAAACTCCAGGCAGGCTATCTGATGTCACTCGAGGACTCACCGCAGATCGAGTGGGTGTCAATGTAGACAATTCATTGTTATATCCTTAAAGTAACTGGCGGCACTGTCACCGCAAGTGCTCGCCCGGAAAAAGATGAGGAAAAGAATCCATGGAGAAACATCCTACACCAGTTATCGTTTCGGCAACGCGAACACCGATCGGTTCTTTTGGCGGTGCGCTCAAAGCTGTATCGGCCGTGGAGTTGGGAGCGACTGTGATTCGTGAGGCGCTGACGCGAGCCAAAGTAGCACCCGAGGATGTCGAAGAAACCATTATGGGAATGGTCCTTCAGGCCGGAGTGGGGCAAGCTCCCGCTCGCCAGGCGGCGATCCGTGCCGGTATCCCGACATCGTCGTCCGCGATGACCATTAACAAGGTCTGTTCGTCGGGTCTCAAAGCGGTCATGCTCGGCAGCCAGCTCATCCAGCTCGGCGAAAACAAAATCATCGTCGCAGGCGGCATGGAAAGCATGAATCAGGCTCCGTACTATCTGAACAAAGCTCGTGAAGGTTACCGCCTCGGCAACGGCACGATTGTGGACGGCATGGTCAACGACGGCCTCTGGGATCCCTACAAAAACTGCCACATGGGCAACTGTGCCGAACTCTGCGCTCGCGAGAAAAAAGTCTCGCGCGAAGAGCAGGACGCCTACGCCGCCGAATCCTACACCCGCGCCCAGAACGCGCAAAAAGCGGGCAAGTTCAAACCTGAAATCATACCCGTCACCATCAAGCAGCGCAAGGCCGAGACGGTGGTCAGCGACGACGAGGAACCGGCACGGGTCAAGGTCGACAAGATCCCCAGTCTGCGACCAGCATTCGACAAGGAAGGAACCGTCACTGCCGCCAACGCCTCGTCCATCAACGACGGCGCCGCAGCGGTCGTTCTGATGCCGGAGGATGAAGCCGACCGGCGCGGCCTGAAACCCCTCGCGCGAATCATCGGTCACGCCACACACAGTCAGGATCCCGAATGGTTCACGACGGCACCAACAGGAGCCGTCAAAAAGCTCTTGGATCGCGTGGGATGGAAGCTCAGCGATGTCGATTTCTTCGAATTGAACGAAGCCTTCGCCGTGGTCTCGGTCGCCAACAATCGGATGTTGGGACTCGATGGGAAGAATGTCAACATCTGGGGTGGAGCCGTTGCGCTCGGCCATCCCATTGGAGCCTCCGGTTGCCGCATCCTTGTGACACTCCTCCACATCCTCAAGGATCAGGGAGCCCGTCGCGGCATAGCTGGGCTGTGCAACGGCGGCGGCGAGGCGACCGCTGTGGCCGTGGAGATGCTCTGATACCGCGGGAAGCACAGATTCTCATTGCCAAAAGCATGATCATAGCAAATCTTACTTGAGGGCGCTGATGAACATTCAAAAAATTGCTGTCGTCGGCGGCGGCACGATGGGCGGTGGAATTGCCCATGTCGCTGCCCTGAACGGTCTCCAGGTGACTCTCGTAGAGGTTTCCGACGAGTTCCTCAAACGCGCACTAGGCGCGATAACGAAAAACCTGGACCGCCAGGTCAAGAAGGAGATTATCTCTCAAGCGGATCGCGATGCGGCCCTCGCTCGCATCAAGGGAACGACGAGACTTCAAGACATCGCCCCCGCCGATTTCGTCGTCGAGGCAATCGTGGAGAGTCTGGCCGCGAAAGCGGACCTCTTTGAACAAATGGACGCGCTCTGTCGACCCGAAGTCGTGCTCGCCACGAATACCTCCACCATCTCCATCACCGAGATCGCAGCGAATACCAAGCGACCGGACAAGGTCATCGGGATGCACTTCATGAATCCCGTGCCCATGATGAAACTCGTGGAAGTCATTCGCGGTCTGGCCACATCCGACCAGACCCACAAACTCGTCACAGACCTCGCCGAAAAGCTCGGCAAGACGCCGATTACGGTCAGCGACTATCCGGGTTTCATCGCAAACCGCATCCTCATGCCGATGATTAACGAAGCGGTCTATTGTCTCATGGAGGGTGTCGCGGACCCTGAAGCGATTGACGGCGTGATGAAACTCGGCGCGAACCATCCGATGGGCCCTCTCGCGCTCGCCGACCTGATCGGGCTCGATATCTGCCTGGCGATTATGGAGGTGCTGCACGACGGCCTCGGAGATTCGAAATACCGGCCCTGCCCGCTGCTGCGCAAATATGTCGCGGCAGGCTATCTCGGCCG
>CAZJAD010000054.1:0-14503 GCA_964543855.1 uncultured Alphaproteobacteria bacterium
TGCAGACCCACGGACTTCGCCAGTTTCGGGTCTACTCCGAGCCCGGTCGTGACCCGCGATTCCACACCATCACCGTCGTCTTCGTTGCGGAGCCTCGTGGAGAGGCTCGCGCCGGAGATGATGCGTCTGAAGCCCGCTGGTTCGCATTGGACAACTTGCCGGCGGACATGGCCTTCGACCACGCGCAGGTTATCGCCGACGGCCGTCAGGCTGGATTGATTCGATAGACCATCACTTGCCTCGCTACCGACTTCAATACACTTCATAGCTTCACAATCTCCCGCTTGCAAAAATCACGATGATGATGCATATTAGAGAATCGTAAGGTTCTTCAGCCGCTTCCGGTTCCTCCTCTTGAGGCCTCGATGCGTTTTTCGCAGATTCGGACGATTTATTCAAAAGAGATGCGCGATATTCTTCGCGATCGGCGCACTCTTTTCGTGATGATTATCCTTCCGATTCTCCTCTATCCACTGTTGATGATTGGAGTGTTCCAGCTCTCCATGTTGCAGGTGAAGCGGCTTCGGGAAGAAGTGGCCAAGGTCGCCATTGTCGGGCGGGAAGTCCCGCGCGAACTTCGCGATGCGCTCGATTCCGCCGCGACCATTCGGCTGACTCGACTCCCGGATTGGAGAGAGGCATTGGGCGAAGGCGATTTGGACGCCGCCGTTGAGATTCCACCGGGCTTTGCCGACAGCATCCAGGCGCATCGCTCCACCTCTGTGACGATTCATTACAACGCCGCCAAAGAGCGATCCGAAGAGGCTCGGGGCAAAGTGGAGCGCAGCCTGCGCCACTATCAGGAAGCCATCGTCGCAAAGCGATTCGAGGCTTTGGCGGCAGACACATCTCTGCTCCGGCCGTTCGCCACACAACTGGAGAATGCCGCCACGGGCGAAGAGATGTCCGGCTTTGTCCTGGGCAAGTTCCTGGGTTACATTCTGATCATCATGGCGATGATGGGAGCGTTCTACCCGGCGATCGATCTGACAGCGGGCGAGAAAGAGCGCGGAACGCTCGAGACTCTGCTCGTTTCACCCGCGCACCGCAGCGAAATCGTCTACGGCAAGTTCTTCGCCGTCCTTTCGGTCTCCATCATGACGACCCTGCTCAACATCGGTTCGATGGGAGTGACTTTTTCTTGGGGCATGCGACTGCTGGATACCGGTTCGGCCATCGGGAGCTTTGGCTTGGGCGTCACTCCGCTGGCGCTCGCGTCACTCGCTCTCATCCTGCTGCCGTTGGCCGTTTTTTTTAGCGCCATCTGCATAGCAGTGGCCACGCCTGCTCGCAGTTACAAAGAGGGGCAGAATCTGTTGACGCCACTCTACATGGCGGTGATTCTGCCCGCGGTTGTCTCGGTCTTGCCGGGAACGGAAATCTCGCCGTCGCTCTCGCTCATACCGGTCGTGAATGTCTCTCTCCTGACGAAAGAGTTTCTTGTCGGTCGCTATCCGCTCGTTGAGACGGTGCTGACGCTCTTCTCGTGTTGTCTCATCGCGGTGCTGGCCCTTAGCTGGGCAACGAGTCAGTTTCGCCGGGAGACGGTCTTGTTTCGCCATGCGGAAGATGTGCGGTGGTCGCCATTTCGGCGGCCGGTCACGGCGCGACCTCTTCCGACTCCCTCGGGAGCGCTGTTCATCTTTTTCGTCGTCGTCATTCTCGTTTTCTTCATCGGCGCGAGTTGGCAGGCGCAGAATCTCGTGTCGGGACTCGTTAAGACAGAGATTGTGCTCATTCTGCTGCCTCCACTGGTAGCCCTCGTCTGGGGACGGCAAGACCTGCGGCGGTCTTTGGCTCTGGTGAAGCCTCCGGCCGCATCGTGGTTTCCCGCGCTCCTTCTCATGGTTGGCGGATGGCTCCTGGCTATTGAGATCGCGTCGCTCCAGGACCTGGTGTTTCCATTCCCCGGCGAGTTCGTGGAGTACTTCGAAGGATTTTTCGCACAGTTGAACTCGCTGCCCATTCTCCAGGCGCTTGTCATCGTAGCGTTTCTACCGGCGGTATGTGAAGAGCTGCTGTGCCGCGGCTTCTTGCTTCAAGCCTGGCTGCCGAGGCTGGGCAAAGCGCGCACAGTCCTCGCGGTTGCCGCAATCTTCGGCGTGTTGCACCTCGATCCCTATCGTTTGCTGCCGACCGCTTTTCTCGGCGCCGTCCTGGCTATCCTGTGTATCGAGTCCGGTTCTATTCTTCCGGCTATGGCCGGTCACGCGCTGAGCAACACGATGACCTTCCTCGTTCAGCGCCAGGCAGAGGTTTTTGCGGAAACGCCCGCACTGCAGTTGAACGAAGAGCAACCTTTGCCTTGGTTTCTCGTTGTGGCCGGCTTGGTTCTGTTCGCAGGTGGATGGCAGTGGCTGAGGCAAGTCGCTTCGAGTCATCCGGCAACTGCATCCTCGCCGGACATGCACGACACTCCATCTTCGCCCTTCTGATCCCCCCAAAAAAGAAAAGGCAGCAGCAGAAGCTACCGCCTTCCTGGCCCTCCACGATTCTTCGCTCACTTTTTCACGCGGGACAGTTCATCACGAATTCTTTCCATGTCAATGCCGAGTTGTCGGATTTTTTCTTGCAGATTTCGCCGTGCAATATGGATTTCTCGAGCCGTGCGGCTGATGTTGGCAGAGTATCGGCGCAGTGCTTCTTCGATGAAATGCCGTTCAAAGTTGCGCCGCGCTTCACGCAGGTGCTGGATAGGCACCATGCCATCCCATGATGAATCCGAGAGGCTTTCCTCCCGCATAACTTCTTTGGGAAGATGGGCCATGTCAATCGTGTTTCCGGGAGCCAGTGCGACCGCTCTCGTAATGACATTCTCCAACTCCCGCACATTCCCCGGCCAGGGATAGGCCACGAGTGCACTTAGTGCCGCTTTGGTGATGTTCTTTGGACTCTCATTTGGCCCTTGGCAGCGTGCGACAAAGCAATGGGCAAGCTCCGGAATGTCGCTGGCGCGTTCCCGCAACGGCGGCAATGCGAGGGAGATGACATTCAGACGGTAGAAAAGATCCTCTCGAAATTTGCCCCTCGCGACTTCCCTGCGAAGATCCCGGTGCGTGGCAGCAATGACTCGAACGTCTGCCTTGAGCGTGTGGTCGCCATCGGTACGCTCGAATTCACCGTCCTGCAGCACCCGCAGCAATTTCACTTGGAGCTGCGGTGATACCTCACCCACTTCGTCCAAAAAAATCGTCCCACCGTCGGCGATTTCCAACCGTCCTTCATGCCCACCGCGAGAGCCGGTCGAAGCTCCACTTTCGTGCCCGAAGAGTTCGCTGTCCAACGCACTCTCTGAGAGAACGGCGCACGAGATCTTGACGAATGGATTGTAGCTTCGAGGGCTGACGCGATGGATGGCTTTGGCGATACAGCTCTTTCCGCTGCCGGGTTCACCCTGGATGAGCACGTTGGCGTCGGTGTTGGAGAGGTGACGAATCATCTCGAAGATCTCGAGCATCTTTGGATGGGTTCCGATGAGAGACTCGTCTTCCGTTATTGCGAGTCTATGCATGGTTGTGACTCACATCAGTTTCAATTCACTCTTTTCAAGATTCAGTTTCTGCCTTCCTGATTCTACTCTATAACAATATCCGTGCCAGCTTCCACTTAAATAAGATACGGAGGATTCTCACTCATACTAACACTTCAAAATGAACAAGTTCCCGTGGTCTGCAAGGAGTTTTTGGGGATTCGATCGCGTCTACTGTGCTTTCTTCTCATTTTTCTTTTCTGATAATTAACTGATATTGCGTTGAAATCATCGCGCCCTGCGATGCAAAGGTATCACGCGCAAAACCGCGAAAATGCGGTCCGGGAGAAATGCATTGTCTCGCACTCCCCGAGCGGTGGCGAGTTTCACGTCGCATGACATCAAAGCGCGCTCATAGTTGATCTCCTGTCGAACAAGAATAACCTGCGACGAAAATGTCTCACTCTGAATCCAAAGTGCGTCTTATTCCTCGCAGGATGCTCTTCGATCCGTCAGGGAGAAGTTCGAACACGCCCAAAATCGTGAGAAATTTTGGTATCTCTCAAGGGGAGGATTTTGCCGGTGAGTCTGTCGATGTGTGGGAAGTCACGGTGCTTGACGGAAGTCGCGCTGCGTCCAGCCACCGAGTCCGACGAGCGCAGCGGACGCACCGATGATGGCGTAGATTTGGGGAACGGGAATCCATTCCGCTGCGATCCCTGTCAGAGCGGAACTCAAAGCCGTCAGGCCGATGACCGCAAGATTGATCATGCTGAAGATGCGGCCTTGCATGCCGGGCGAAACGATCTCCTGAACCAAGGTCGTACGCGGAATGATAATGAAGGGAATGACGAGGGCATGAATGAAGATCGCAACCATGGCGCCGCCGAGAGTCGAAATCCACATGAAGGGAACATAAGTGAGGCCGTCCAGAATGATTGCTACGAGAATAGTGCGCCCTTTGGGAATCTGCTTTCCCCAACGGTGAAGCACAAGGCTTCCGACGATCATCCCGGCGGCGAACGCCGTGTTCACAGCAGCCAATCCGATGGGTCCGTGATGAAGATAGTCGCGCACATAGATGGGCATTCCGACAATCGCCGGTCCCATGATGAAGAGATTATCAATCGCGGTAATCGCGAGGAGTGCTCGAATGCGGCCATCGCGAGCCGCCAGCGCGAGCCCTTCGCTGAGAGATCGAAACGGCGAGACCCTCGTTTTCAAATCGGAGCTGGGCACGCGGCGCCTGTCGCGAGCTTTCTTTATCCACCAGATGCAGACGAACGAAGCCAGGTAAGAGAGCGCGTCGATATAGAAGAGTCCCTCCAGTCTGACCAAGGGTAGTGCTCCCGCGGCCAAGATAGCTCCAACCAGATACGCAAGATAGAGGGAGCTCTGGACAACAGCATTGGCTTGCGTCAATTTCTCCTTTTCGACCAGTTCCGGAACCAGCGCGTCGCGGGCGGGCATGAATGCGGTCGTGAAAACCGCGATGGTGAAGGCAAGGAGACCGAGACCCAAACCTGACAGGTATCCGGCGGCGAGAAGCAGTGGGATAGCTGCAACGAGGAGAGCTCGCGCGACATCGGCCACCATCATCACGCGCCGACGGTCGAAGCGGTCCACAAGGACTCCGGCAAAGAGTCCGAAGATGACCGCTGGCAGAAACTGCGCTGAACCGACCAATCCTGTGGCCATTCTCGAACCGGTGAGATCATAGATGAGCCAGAGAAGCGCAATCCAGTGTATCGCGTTTCCGGTCGCGGAGATGAAACCGGCGAGCCACAGAGGAAAGAGCCCCGGCGGGAAGAGGGCACGTACCTTCCGAGTTATCATGTTGACCAAGGTGCAGCTTCTCTCGAGGGAGCGTTTACTTCATCACAACGAGTCTGCCAACAGCCCGGCCGGTTTGAGCGTCGAGCCACCCAAAGTAGATTCCTGATGAAAGATGGGATGCGTCGAGAGGCAAACGGTGATTACCGGCAGTCCATCTCTTCTCCGGCACGCGCAACACGGTGCGCCCGAGGATGTCCATGACCGTAAATGAACCGACCGTTGTTCTCGGAACCTCGATAGTCCAGACGGCGACGCTGTTTGCTGGATTCGGGTAAGCTGCGATGAGAATTGTATTGGCGGGCGTGAGGTTGGCGTGAGGTGGGGCGGCGCTGATGTAGTCCAGTGCAGCCAAACCATCGGCGATGCCCCAGCCGTAGTTCGTATCCGGCGACGCCGCCTGGCTGGCCGTCATCATCAGGGCTTCACGCAACTGCATCGGTGTCCAGTCCGGGTGTGCTTCCAAAAGCAACGCACAAATGCCACCGATGATTGGTGTGGAAAGCGAGGTGCCGGAAACCAACGCATAGATGTTGGGATCGGGCCCCGGCACGGCGGCAACAGTGTAGAGGCCTTGGGCGCATACCTCCGGTTTGATCCGTCCGTCGAAGGTGGGACCGGGTGAGGAGAAGGACGCGATCTGCCCGGCGCTGTCGACCGCTCCCACGGCAATGACGGAGTCCGCATCGGCGGGAGCGATAATGTGGCCCCATTGCGAGTGTCGGTCGTTACCTGCAGCCGTGCAAACAACGATACCACGAGAAACGGCAATGTCGACGGCAATTGTCGTTACTGCCGTGTTCCCATCCATGTCTTCGAAAGTGTACCAGTCCGTGTAGCCGAGGCTTGAGGAGACGACATCCGCGCCCAATCCATCCGCCCATTCCAGCCCTGCCACATAGTAATCCTCCTCAATGGGCGTCTCACTGCGGACATCCTCTGTTTTCCCCAGAATGAGTTCGGAGCCGAAAGCAGGCCCGTACAAGGTGCCATCGTGTCTTCCGGCGGCCACAGACAGAGTAACGGTGCCGTGATCGTGCTGGCTTGAGTCATCTTGGCCCGGTTCATTCCAGACAATCGAATCCCCATTGATGAAATCGTAAGTGGCGATGATGCTGGCACTGTCGAAGACTTCATGTTCAAGCCAGAAGCCCGTATCGAGGAGGCACAGTCGCACACCACTGCCCGTGAGTCCCCGCGCGTGCATGGCGGGCACATTGCACAGCTCAAGTTGGCCGAACGACCAGCCGTAGTCAAAATCATCAAGCGGGTACCTTCCGGGGTTCTCTATGCCTGTTTCGAGTCGCTCAAAGCCTCGATGGCAGGGCCAGTATCTTGCCAGCGGCTTTATGTCACGAACGAAAGGCAGTCTTCGGATTCTCTCCAGAATCGTTGCGTCGGCCTCAATGCTCACGGCATTGAGCCATCGGCTGGCAAACCGAAGGTGCGCTCCGCACGAAGAGATTGCGGCAACGTAGTTCGATGCAACCGGCAAGTCGAATTCGTCGACGAGTCCCGGCAGCACCTTGGCTCGCCGCCACCGGGCGTGGGCGTTCAGCTTGAGACGCGCTTTTTCCAAAGCCGAGCTTAGCGCTTGGCTTTCGACTCCCTTGTCCGTGAAGAAGACCCAGTACGGCTGGAGAGAGGCGGCTCTCTCGGGCGTCGAGGCATTCCCGGTGCCCGAAAGGGCAAAGAGCAGAGAAACGATGACACAATACATCGGAAGACGGTTCATTCCTGCATCTCCTTCAGATAGCGATTCGGGGTCGTTCGGATGTGTCGGGCAAGTCGATCTGTCCCTGCACTTAAATTACGAAAAGTGCGCATGAGAAGCAAGCCTTTGCACGATTCGAGAGTTTTACGTATATTATCAAGGAATCAGCTATTCTCTATGGCAAGACATGTGACGGAATACGATATGCTTTCATTCTGTTTCCACCGAGCGAACAATATGTCAGAGCGCGGAGCGAGTGGCAAACTGTCGATCATGTCTCACGAAGGCGGGAGATTGTGCGGTCTTCTTGTTGTTCTGACTGTCTTCTTTTGCACCTTCCCTCTCTGGGCGGCCAATAGTGACCGCGGACCCACTCGCCCCGGGCCTGAGCGGACAGCCGTTGCGAATCCGAATGTTCAGAATCGCGTGCACCGGGCGGGTGAGCTCTGGATGAATTTCACCAATTACGGCTATTTCGGCAATTACTCCATTTGGGGCAGCTCCGGGATGGATGATCCGGAATATCCGGGTGTGTGGGCACCTCAGTGTGATTTCCCCGGCGGCTCGCACACGCAATATCTCTATCAGGGCGCCTTGTGGATTGGAGCGCTCGTCGTCGAGGAGGGATACGAATATCCGCGCGTCTCCACGGGCACGGATGGCTGGCAGACTCCTTCCATCGTCGAATTCTGGCCTGCCGAAGGCGAAGCAGGGAGGATCATCGAGAGATCGACGCGACCTTCAGCCTTCAACCGACTCGGCGAGTATGTCACCGATTCCATGGCCGTATCAGATCAGGATTTCGTCATCACCTATATGGATACACTGACCGATCCCTTCTGGGTCGAGGATGATCACTATGTGGGCGACAGACATGCGCCGTTGGGACTCAAAGTGGTGCAGAAATCCTACTCATGGTCCAACAACTATGCCCGCGACTTCATCATCATCGACTACGAGATCGAAAACATCGCATCGAAATATCTCAAGAATCTCTACATCGGTTTCTACATCGACGCCGATGTCGGCGCCGAATGGGAGCAGCCGCACTGGTACGAAGACGATATTTGCGGTTTTCAGCAGTACTACTATTTCGAGCGTCCCGACGGCGAACCGGATAGCGTTGTGATCAATGTCGCATGGATCGCGGACAATGATGGGCGCCCCTATGAAGTCTACTCCGGCAGCAATTTCTCGTGCCCGCATGTGACCGGATCGCGTGTCGTCCGAGCGCCTAATCCGCGTTTGCGAACAAGTTTCAACTGGTGGATTTCGAACGGCGATCCGGATTTGGACTTTGGCCCCTCGTGGAAAGACGACGGATCGGAGGGCGATTGGACGCGCGTCTACGGCACACCGATTGGCGATGTTCGCAAGTATTTCGTCTTGTCGAACCGGGAATTCGACTACGATCAGGTTTGGGTGGCCAGCCCGGACTTCATCGCGGCGAATCCGCAGGGTTTTGTCAATCCTATTACGCAGGAATGGGAAGTCCACGAATGGCGCATTCCCGGGCAGGATGATGCCACACCGAGTGAGCTGACCAGTGACTTGGCCGATGGCTATGATACGCGCTATCTTCTCTCTTGGGGACCGTTGGGCATTTTTGACTACTATGACTTGGAGGGAAGACGCGTTTACCGACTGAATCCCGGTGAGAAGTTCAACATGACCGTCGCTTATGTGGGAGGGCGGTTATTCCACAACTATAACCACCCGCAGGTTCCGGGGCCGATTGACCCGGCCAAGTTCGATTTCGCCGGCCTGCGCTATGCGGCCGCCTGGGCGGCTCGGGTCTACGACAACCCTATGGTTGACACGGACGGAGATGGCTGGTACGGCGAAGATGTGGGCTCCGACGGACTGTACGCACGCAACATCGGCGACAGTGTGATTTACTTCGGTGTCTTTCAAGGCATCTACCCCGGACCGGATCCCGATGAGACGGAGCGAAATGCCCGCCTGGATCCCGGGGAGGATGCGCTTATTCCGTCCAACCTCATTATCGATCATCCCAAATACGGCACTCTCGATCTCGGCTGGATGACAGACAACGGGGTTCTGGATGAGGGCGACGGAATCCCCGACTTCACCGGGCCGCCTCCACCTCCCGTGCCGGCGCTCTTGTCTCCTCTCCTGGACTACCCGAACACTTACAACATCGGTGGTCTTGCTTACGAAATCGCCGGTCGTGATATCCTGCTGCGATGGTCGAAGAACTCCTCGGAAGATCCGGCGTACACCGATCCCTTCTCCAATATTCAGGATTTCGAGGGGTATCGAGTCTATATGGCCAACGAGAACAACGAGGCCGCTTACTCACTGTTAGCCGCCTTCGACCGTGAGGATTGGGCCTATTTTTCGGCGATGGACTGCCTCGCCACGATTCCGGACGCACGCCGGGACGCTCCACCCGAGACGACTTTCGCGGCACAAACTTTCTATCGCAAGGCCGTCGGTCACAACACAGGATTCGGTCAAATCCAGTTAGACGGCTCGACTTACCAATATCGGATCCGTAACGCCGCGCCGCTCTATCCGCGATGGTACGCGGTGACGGCCTATGATTTCGGCGACCCGTATACCGCAACACCGCCACAGGAAACGGCGAAGGCCGCCAACGCGGTGCTCATCGCACCGGCCGGAGACGAGACCGGCAAAGTGCGCGTCGTGCCCAATCCGTATCGCGCGTATCTGGATTACACGACCAGTCACTCCGGAGGCCTGCGCTGGGAGAATCAGGACGACGGCACGACCGAGTTCTTTCCGCAGACCGACCGTCGGCTCGAATTCATCAACCTGCCCGACAAGTGCCTCATTCGTGTCTATACGGTTGCCGGGGATCTGGTCGCCATAATCCCCCACAACCTTCCTGGAGACAGCAATATCGGATGGCGATCGCCTGCGAGTGAATCCTGGGATCTCAACTCCCGCAATACTCAGCAGATCGCGTCGGGGCTCTACCTCTTCAGTGTCGAAGACCACACGGAGACCAACTTCGGTGACATCCAGGTCGGCAAGTTCGTCATCATCCGCTGACGAATAGTCGCCCGTGCCCGACGCGTTCCTTCCGAGACGCGTCATCCTACCTCTCCCGGCTGCTATCTCACTGCAAAACCCATTTTCCACAGAAGGTTATCGTTTTCTCCTTACAGCAGTCGATGTGCGGGAAGGAGGCGACCGGTCTCTAAGCTCCTGTTCCGTCATCGCCGATGTCTTCTCCCTCAGAAACCTCTTGCAACTCTGTGGAATAAAGGATAAATTGAATGTGTTCCCTTGGGGGGCGGGTCAATCAGCGACTATGGAAAGGGGAAAGGAATGAAGAGATGAAGCTATTTTCAAAGTTTCTATGTTGTTGCGCAGCGATTCTCGTCTCTGTGCAGGTCAGTTGTGCTTTGGAGCATTTCCAGGCCACTCTGCGGTTCGACAAGTCCGATTTCGTCTTCAGGCAGAGTGAAGGGTATGATGTCCTCTATTTGAACGACGCCGAGTTGTCCTCCGAAGTCGGGTCGCCACAGTTGCCCGCTTATGCCTGGAGGATTGCATTGCCGGCTGGCGCGGTGGTCATCGGTGTGGAGAATCTGCGAACGGATTTTGAGCCGTTCGCCGGGCGATATTCTCTTTTTCCCGCGCAACCGCCGCGCATTTTGTCGAAACCAGGTGATATCGCTTTTGTCCCGCCCAACTTGGCGGTCTACGAGACGGAGGATTGGTATCCTGCCTCGATTATCGACATAAATCTCCTCACGACGGAGGATTATGGAGATGTCACACTTCTCACGCTCCGTGTCTCTCCGGTTCAGTATCGCCCGGTGTCACAGGAGCTGCGCTATATCGAGACCTTGCTCGTGCGCATTGATTATGAGACGCGTGGGCAGGTCAGGCAAGTCGCGCCGGCCGTCCATCGAATCGCCAAGGCTCTTGCCGGAGAAGCGTTTCTGCAGGCGCCACGCCAGGAGCGCTCGGGTGCCAAGGAGTATGTGATTATCACCAGCAGCAGTCTCGCATCCGCGTTCCAGCCACTTGCGGACTGGAAGGGCAAGAAGGGTGTGCCGGATACGCTCGTGACCACAGAATGGATCTACGCCAACTACGCCGGGCGTGACTCGCAAGAGAAGATTCGACATTTCCTGCAGGATGTCTACGAGGATTGGGGGATTCAATGGTTACTGCTTGGAGGGGATGTCAACATCGTTCCCGACCGCATCGCTTGGGCGATGGATTGCGAAGCAGGCATGTATCCAAACGAGAATGATCTCAGTGCCGACCTCTATTACGCTGCGCTCGAGGGAGACTGGGATGCGAACGGCAACAGTGTTTTCGGAGAGGTGGACGATGAGGTGGACTTGGCCCCGGACATTGTTGTCGGGCGAGCCCCGGTCGAGAACTCGACCGAGGCGCAGGGTTTCGTCAACAAAGTGTTGACCTACGAGAAGACTCCGGCGGTCACTTATCAGACAAGCGCCCTCTTTTTTGCCGAGGTTCTTTGGTCAGACCCGTACACGAACTCGGGTGTTCTCAAAGATATGATTGATGGCGAGAGTGTGCCTCGGCAGTACGACCCTGTCACGAAGCTCTATGAGCATAATGGGAACGAATCGCCGACTGCCGTCATCAACGCCATCAACCAGGGGCAGTGCTTTCTGAATCACGGCGGTCACGCCAACTACAGTGTGATGGGCGCAGGCACGGGTTACCTCTACAACAGCGACATGGACGCTCTGAATAGTCCGGGCAAGTATGGCATTCTGTTTTCCATCGGTTGCTGGGCAGCGGCAATCGACTATGATGCCATCGCCGAACACTTCGTCACCAATGCGAATGGTGGCGGTATCGGCTTCGTGGGCAATTCCCGCTACGGCTGGGGCTCACCGGGAAATCCGGGTCTTGGTTACTCCGAAATCATGGATCGCCGCTTCTATTCGATGATTTTCAACGGCGGTCTTGTGCAGCCGGGCTTGGCTCTCGCCGCTACGAAAGCCTATTACATTCCATATTCGCAAGTAGAGAATGTCTATCGCTGGCATCAGTATCAGTTGAACCTGCTCGGCGAGCCTGAGATGCCGATGTGGACAGACATTCCGGGGACGCTGATGGCGGATTATTCAGAAGAGATTCTCACGGGCGAACAGCCTTTCGTCGTGACGGTTACGACAACGGGTGACCCACTTCCGAATGCTCGCGTCTGTGTCATGATGGACGATGAGGTTTATGAAGTGGCCTGGACCAATGCCGCCGGGCAAGCGTCTTTCACCATTGCGCCCGCGACACCCGGAACGACGGATGTCACAGTCACGGCGAACAACTTCCTGCCCTATGAAGGAGAGGTGACGGTGACCTCGACCGGCAGTTACCTGGCTGTAACCGGACGGGAGTTCGCCGATGAGAATGGGAATGGCTGGCTTGAACCGGGGGAGGCAGTGATTCTTGCCCTAACACTGAAAAACCTGGGCACAACTGCATGCACCGGCGTCACGGTTGCAGTAACCGACAGCGATCCTTTCCTCGAGATTCAGGCGCAGAATACGACCTTCGGCGACCTCGATCCCGGCGAAGACACAACGGTAGTGGATTTCTTGACCTTCACCATCGACGAAGCCTGCTCCAATGGCGTCGGCGGGCATCTCAATTTGGAGATTGCTGACGATTTGCTCCACACATGGTCTGCGGTCGTCGGCGTGGTGGTCTCTACGCCGGTCCTCGCCTATGTTTCTTACAGCGCCGAGGACCCAAATCCCAACGGTTATCCGGAGCCGGGAGATGTCGTGGATTTGACGGTCGTCATCCGCAACGATGGTCTCGCGGATGCTGACTGCGTGCAGGTCGTGCTCACATCCACCGATGCGTACCTCGACTTCATTGACAGCACGGCAGTGATTGAAGGACTTTCGGCAGGCGAGATGGGAGAGGCAACTCTCCAGCTCGAAATCGACCCGCTCTGCCCGGTTCCTCGATTTGCTCTCGTCGATGTCCTGATGAGCCAGAGTGCGTATGCCTTTGCAGACAATTTCCATCTGGCCATAGGCGCCGTGGGGCTCTTCGACAATATGGAAACGGATGAAGCGTTGTGGACTCACAGCGGCACCGGTGACCTGTGGCATCGCAGCCAGCGCAATTGCCATTCGGATTCTACAAGCTGGTATTGCGGAAACGAACAGTCGGGTCAATACCAGAACAACATGGAAGCAAGTCTCAGGAGTGTGTCGTTCCAGGTTGCTGAGAACTCAACCTTGAGCTTCTGGTCCCAGTGTGATTTTACGACCTACGGCGTCGACGGCATGTATGTTGAGATCTCGGATGACGGTGGTTTCAGCTGGCAAACTCTCGAATACATTGGCAGTGGTGGTGCCCTGCCCGATTCCATCCTGAACATCGGGAATCGCTGGGTAAAGTACATGTATCCTCTTTCCGCCTATCCCGTCGGGCAGAGTCTACAGGTGCGTTTCCGCTTCACGAGTGACGGAAGTGATGTGGCGGGAGGAATCTATCTGGACGATATCTTGGTGACAGCGCTGGATGATCCGGTCTTGAGCATGGACACAACACCGATCGCCATTTCACTCTCGCCGGACGATGTCGTTTCCGAGCCGGTAACGGTGGCTAACGCAGGTTATGGCTATCTCGACTTCGAACTGGCGGTCACAGGAGTTTCGGGACCTGCCACTGGATCCCCAGTTCTGGGTCAGGGAGGCCCGGACCTTTTCGGCCATACATGGTTAGATTCGGATGAACCGGACGGCCCGGTCTTTCAGTGGATTGACATTTCGACGATCGGCACAGAAGTCACTTTCGTTCACAATGATAGTGTCGTTGGTCCGTTCGGCTTGGGCTTTGAAGTCCTCTTCTACGACTTGTCCTTTTCTCAGTTCAATATTTCGGCCAACGGTTGGATCAGCTTCACCAGTCGCTCCGCTGAGTGGCACAACCAGAATCTCCCGGGTGCGGCCCCCGAGAATCTCATCGCACCGTTCTGGGACGACCTGCGTCCGGAGCTTGCCGGAGCCCATACCTATTATTACACGAATGGAACGGACAGTCTTGTTGTCTCATTTGTGGATATTCCCCGATGGTCCACGGGAGGGCCTTACACCTTCCAGGTGATTCTCGAAAGGAGCGGGCTTATCACATTCAATTACCTGTCGATGGAAGACCCGGTCAACAGCGCCACGGTAGGCATTCAAAACAGCACGCGAACCGACGGACTCGCGATTGCCTATGATGAGGCGTATGTGCACGACAACCTGGCTGTCCAGATCCACCGGCCGTGGCTGACGTTGACAAATCCCATGGGCACTCTGGCGCCGTTTGAGTCGGCAGAATCATCTCTGGAGGTGAGCGCGGTAGGTTTGGCGGATGGACTCTATTCGGCGGATCTCGAGGTCACCTGCAATGACGCGACGACGCCGTCCGTGATTATTCCTGTGACGGTGATTGTAGGTGGAGCTGGGCCGGTCAGCGACTTGACAGTCATGCGCGACGGTGACGAT
>CAZJAD010000055.1:0-14117 GCA_964543855.1 uncultured Alphaproteobacteria bacterium
CGACGGCAAATCGGTCGCATCCCATGTAGTCCTGTAGAAACCAGGCAGGACTGTGATACGAATCAGTGTGGCGACCTCGCGACCCAGAAGGTCAAAGACGGTCAGTGAAATCAATCCTGTTTCCTTCACATCATATCGAATCACCGTCATCAAGTTAAACGGATTCGGGTAATTCTGATGAAGAGCAAACTCCGTCGGAACAGGAGCAATTTCAGGAGGAGAAAAGTGGAAGTGCTGTGTACTCTCAATCGTCGTGTCGGGACGGGAGGAATGAGCCTCCACCCACCATTCGACGGATACACAATAATCCAGCTCCAAGGCACCCACATCAAGTGTCCAGCAAGTATCCGAGTCTGTGAAATAGGAAAGAGATGTGTCGTTCGTTGTCAACCGCAAGGTGTAACCAACGGTGTCCCAGGGATCCGCATCAAGCGCGGTCTGCCAGCAGAAATCGATGTCACCAAAGGGAAGCTGCGAACCATCTTCAGGCGTCAGAAGCACAAAACCCGCCGGAACCTCCGGAGGATATGTATGGAACATCAGAGTGTCACTGGCCCAGGCTCCATGGGTACCCGAATCTGAAGCGTGAACCGTCCAGTAATACGTATGACGGTCGGCAAGCCCAGTGGGGACGAAAAGCGGCAGCAGAAGCCCGGAGGTCGTTTCCCAAGCCGTCGTTAGACCGGAGAGCGTATCCATCCACACTTCATAGCTGACGGTATCATTCATGTTCGGGTCGAGTGCTGCCTGCCAGACTAAGGCTGTCCCTGAAGTCCAGTAGGTGCCCCACGGTGGAGAAATGAGATGAAAGGCGGATGGCGGACGCGATCCTTGGTCAAAGTAGAATAAACCCATATCGGCCGTCGTCCCATCCGGATCATAGGGAAGGTTCGGGTCACCGGCATCAATACAGGGAGAATTGGCTTGAAGGCGAAAATCACTCACTGCCGAGTCTTCAAACATCGGGTCAAGGAATATGTTGTAGTAGGTGTCGCAGGAGTCACCGTTGTCATTCGCGATGATGAGCAACCCGATGATGGTTGGCCCCTGACCGATGAGATTCCCGCCACTGTTGCCGAAGATATCACAGTATTCTATGCGACACCCCGTGCCGTCTCCGTCAAAAAAGACTCCTTCGCTTTCCGAGAAGGCGATGATAGAGCTGTTGAAAGTCGGCGAAGAACGATAGCAATACACACCGCCGCCCTGCGCTGCAGAATTGCCGGCGAGAGTGCAGTTCGTGAAAGTCGGCGAAGCATCGTCACAGTACACACCACCTCCGCCCAACAATACTGAGTTGCGACTGATAGTGCAATGCGTGAAGATCGGCGAGGAATTCCCGGCACAATACACGCCACCACCATCCTCTGCCGAGTTGCCACTTATGGTGCAGTGCAAAAAGGCAGGGGAACATGATTCACAATATACACCTCCGCCACCGCCCTTGACTCCTCCGTATTCGATGCTGCAGTACATCATGCGACAGGAATCGTGAGCGGAGAGGAAACGGATTCCACTCCAACGATCGTAATTAAATAGTGGGTCACAGGTGAACCTTATGGAATCCTCCGCGGTTCCTTCGGCCGAGAGCAAACCGCGGACCTGCAATCCGGCGCGAACATCGAACATCAGCTCGACCCCTGCTTCGATCATGAGCGTTTCCGCCTGCTCAACCGTTAGATCGCCGATAACATAATAGGGGCTGCATTCCATGGATAGAGCGCCGCGAATAGGCCCTCCCGTCAATACCTGGCAATTATAGACACCTGTTCCCTGCACGATGACGGTTTCCACTTCGTCGAGTCCTGCAAAGGCAACGCGCACGGAGTCAATGTACGTTATATCTTGCCAAGGCGCAAAGGTCAATTCGATTTCGACACTGCTCAACGGAGCTATCAGCGCCGACGCCGGATTTGCGTGAAAGATCGTGGTATCGCTGGCGCGAATGTGGGCTGCGCGCAGAATGTCTTCCGTGGGATTATAAATCCAGAAACTCAAGGTGGAATCGTCACGATAGGACACCGAGCCGAAATCCAGAGAATCCGGCGAAATGGAATAGTCGGATGGCTCTTGGGGAAAATAGAAAGCGCCGATGTCAGGATAAGTTGCATCCGGATCCGGCCAGCCAAGCGTATCTCCCGCATCAATGCAGGGAGAGCCCTCCAAAAGATGGAAATCGCGTATCGCCGTATTCACCAGCATGGGATCCAGGAAGATATTGAAGTAGGCGTCACAGGAATCGCCGTTGAGATTGGTCGCAGCCAACTGGCCGACTCCGGCCGGACCCTGCGAAGGACTGCCGTATTCGAAAACGATGCCTCCCGTGCTGTCTCCGAAGATGTCGCAGTACTCGACCTGGGCTCCGGCACTGTTGTTGAAGCAAATGTCTGCCCCCTCCGAAAAGGCAATGATCGTGCTGTTGAAAGTTGCCGAAGAGTTCTGACAATAAACACCGCCGCGACGATCGCCCACTCGATCTGAATTACTGACTATCGTGCATCTCGTGAAATTCGGCGAAGAACTGTAACAGAACACACCGCCGCCAAGTCCATCCGCACGGTTGTTGCTGATGGTACAATACATGAAGTTCGGCGAGGACCGGTCGCAACATATGCCTCCGCCGTCGCGCGTTGCCATATTGTTGCGGATAGTACTGTGCACAATCGTCGGGGAGGCATTGTTGTAGAAAAACATTCCGCCACCAGACCAAGTTGGCCAGTCGCCGGTCGCAACGGCCCCCTCGACCAGGCAGTAGGCAAGCCGACTCCCTGAACTGCCCGCGCCGTAAAAGCCCAAACCGAGCCCGTGGACGGGAATCGTTTGCACGTCGTTTGTGAAAACAATAGAGTCGTTTTCCGTTCCCTCAGCCAAGAGCGTTCCGTAGATCTCGAATGGAAAGCCGCCGGCGAACCTCAAGATAGTTCCAGGCGCAATCGTGAGACTATCACCAGCGTCGACATAGATCGGGCCATTGACCGTGAAATCATCTGGGCCAATCGTATCGCTCAAGGACCCTGAAAGTTGACCCAAGGCAGTTTGCATCCAGAGAAGCAAGAGGAAGAAAGCTGCCCAGCCACGCATGATTTCATCTCCCCTTGTGGGTTTGTTGCGGGCGACACTTGATACCTGTGACATCTATCGTGCGTCTTCCTGTTTCCATTCGGCGAGACGGTAATGTAGCCAGCGCAAGGAGACACCCAAGACTTCGGCGGTGCGCGTCTTGTTGCCGCCACACTCGTCCAAAGTGCGCAAGACAATGTCGCGCTCGGATTCCCTCAGCGTCTTCCGATTTCCAGCAGCTTTGGGGACCGGAGAAATGACAAGCTCGGCCGCGGTGATGTCGTGGTCTTCCGCAAGAGCGATAGCGCGTTCGATGGCATTCTCAAGCTCGCGCACATTGCCCGGCCAGTGATAGAGCTCCAGAATGCGCATGGCTTCGGGCGTGATGCTCTTGGCGGATTTGCCGATCTTCTTGGCACGCTTCTCAAGAAACGACTTGACGAGCAGTGGAATGTCTCCGTCCCGCTCCCGCAATGGAGGCATGGTTACCGTGATGACATTGAGCCGATAGTAGAGATCTTCGCGGAAGCCTCCCCTCTCGACCTCCTTGGCCAGCGACTTGTTCGTGGCGGAAATGATTCGGACATCCACCTGGCGTGTTTCCGTGTCACCGACGCGCCGGAACTCACCGTCCTGCAAGACCCGCAGGAGTTTGGCCTGAATGGCCGGTGGAAGGTCCGCCACTTCGTCGAGAAAGAAGGTGCCGCCGTTCGCCACTTCCAGAAGGCCACGCTTATCCGAAATCGCACCTGTAAACGAGCCCTTCTTGTGTCCGAAGAGTTCGCTTTCCAGAAGATGCTCCGAGAGATTGCCACAGAACTGCACCATAAAAGGCTTCTCACTTCGGTGGCCATTGTAGTGCAGGGCGCGGGCCGCGAGCTCTTTCCCCGTGCCTGACTCCCCTTCGAAAAGGGTGGAGATATCCGAATCGGCGATTTTGCTCAAGAGCGAGAAGACTTCCTGCATTCTCGGGCTGCGCCCTATGAGTTCACTGAACTGGTAATGGCGCCGCACTTCCGTGCGCAGATAGCGGTTCTCCTCTCGCAGCTCGTCTCTCTGCCGCGCATTCTCGATGGCAATGGCGGCTATATTCGCAAATGCTGTCAAGAACGCGAGGGTTGCGGGATTGAAGCCGCGGCGATGAGTCTTACTGTCAAGGTAAATCGCACCCAGAACCCGGCCGCGCAGATGCAGAGGGACACAGGCGACGGCATGAATCTGCTTGATGATCAGGCTTTCTGCTCCCGCAAACCGCGGATCGACCTGCGCGTCTACGGTCAACAAGGGCTGACGCGACCGGATGATTTCGCTGACGATTGAGCGGCTGAATCCCTCCTTGTCCATCGCCGCTTCCGGTGAGATGTTGCGGGCTGTGCGCACGGCAAGACTATCGGCCTCGTTCAAGACCAGAAAGCCGCGCTCAGCCTCGGCCGCGTGAATGGCCGTGTCCATGACCTGTTCAAGCAAACGGTCGATATCGGTGATCGAATTGATCGTCTGACTGATGTCGAAGAGAGCCTGAAGATGCTCTTGAGTCAGCACCTCCGAGGGTGATGGTGGCGTTTGGTTCTGGTCGTCAGGCATAGGTCACTCCGTGAGAGATCATCACAGATTCTGCCAGCGATCGGCGGTCGTGGGCGAACTCATGGAGCAGCGACCACAAACTGGTAAGGTCGGGATGTGGCCGTGTTGCCCGCGCTGTCTTCCACCGAAACTGTCCATGAATACATCACCTGAGAATCCACCGAATTGGCTAACGAATCGTCAGGGCCCATACAGACAATCGTGCAGTCATTGGAGATCCCGCAACTGTCCCATAGGAGATAATTGAAGGGATCAAGATAGCAGTTCACGCTGAAGAGAAAATCAAGATCACTTATATAGGGCAGCCACTGGAAGCATGGGCGACGGGTGGTAACCGTATCCGGTCTGTTCTCCTTTGCAGGTGACACCGGTTGAGGGTAGTCACGGATGATAATCGCGATTCGGGCGCTGTCCGCAATGAGGTGCCCGCGATCATCTTTGAACCGAACAACGAAATCCTTCCCCAAATAACTCCCTAAGCGATCAGGCAGCCTCTCCGAGTTCTCGTCAAGTGAAAGAATGAAGTGGTCTTGGATCGCATCGTATCCCATCTCACCCAGACAGTTTCCCTGAAGATAGACCCAAGCCGAATCCGAGGTGGAAATGCCCTCCGGGTCCCGGACACCCGCGATGATCTCCAGAGAGCAGTAATCCACCATGAGCATTCGACAGTGTGTCTCAATTCGCAGTTCCTCGATGACCGGCGGCGCATCGTAATTCGATGAACCGGGGTCGTTCGGATTGTCTCTGGGTGGTGACCAGTCACACCCTGCGAAGAGTCCGAGGGAAAGGAAGAAAAGAAGTGCGATGCAGGCTCTCATGATGCAGTCCATAACTATTTGGTTATTAATGAAATAAACCCTATGCAGACGCTGTTCACACAAAGTCCCTCGCCGATGCACGCAAGTTTTGCACTACAAGATACGCTTTCTTTGCGTCGAATGCAAGGATTTTTGAACATATCGACAAGGGCGTTGGATAGCGCGCACAACAAAAACAGGGCCGCGATCTGTTATCGCGACCCTGCAATGATAGTCTAACAGGTTTCGTTTGTTCTGGCGTGATGACTACTTCATCAGAACGACTCGCTGAGTCGCTGCGGGTTTCCCATCCACGATCACTTGGATGAAATGGACACCCGATGCCCAGGAGTTTCCGTGGACTGGCAGCAAGTGTCGTCCCGCGTAAAGCCTCGCAAACGCCATGCGGTCTTCCTGCTGGCCCAGAATGTTGAACACGACGACATCCACAACGGCAGGACGAGCCAGTTCCAACGGAACGACCGTCGACATATTGAAAGGATTCGGAAAAGCTGCCCCTATGAAGATATCCTCAGGCACCACAGGGTCCGGGTCTGGCGTAGCGGCGCACACGAAGAAGAGAGCTCCAATGTCGGGGATAGAGCCGTCGGGATCAGGAGGTCGGTCCGGATCCCCGCTGTCAATGCATGGCGAACCGAGTTGGAGATGGTAATCAAACGGCTCCCCACTCACGAACAACGGATCGGCACGGAGATTACCACCATCATCTTCCTCGTCTTCGCCATCGAGACCACGACCACCTGTCCTGCCTGATACCGTGCTCTCCGTCTGCCACAAGTCGCAGTGATTGATGAATGCTTCCGCGCCGTTTTCGTAGACGAAGTACCCCTGACCGCGTCCATCGAGCCACAAGATCGAGTTGGCCACCTCCGCCCCGGTTGGCCCCCACAAGTAGACAGTCGACTGATCGCCGTGATCGGAGACGACATGCACTGTGCAGTGCTCAATCAGGCAGTTCTGGGTATGTGATGTCCAAACATGGACGCCCCGTGCCCAATGGAAAAACGAAAGGGTTTTCGCGCGGATCACACTCCGGTTGACGAACAAACCATTACACGTGCCCTCGCACCAGATTCCACCCACATGCCCGCTTCCGCTGACGCGAATATCGCTGCTATCGATTTCCAGGCCCGGAGTGTCATCGACATAGATACCCCAAGTGTCATTCGTCCCCGGCACATCGACTCGAACAGTATCCCTCACCAGCCGACTGTTCGCCGCCTCCCGGAGATGAACGGCGCCCTCATCGCCCGCTGCAGTCTTGCCAATCCTGCTCTCGATAATCCGGGCAGCCGCGCCGTCGCATCCAATCGCAACATGCTGCGCCCAAATCTGGCAGGCATCGATGGCCAATGGACGCCCATTCGACATGAGCGCGTAGCTGGGAACTCTGGTAGAAGAAAATCGCACTTGCGAGAGCTTCACGGTATCATCGGCCGCTCCCTCGAAACGGAAGCCCTCGGCCTGGGACTCGGCTTCGATGATAATCGGATCCATTTGCGTGCCGATCGCATGGAAACCGCCGCGAACATCCACCGCCTGAGCACATGCCAATTCAATCGTCACGCCCGGCTGAATCACCAGCACACAATCTACAGGAACTCGACTGTAACCCTCGATGATGTACGGGCTGTCCTCTGGCGTCCAAACCCCGTGAAGCGCCCCGGAAACTCGCGTTTCCGATTGAGCGAGGCTTGGAGCCATCAGGCAGATCGCCGACAGCATCAGCCAACGGATGAGCGTCTTCATGGTATCCTCCGGGATTCGTGGGGCCTCGGTCTCTTACGCCAATTTAAATTTACACAAGACTTACGCATTAGTCAACAGTTGCGCCTCATTCGGCAAAATCTCCTTCATCCTTCATTCTCTTCCAATCTTCATCAGATTATCGAGAATCTCGTCATTATCGGGAAAACGACCCAGGGTTTTCTTGGAGAAGAGGAGGCGACCGTCCGCTTTCACCTCGAAAGCACCCCCGCCGGACTTGATGAGCGCGACATCGGCGAACCCCTTCTCCTTCAGAAACCCGGCCATACTGGCCGCTTGCGGATAGTAGTCTCATTCCACGCAGTATTCGATCGTGATGTGCACTTCAAAATCCCTTCTGCTTGTTCTGGCAACGGGCAACCCAGCTACGGAATTCCGACGACATACTTTGCGGGGCGGCTCCGGACCACCTGTAACACGCCCTCAACTACCTCGCGTCGGCTCAGTTTGCGTCGACCGCGGGCCGTCTGGGTGTAACCAAGATAGAGCTCCGTGATGGTAATCTCAGATTCGGATAATTCGCGGCGCAGGGCTCGCAAATAAATTTGCAGCGCCGCCCGACTGGCGGCGTAGGCAGCGGGCTGGCCTTCAAGAGACAAGGCCGCCGTTCCGGAGATGACCACAGCCTGTCCCCGCCTGGCGCGCTTGAAAAAAGGAAGCGTCAGCGAAAAGCAGTTCACAAAGCCATAGAAGTTGAGCCCCATGACGCGTACGAGTTCGGCTCCACTGAAAGCTTCGGTCGCTTTGCCGGGCTCAATCCCGACATTGTAAATGAAACAATCGAGACGCTGCGTCCACTCGAGAATCGTTTCAAACGCCTTGACAACACTCTTGCCATCCGTTACACTTGCAACTAAGGGAAGTGCGGATTCTTTGCTCCACGCCGTCGTGGCTGTCAATTCCTGGAGTTTCTCTTTGGTACTGAAGAACAAAGCCACACGCTCGCCCCGCTTGGTAAGTTCGCCTGCCACTTGAATCATTGCCGGTGATATACCGGCAATCAGAGTCGTGCGAGGCTGTTTTGCGGCGGGCACTCCCATCAGAAATTCCAACTGAAACCGAGGGCTGTTTCGACTCGCGCATCGGCGTTCGTTTCGCTGATTCGTGACATGCGCGCCTCAACAAGGAAATTCTCCAGTAATTCCAGTACGCCCCAGAGCGAAAAGCACTCCGTTCGTCCGAACACGCCGTCCAGAAATGGGTAGGAGCCGCGCAGGCCCGGGGAGGGCCAGTAAACACTGCCTCCCACATTCTTATACTCCGGCATCTCGGAATTGGCTCCGTGGTTCTGCCGATGCCAAAGAATCCCGAATTGCACAGGGTAGAGAGTCGCGCGGACTTCGGCAGTCACGAATTCGGAATTGGGCTCAAGTGTATAGCCAAGAGGAGAAGTATAGTGCGTGTAGACATTGACCGGGAATATGTGTGAGTAGACAAAGGGCCGCACACGCGTGTACTCGATGCGTGCGTCAAGGAATCTCCACCGGCCACGAGGAGCCGCGTGCATACCGAGTGTATAAGCTGACTTGTTGCGTTCATCATCTGTGAATATCCTGGAGACGGCCATGTCGTCCACGAGAAATTCCCCGTAGGTAACGAAACCGCGAAAGAGTCGCCAAGTGGCATCGAAAGACAGCAGGAAATTGTCCTTGTCTCCTTGAGCGTGCTGAGTCGAATAAAGAAAGGACATCGGGGCAAGGTAAGCCAGTTCAACATCTCGATCGCCGTAGATGACGCCCTGTGAAAATCCCAAGAGCAGATTTCGGCAGGCCCGAACTTCCAAGCGCTGGGCACTGATGAACTTCTGTGCGTCCAGGATGCGAGGCCTCCCATCGGCAGCGTAATACAGTGTGTCACCCGATGCCTCAACAGATTTCAGAAAGCCGTGCAGGAAAACATAGTGCAGGGCCGTGTCATGCTTGCCGCGGAAGACAGCATCCAGCCGGACGTAGTCAAACGGTGGGCCTTGAGCAGATAGGAAGAGCTGGCCGAACCGGCCTGGTCCCCACGCATGACGCCCTCGACCCACGGCGAGAGAGAGATTGCGGCCGTAGTACTGGACAAAGGACTCCGAGATGTCATACGAGACACTCTTCGCCTTGTCTTTGAAGCCCACATAAGCCCAGCGATCTTCATAGAGCTGTTGACGACTCGTGTATGGGCCACGCCCGGACTCCCCATGATCTCGAAAATCCACCATGAAATGAACCGCTCTGGCAAAGCCCCCCTCCAGACAGAAGCCTGCCGTGCTGCGCCGAATCCCACGCGCCTCCGGCCGCGTCCAGATGCCCTCAAGCCCATAGACCGGCTGGTAGGTGAGAGCCAGCTTCCCCTCGAACTGAACCGCTGCGAAATGTTGATTTGTCGGAAAGAGCCACTTGAGCACGGGCCGGTTTTCCATACCCAGACGACCCATAAGGCGACGCCAACCACTCTCGAAGGGCTTCTCTATGCGGCCTTCAGTGATGAAGTGGCGCGCATAGCCTTCGCTCAAGAAACGACGTGCTTCACGATCGGAGGGCGTTCCGAAGTGGAGCGAATCGAAATGGAACTGGACATAAGGCCGGATATGCGATTGCAGAGGAATGCCCTCTCGAGCCTCGCACCGATCCAGGAAATCATAGAAACGATGGCCGAGAATGGGGTAGTCGAAGTAGAGTGCGGGATAGGCCGAACCACCCGTCTCCGCTGCCGTGTTCCCAACAGCGACCAGTATGGCGACGGCGATAGCAAGGACTATCAATCGGTTTGTCATCAGGCCTCGGTTTTTCTCGTTTGTCTGACTCATTCTCCGATGCGATGTCGTCCATCAGTCATTGCATTAATATAACACACCTATCCCTGAATCGCAAGCATGTAGCACATGAACAGGCACATACGACGACTTGACATTTCGACAAAGGTCGCTTACATTGCGAGAGAACCGCGAGGGACAAAGTGGGAGGCAACCTCCATGAAAACCGTATCATGGATCGGGTTGGGTCTCATCCTGGCAGCACTGACTCTCGCCACTGGTTGCCATGAGAAGCCGACCGATAGTGGTGACGGCACGCCTAATCCGAGCATCACGATTACGAGTCCGAACGGCGGAGAAACATGGGTCGTTGGACAGACCTACTCCGTCACATGGAGCTCGTCAAATATCGTCGGGAATCTGAAAATAGAATATTGTGGCGATTACCCATCGGGCTCCTGGGTAACCCTTATCGATGACAAGGCGAACAGCGGGTCGTATTCATGGCATGTGACCCGTTCACGGACGCAAACGGCGCGCGTGCGTATCAGCAGCCTGGACGAGCCTTCGGTCTGTGATCTTTCGGACGAAGACTTCGCTCTCACAGATGCCTGGACTGTGATGGTCTACGCTGACGGCAACAACAACCTCGACGGCGCCGACAACAACACATCCTATTGCATTCAGAACATCCAGAATATGGAAGCCGTAAGCCAGACTTACGGCATCAACATCATCGCCATGCTGTCTTCGATTCGGTTGGACAGCAGAGCCAGGTACTACCGAGTAGAGTATCACCCGTCGGAACCACCCGACCAAATCAGTTCTTCTGTTCTCGAGGACAGGGGTACCGAAGACATGTCCGATCCCGCCACGCTCCGGGAATTTCTGGACTACTGCAAGGCGAATTTCCCAGCGCTGCACTATCTCCTGGTCATTGACGATCACGGAGAGGGTTGGCGCGGATGCTGCTTGGATGAGGTGAACGGTGGCGGGGAGCTACTCACCATGCCCGAGCTCAAGAGTGCGATTGTCGAGTCGGACTTCGGGAGTGTCGACATCATCACCTTTCACGCCTGTCAAATGGCCGCCGTTGAGGTCGCCAATGAGTTGCGGGAGTGCGCCGACTTCATGACGGCTGGCCAGTTCTCGATGCCAATGGAAGCGGTATTGGGCGCCGACCTCTGGTTAGGGTGGCTGAGGAGCCATCTGGATGCCACGCCTTCCGAATTCTGCCACAAGATTATAGAGTCCGTGATTGACGCAGCCGGGGCCAAGGAGAATACAACCCACTATGCCCAGATTGACTTGTCCGCCGTGGCAACCTTGAGTTCCCGGATCGAAACTCTCGGCGACCGCCTCGTCACCGAGACAAACGGATACTGGGACGAGGTCGCGCATGCGTGGACAGAGGCACATACGGCGATGTATGACGACCCAAGCAGCGTGGACCTCAGCGAATTCGCGGCCAATGTCTTGCTCGAACCCAATCTCTCTCAGATCAGTTCGATTCACGACGCGGCGGAGGACATTGTCGATGCTGTCGGCGAGGCCATTCCTTTCTCACTCGTCTTTTTCCATCCGACGGAATACCCGGTGTTGCGCGGCGGTCTGAACATCTACTTTCCTTTCTACACGACCCAATTCGACTCGGCCGATTATGTTGAGCTGGAGTTCAGCCAGACTAACTGGCAGTCATTCCTTTCGAATTTCCTGGCCTACAAGGCTCCGCCCACGCAGTGTTGCGACGCCGTGCCCATCGCGGTTGGAATGCCGGTCACCCAGTACCGATTTGATGATCAGACCACACAGCACTGGTTCGAAATCACGCTCGAAGAGGGCGATTATCGCTTTCTTCTCTGTGATTTCCCTGAGGGCGCAGACTATGACCTGTACAGCTTCCTAACCTGTGACGACTTTCCCAATAACCCGGCCGGTTGCACCAGCGATCAAGAGGGATGCGAGGATTTCATCTGCTCGGTTCAAGGCACCGTGAACATGCGCATTCTTGTGAATGCCTATCAAGGACCCATGGGAGGCTACAGGTTGCTCATCGATGAGGCTGGAAGTAGTGCACGGCGTGGTGCAGGCATTGCTGTCCTCGAACAAAGGAAAGCGCGGACCGCTGTGCGCTGAGAGTACCCCTCAGGCAAATTCAAGCCCAATGGTGTCAAAGCCCTCGGCCTCGACGAGACCGAGGGCTGTTCGTCTTTGATGCGCCCTCTTGAGAAAGGAACTTGGTTTGAAGCAAGGAGGTTTGTTAAGTATGCGCTTCGCGAAGTCGGCAAACAGGCGTTCCAGATAGGGCTTGCAGGTTGACTTTCTGCGTTATGGATTGTAAATTGAAGAGTTGGAATCTTACTATTGGATGAGGCGATGGGACAGGTTGCGCACCTGCTTATTTTCGACATCGATGGAACACTGACAAATTTTGCCGGGGCTACGGGAAGGGCATTCAACGCTACTTTCGAGAGCGTTCTCGGTCAAACGGGGCCATGGGGCAAAGTGCTCCCCCATGGCAAAACGGATCGCGCCATCCTGCGCGAATGTCTCACCGCCTGCGGCATTGACGGTGATTTCAGTGCCATCTTTTCACGATTCATCGAGCCGTACTTGCACAACCTTCGCGAGGCTGTCGAGAACGCGAGTGCCGCTCGGTTGATGCCCGGCGTGCGCGAGCTTCTGGAAGCGCTTGCACTGGATTCCCGCGCTCGTCTCGCGCTCGGAACCGGCAACATCGAGCGAGGCGCACGCATGAAACTGCAGCGTCTGGAAGTCGACACATTCTTTCCCGTCGGTGGCTTCGGTGATTTCGCTGAGGAGCGCCTGACTCTGCTGCGTGATGCGATTCAGAATGCGACGCACCACTATCGATGCACTTTTTCACCTGAGACTACCTGGGTGATCGGAGACACTGTCTATGACATCGAAGCAGGCCAAGCGCTGGGACTGCGCACCCTGGGCGTCGCTACCGGCGGGCTGCACTCCATGGAAGATCTGCGGCGTGCGAAGCCGGATGTTGTGCTCGAGAATCTGTCGAATACCGGCGCTGTGATCAAGACTCTGAGGATTGAGTAGCGCTTGAACCGAGTGCACGGATACGGACGGGCCTGCGGTTTCTGAAGAGCTTCAAACCGTTCGAAACCAGGGAGGACAAGACCATGAGACTCACCGGCAAGAAAATTGCAGTTCTCGTGGAAGCGGACTACCAAGATATGGAAGCCTGGTTTCCAATCTTTCGCTTGCGCGAGGAGGGAGCGGAAGTCCTCATCATCGGCACCGGGTCGAGCACAGTCTATAAGGGAAAATACGGCTATCCGATTACGGTCGATTTCAGCGCCGACCAGGTACAGGCGGATCAGTTCGATGGCGTGGTTATCCCAGGCGGCTGGGCACCGGATCGCCTGCGCCAATACAAGGCCGTGCTCGACCTCGTGCGGCACATCTTCGAGGCAGGGAAACCTGTCGCCGTGATCTGTCATGGTGGTTCGGTCTTGGTTAGTGCCGGACTTGCGCGTGGAAAGCATTTGACAAGCTTCAGTGCGATCAAAGACGATCTGAAAAACGCCGGTGCCAACTGGGAAGACAAAGAAGTGGTCGTGGACGGTAACCTGGTCACTTCCAGGCGCCCGGATGATTTGCCCGCTTTCATGCGCGCGTTCATTCAGCTCTTCTGAATTGGTTGAGGATTGCCATATTGGACAAACATGCGGCAGCTGAGACGCTGGAACTCTTCGCAACGCTTCTCGAACTGACCGAGGAGAATCCGTTTCGGGCGCGAGCGTACGCGAGTGCAGCGCGTGCCTTGGAAAGTCTCGAAGAGCCATGGGAGGATTTGGCTAGTTCCGGCCGTATCGCTGAAACAAAAGGAATCGGCAAAGGAATCGCTGCAACCTTGAAGGAGCTTGCCGAGGCCGGCACTTTCTCCCAATTGGACGAGCTCCGCACGAAGGTCCCGGACGGAGTCCTCGACCTCCTTCGAGTTCCTGGACTGGGAACAAAGAAGGCACGGACGCTCTGGCGCGATCTCAACATTGCGAGCCTGGGACAGCTCGAATTCGCCTGCCGGGTGAACCACTTGATTGACTTGCCGGGTTTCGGCCTCAAGACGCAAGAGAAGTTCCTCGAAGGCATCGCCTTCCTGCGCAAAG
>CAZJAD010000056.1:0-1760 GCA_964543855.1 uncultured Alphaproteobacteria bacterium
GTATCGGCACGCCGGTGCAATCTCCACTTCGATATCCCGGACAAGAACGCTGTATTCGACCTGATGACAAATGTAATTCTCCCAACCTTGCTCGCGGGCACATGCGGCCGCTTCGCTGACCTGCCAACCCGTGAAATCCGAACAGCCGATGTATCGCACCTTGCCCTGCTGAATAAGATTGTCGAGAGTGCCCATCGTTTCTTCGAGTGGCGTCACCGGGTCCCAAATGTGAACATAGAGAAGATCAATCCAGTCTGTCTGCAGCCGCGTGAGGCTCGCGTCGACGGCTTCGATAATGTGCTTGCGCGAAAGGCCGTGGTCGTTTGGCCCATCTCCCGTGCGCCAGAAGCACTTTGTCGCGAGCACGACCTTCTGACGGCGACCGGGGAGGAGATGCCCAAGAATCCTCTCGGATTCACCCTGCCGACCATACCCATCAGCAGTGTCAATGAAGTTGTGGCCTCGCTCGAGGTAGCGGTCGACGATGCGGCGGGCGGTCTTCTTATCACAGCCCCAATCCGGATTCCCGAAATTCATTGTCCCCAGGCAAATGCGCGATACCTTGAGCCCTGAATGTCCGAGTCGGACGAAAGCCATTGTATCACCTACTATGTTTTCTATATCAGCAAACGCCATAAAGTTACATCGTCTAACGCTAAGAGTCAAGGGCGGAAGCATGGCACTGCTTGTCGGCCGACAACCGATGTCAACGCGCTTCGTTCGTTTCCGTCAATGTTGCTGACCCAATTTCATGAGAAAATTGACCCTGACACAAATTATTCCTTGACTCTTCGCAAAAGAGTTCCTATAATTATTCGTGTATATCTATGGAGATCAGGTCTCGGTTTCGGGGCGATTTGATCACCAATCGGAGAGGAGACCAAATTGAGAAACCAAGAGCCTTTTTTCGCGGCACTTAGCGTCGCCCTTACGCTATCGGTTGGCATCGTGGGCGCTAGCCCGCCCGATAGCCTCTGGAGCCGCACCTACGGAGGGAGCTCCTACGAGTACTGCAACGCGGTTCAGTGCACTCAGGATCGCGGCTATGCCCTGGCGGGAGAGACCAGTTCTTTCGGGGCTGGTGGCTACGATTTCTGGCTGGTGAAGACAGATTCGAACGGCGACAGTCTGTGGAGCCGTACGTTCGGTGGTGCTGACCACGAGTATTGCATGTCCCTTTCGGTTGAACCGGGCACAATCGGTGGCTATGTCCTGGCGGGAAAAACCAGGTCGTTCGGCGCGGGAGAGTACGATTTCTGGCTGGTGAAGGCCAGCAGATACGGCGACAGCCTCTGGAGCCGCACCTACGGGGGAACCGACCACGAAGCCTGCCAATCTGTTCAGCCAACTCCGGATGGCGGTTACGCCCTCGGCGGTTGGACCCGCTCCTTCGGTTCGGGCCAGGACGACTTCTGGCTCGTCAAAACGAACGCATATGGCGACAGTCTCTGGAGCCGAACATTCGGAGGGAGTGGCGAGGATGTGTGCCGCGCTATTCAGCGTACTCCAGACGGCGGCTACATCCTGGCGGGATACACGACCTCCTTCGGTGCGGGCAGCTACGATTTCTGGCTCGTGAAGACAAATGCCAGTGGCGACAGTCTTTGGAGCCGCACCTATGGAGGGACTTCCTGGGATCGGTGTACCAGCGCCATGCGGACGGCAGATGGCGGCTATATTCTCGCCGGGCACACCGCCTCTTTCGGCTCAGGCCAGGATGATTTCTGGCTCGTGAAAACGGATGCAAATGGCGACAGCCT
>CAZJAD010000056.1:1860-3521 GCA_964543855.1 uncultured Alphaproteobacteria bacterium
CCGATTTCTGGCTGGTGGGGACGGGACCGGAGGCACCCTACTATGCCACCGATTATCTGAATCTTGTGGGCACGAACCTCGTGGTGCGCTGGATTGCACCACAGACATGCAGCTACCTGGTTTACACCACGACGGAGCCGAACAATGTCTCCGATCCGCCGGGACCCGGCTGGATCCTGGGAGTCACACTGCCGATTGTCCCTGCTGGCCCGGCGTCCTGGCTTGATCCGGCTCCCATCGTCCCCTACAAGAAGTATGTCGTCGTGATGAGCTGCCCCTAAGCAATTCCAGATTCCAAAAAAAGGCGGGGCCGGAAGATTCCGGTCCCGCTTTTCTTTTCGTGGTAGCATCTGTTAGAACTTGTGGCCGATCTCGATGTAAACCCGCGGCTGATCACCTCCACAGTGTGACGGGAGCAGGTGGCCGTAGGTGAAGCTCACCGGCCCCAGAAAGGTCGAGAAGGCCAGGCTCATCCCAATTCCGTGAAGATAACTGCCAGACTCCGGCACGGGGTCGCTCTTTTCGGAGACCGCTCCCACCGTATAGAGGAGGGAGAGGTAGGCATCGGCGAGGAAACGACTCAAAAGGTCGTACCTGAGCTCGAAGAGCCCGGAAAGCATGACATTCCCGGCCAGCTCGCCCTCGTGAAGTCCCAGAAGGCTTTCGCGTCCGCCCAGGTAGTAGGTCGCCCATAGCGGCAGTATCCGGTCGTTCCACCGATAGCGGCCTGCCCCATGAAAGACGGTCCGCTTCAGCACCGGATGACTGAGATCAGCGCTGACGCTCACACGGTTAAATGCCCGGTTATCGCTCCATTGGCGCACCGCAACATCGTACAGGCCGGTGAACTTGATTCCTCGCGACGGGAAGGGATATTTGTCTTCAGTGTCGACAAGGCTTCGGACGCGCAGGATCGTAACCTGAGCTTCAGACTCTTCGGGTACGCCTCCGCCACGAATTCTCTCGACGGCCAGGCCTCCGGCCAATTGCCCCCAACGCCGCATCTGCTGCCCGAGCCACAGGCTGGCCCTCGACCTTTCGAAGAAGTAGAAAGCCTCCTTGTCATGTTGGCGATTGAAGGAGTTATGTTCCTCGCGAACCCAGCGAGTCTCCATTTCGGCCGTCAGAAAGGTCTTGAAGATGCGATCGAAGACAAATCGCGCGCGCACCTCTTCATCCAACTCACCGTATTTCCCGAACAGCGAAAGGCGCGCTCCTAAGCCGCCGACATTGTCATTAAGGAATTCAGCGAAACCACGCCCTTTTCGCTCACTGGAGAATCCGCCTCCAAGGCGCAGTTGTGGCGATTCCCGCTCCCGCACGCGGAGGATAGCTTGAGCCCCCGGGTTCGCTGGTGATGTGCTCAGCAGAACACTCTCGAACAGGGTCGTCCCGTAGATCTGTGCGACGCCACGCTCGGCTTTGCGCAAGGTGAACAGATCTCCGGCGCGCAGCGGGAATTCCCGCATGACCGTCCACGGTCGATTGCGCTTCAAGCCCCTTACCTCGATGCTATGCAGCCGTCCTTCGTCCAGCGTTACCGTCATAAGCCCGCCATCGTCCACGGTGATACTTCGGATGTGCATCAGGCTGTAACCTTGGCCACGATAGAAGGAGACTAACTTGCGGCAGGCCTTAACTCCTTCGGCAAGGTCCAGCGG
>CAZJAD010000056.1:3621-6932 GCA_964543855.1 uncultured Alphaproteobacteria bacterium
AGCCGGCATGGCCTGCTTGGTCGCGTCATAGCCTGCGCGGATGATCGCATCCATCTCGCCGAAATCCGTGGAACGATAACCCGCCAGCGGCGGTATAAGGGTGAAGTCCGCTGATTCGATGAGTCGCTCGTTGTTATCGATGTGCATGATTGATGTCACTCGGTCCGCCAGCTCCCACGGCTGTTCGGCCCGTTCATGCGCCACCACCGGCGTCGTGACATCAACAGCGATTACAAACTGGCCACCTTCGTCGCGCGCCGCATCGACCGGAATATTCTCAAGGACACCGCCGTCCACGAGTTCCAAAGTGTCTATCTGGAAGGGCGCGAAGACAAGCGGCATGGAAATGGAACCTCGCAGAGCTTCGCAGAGGTCTCCCCTCTTGAAAACAATGCGTTGACCGGTCACCAAATCCGTGGCGATGGCCCGGAAGGGAATCCTGAGGTCGTCGAATGAAGTGACCGGTTGGTAGGGTGCGGTCTTTGTGAGGTGGAAGAGCAGGTCATTCAGTTTCTGGCCTGTCGTCAATGCCATCGGTACCTCAGGTGTCCACCCCCGGAAACGAAGTGCCAGGATGTGCCGAGCGTTCGTCTCTTTTTGTGCCAGAAACAAATTTCGCCGAGCCGGCCGATCGAGAAAAATATCGCTCCAGTCGACCCATTCGATGATGCTCTCGAGTTCGCCCAAGGTGTAGCCGGAGGCATAGAGCCCTCCAACGACGGCCCCTGTCGATGTGCCGACTATGAGGTCGATCGGCACGCGCGCTTCCTCGAGGGCGCGCAAGATTCCGAGATGAGCGAATCCCCTCGCCCCGCCACCCGAGAGTGCGAGGGCGACCCGCGGTTGCGCTTGAAGCGCATGTGGCAGAGCAAGAAGCAGTGAAAAGAGAATCGTCAGTGAGTGCCGCGCCATAGCTATTCAGGTTTCACTGGAAAAACGGATACAAATCGAATGAGGTAGGATGTCAGACCGAAGTCCCCTGTCTTTTCTCAGTCTAAGTGGAAAGCTCTCGCGCGAGACGCTGCCGGTTAATAGCGAGCTCTTCGTTCCCGGAGACAACCTGCGCGCCGATCCAGGCAATCTTGCTGCGTGCATCAATGCGGCGGCGCGACAGGCCAGAAGCGAGCTTCTGGTCGTGTGTTCTGCAGACCTTGCGGTGCTCTCACCCGAATTCCCAACCCTGCTCGATGAATCAGTCCACGCCAACCCGGACGGCGCTCTCTTCTACGGAATCTACTCTGTCGGTAGTGCATCCGGCAAGGACGAAACCGTTCGCGTGTGGGATGACATTGGCGATATCACCGAGCGAGAAGATTGGGGCCCGGTCTGGGCAATCCGGATTGCCTCGCTGCTTGCCTCGGGCGGCTTGGACGAGCGATATCCCCGAGCTGCCTTCTATGACCTGTTGCTCAAGATGCAGGAAGTGGGACGCCGCGTTCGTATTCCGCAGACTCTCGCAACCGTCAGCGCCCAGCCCGAAGGAGCCCAATCCGCTGTGAAGGCCAAGCTCTTTTTTCCGGGTCGCGGCAAGCTCGGCGGCTTCTCATATCTGTTCATGGACCCCGAGGAGGAGCGCCAAACCGAGAGCATCTTCTACAGTGCTTTGAAGCGGCGTGCAGCCTGGCTCGAAGGCGAGCGCACTGCCCGGCCTCCGAAGGCCGCCGACACCTCCCCTATAGTCTCTATTATCACGCCCATCTACAATCGCGCCAGCTTCATCGGCGACGCCGTCGCATCGGTGCAAAGAAATGCTCTCAAGGATTGGGAGCACATCATCGTCGACAACGGGTCGACGGACGGCACCCGCGATGTTGTCCGGAGACTTGCTGCGCGGGATAAGCGCATTCGCCTCGTTGAGAACGACCGCAACATCATCGCCCTCTCTCTGAACATCGCTCTGCGTCACGCCCGCGGCAAGTACATCGCCCAACTGGACAGTGACGATGAATACACACCCCAAACACTGCAATCGATGGTAAGCGCATTGGAGGCCAATCCGACCTGGGCGCTCGCCATCAGCTACTATGCGCTCATGGACGAGACCGGGCATTCTCTGCCTGACCTTGGAGTGATTAAGCACTTGGAATACAACCGCAACAACATCCTGCGTGTGGACGGCGCGGGAGCGGTCCGTTGTTGGCACCGGAGCGTCATCCAAGAGATGGGCGGTTTCGACGAGAAAGACTTTGCCGATTACGGCGAGGACTACGACCTCGTGTTGAAGGTGTCCGAGAAATACGAGATCGGGCGTGTCCACGAAGTCTGTTATCGTTATCGTCGCCACCCGGATAACACCGACGCCAGGCGCGACCCACTGATGAAACTGAGAAACAAGACTCTGGCACGCCAGCGAGCGTTGGAACGAAGGCGACTGCAGAATCAGTCCGTTCCAACGGTGTAGCCAATACCCTCCACGGCCTGCTTAAGCTCGTCATCACGCACATTCGTTCCTTCCACATGCGCGATTCCCCGCTCCAGATTCACTTCCACTTTCTGCACGCCACGAACACTCGCGAGTGCCGAGTGCACGGACTCTGCGCAGTGCGAACAAGTCATCCCCACAACGGCAAGTGTTTTCACTCCGGGTTCCTTGTCCTCTTCCGAAGCAAGCCGCCGGCGCCAGACTCGAACGAAATGCCTCAATAGAAGACCTCCCAGTACCACCGATGCGCCAATCTGAAGCCACATCGGGAGTATCTCGTGGCCAATGTGGCCGGCGATGGATTGCCCCCACCCGGTCCAGCCAAGAAAAACATTGAGAGCCAAGCCCATAGTCAAGCTCAAGACCGCGACGGTCAACAGGTAAGATGCGAGCACGCGTTTGCCCATCACGCGTCCAATGACCATCATGGTCGCCGCATTTGTCGCAGGTCCCGCCATCAGGAAAACGAACGCGGCCCCGGCAGAGACACCTTTCAGCATCAGCACAGCCGCAATCGGCACCGATGCCGTTGCGCAGACATAAAGCGGAATCCCGGCAACCATTAGTAGAAGCATCGATGGCAATCCGGCGCCAATTTGTTCCGCGAAGAAGTTCTCCGGAATTGCCAGGGCGATAGCTGCGGCAATCAGGAGTCCGATAACGAGCCAGAAGGCGATGTCTCCCAAGAGTTGATCGAACGCATAGTAGATCATCTTCCGCAATTTGATCCGAATCGGCAGAGCGCGCATCTGGCGTTCGTGCTCCAGCAGATTCTCGTCGGTGGACGCTGCTTCGATTGGCATCTCAGGTTCCGTTTGCTTCCCGCCGAAAAGGATCATGAGCGTGCCGCCGACAACGCCGGATAGAAAGGCGGCCACCGGTCGAAAGA
>CAZJAD010000056.1:7032-13863 GCA_964543855.1 uncultured Alphaproteobacteria bacterium
AGGTACAGAAGACCTGCCAGCGTGAAACCCATCAACAACCAGAACGCCATCTCGTTGTAGAGTCCTGTCGCAACCGCAGTGTATTCTCTCAGAGTTCTTGCAAGCATACCCATAAGAGTCGTTCCCGTATCAGAGTCTCTCAGATCGCTAATCAGTGTGGGCTTGCCGCACAGCTACGCGTTCTCTCTTCTCTTGTAACGATGAAAACTCCGGTTTGGTTGCAGGGCTCTATGGATACATACCACGCAATTCCTTGACCTGTGCGACGGTTCGGACGAATTCCTCGTCCGTCTTGGGGATTTCCATGATACCCGGCAGCTCCGCGAACCGTTCGTCACGAAGAACCCGCCGAAAGGCGGCTATTCCAATCTGACCCTCCCCGATGAAAGTGTGCCGATCAATGCGGCTTCCGCGTTCTCGAATGCTGTCATTGATGTGAAAGGCTTTCAGAGATTGAAGCCCGATGAGCGAATCAAACTCCCTCCAGACAGTCTCGGCGCCACGCCTGCTCTTGAGATCGTAGCCCGCGGCGAACATGTGGCAAGTGTCCACGCAGACTGCCAGTCGCTTCGGCTTCTTGACTTCGCTCAGCAGGAATGCGATATGTTCCAGCCGATGACCTACACTATCCCCCTGACCGGCTGTCGTTTCAATCAGAATGCCCGCTCTAAGGCCGGCGGTTTGCTTCAGGACCCAGGAAAGGGACTGCGCGCAGTGAGCCAGGCCGACTTTTTCTCCGGCGCCGCGATGTGAGCCGGGGTGAATGTTCACCCATCGAATGCCCAGCGCTTCGGCGCGCTCCAACTCATCTGCGACCGTGTGACACGATTTCTCGCGCAGCGCCTCATCGGAAGTTGAGAGATTGACCAGATAGATGTCGTGAATGAGGACGGGTAAGCGCCCGTTGTCCCTCCACGCCTTTCGGAAGCGGCGGATCTGGTCCTTCGTGAGCGCTTGACTGGCCCATTGCTGCTGATTGCGCGAGAATATCTGAAAACACTCACACCCATAGCGAGCCGCTCGAGCGGGGCTTTCGTTAAGTCCACCCTGAATCGAGACATGTGCACCGATGAGCATGGATTTATGTTGCAGACAGCATGCGGATGTCGCCGCTCGCGGTCATTCGACGCAGGTTTTTCAGCTCGAACCTTTGATCATGACCGCGACCTGTTGCGCGGCTTTGTGATTGTACTCGAAGGCGAGCGTCCTGTAGTTCACGAGATCTACAATCGTCCCAATCAGACAGATTCCTGCCGTGAACAGATACAGCAGCCCCATGCCAACCTGCCCCAGAATGAAGCGATGGATGCCTGCAAGACCCAAGAAACCCAGAAGCGCTGTCAGCAATATCGTCAGAGGGTCTCTTCTCCTCACCCGGTACGCCGTCGCAAAGAGCTGCGCCTGATTGTCATTCATATCCTTGATGAGACCTTGAACAAAGGCCATTTCATCCCCCTCAAGGTCGGGCATAATCTGTAGGATATTCGCCATATGTGTTCTCCTGAAGGTTCGTGCTTTCTGCGGGTAATGTTGGCCGCTGAAATGCCTTTCTCAGCAGTGAGATGATTCGGCTCGTCAGAATAATGATCGCTGCACCTCCGAGCGGGTGTGCTTGAAAGGAACGCGTGAAATCGCCATGCAAGATGTATGAGATGGACAGCCCAAGTCCGCAGCCGGGACAATGTTCAAAGCCCAGCAGTCTAAAGAGGCAGAAACTGAGGTGATTGGTTGAGTATGGATTGATCAGAGCCAGATACAGCAAACCCGCTGTCCAGACCACGGTTTCCAGATTCAACCTGCGGATGAATGCGAATGACTTCTTCATTCCAGTGAAGGCGACCGCGAAAATAGTCGACAGTGGAAATCCTTGCCTGAGAAACGCAACGGCTATTCCTCGTCCACACGAGCAACCTGCTTCACACTCACAGCGACGCCGTCGCCGATCGGTAGCCACACAGTTCGAAGCAGTGGATGTGCCTTCAGAACCATGTTATAGGACGCGACTGCTGCCCGCCAACCTTGCGCACTCTGCGGCAATGCCATGACTGGGAACAGCACATCGTCAGTAATCAGCAGCCCTCCAGGCTCCAGGAGCTCCGTCAGACGGTCGAGCATCGCAAGATACGAGTCCTTGTTGCCATCTTGCAGAATCAGCCCGAACGGCCCGTCGATTTCGAAAATCGCCTTGCGTGCGTCGGCGAGCATAATCTCAACGGTTCTATCGAGATTGGCGGCCTTCACATTCCTTCGGGCGACAGCCGCCAGGCGCTCGTTCAGTTCGATCGATGTGACCGCGCCGCCGTACGAGGCCGCCGCGCGTCCCAGCACGCACGCAGAAAAGCCATACGAGGTGCCAATCTCCAGAATCCGTCGAGGGCGAACACTGTGCACCAAAACCTCCAGCAGGACCGCCGCCATCGGTCCGACGGTCGGCTGAACATGTTCGCCATTGAGATCAGTGGGCCCAGCCTGCAGCGGCTCCGTGACAGGCAGCAGTTCTCCGATATAGTCCAGAGCCTTCTGCAGCTCAAATGACGAGGAGATATTCTCTTTCGTGGGATTCATATTATCAGATGTAGGATATTCACGATGTTCTGTGAAGCTGCCTTCTGGGGCGCATCAATGCCCACCTGCGTCAATCGGTTTCGTCCACTCGTAGAGTCTGAACCGGCGATTGTAGGGGATGCACTTCTCGTCTGTGCCGATGGTGCGCAGCGCTTTCAGGACGATGTCCTTCGGATCGTAGACATTCTGCATGTCATCCTCGCGCAGGTAATAGACTGTGCGAGCCCGTACTAACTTGCGGGCAAGGTACGGGGCGTAAGTTTCGACTCGACCGGTATCTCCCGGAATATCGACAAACATCCAATACGGGTGGGTCTCACAGCCATAGTAGCGTAACAAGCGGTAACCGCTGCTCGCGACAAGAACGACGGGTGCCGTGCTGCTGACGTGACCTTCGAGATACTGCGCCGCATCACGCCAGTTAACACGACGGCCGTAGTGCACCGGATCGGCATAGAAGTGAACGAGCGCCACGCCAATCAGGAGACCATAGAGCACTCCGACGATCAGTTGCAGCGGCCGCGCCCCAAGCCCCTGGAATCCCCACGCCAGCAGCAGGAGGGCCTGGGGTAGCAAAAAGATGAGATATTTCGCGCTCACAAAATTCTTGTGCGTGGCTATGCCCAGCAAGAACGCAAGAATGATTGGCGCGAGAAGCAGTGCGACGGTGGAAGTGAGCACAAATCTCTGCCGCGATACAAACACCCATCGCACCATGCCCGCGACGAGGAGGCCAAAAACGACAACACAAACCAGAGCAACTGGCCAGTTCTGCCAGATAACCTGCCAGCCGATGCCCCGCCCCTCGGCAAGCTCTGGAATATCGAAGAGATTGAAACCAACAGCGAACGCCGCCGCAAGCTTCGGCAGCACACTCGGCAGATGAACCGCGTACTCACCGCCACGCACCGCTTGGAAATAGAGTATGTTTCCCAGATTTGGCAGATAGAGGAGCCCGACGACGGCAAGCGACAGCAGAAACGGTTTGTAGCGGACGGCACGGCGGTCCAGGAATGCAAGCAGAGCGAAACCCACCAGATAGAGAGCATAAAAGAGATGTGTGTACAGGCCCACCAAGCCGACGAGCGTTCCGAGAAGCAACGCAGGGAAACCGCCGCGCTCGCGATAGCGAAGGTAGCACGCGAGCTGCGCGAGACTCAGCAACACAATGAGCGAATACATGCGCAGCTCTTGGGAGAATTCGATATGGATCGGTGATGTAACGACCAGCAGACTCAGCCCGAGGGCGAATCCGCGCCCTCCCAAGCGCAGGCCAATCACCCACGCTATCGGCACGGACAGGATGCCGAAGATCAGGGGGAGTAGCCGCAGACCGATTTCGCCGTCAAAACCGATCGTGCGCCAGAGAAACAGGAGCGTGAAGAAGACAGGTCGGAAACGATCTTCGGTAAGTGTCAGGAAATGGTCGCTGTCACGGAACAGGGAGAAACCTTCGTCCCCATAGAAGCTGTAGCCGAGGTTCGGCAGGCGCAAGAGGAGCGCCAGGACGGTCAGAAAGACCGGCGCTACCCAGGGGCGACGCAGCAGCGTTGTCATGATGCGTTGTGGACGATAAACGATTTGACCATTCCCAGGAGTCTCTCTTTGACAACCGTTCCATCGGGGAAGAGTTCTGTCAGTTCTCTGAGTTTCAGCAGGCGGTTTCGAGTGCGGAGGCGCTCCCTCGATTTGGCGCTGAAATCGTTAATACGGGTATGCCCGGGCCAGTAGCGAGCGACGACACACTGGACGCCTATCGGGAGTCGATTCGCAAATGGGAACAGGTAATGAGGTTCGATGGGGAAGTAGTAGTTGGGCGTTTGGATAAAGTAGTGGCGTCCTATGCGCCGCATCGTCGCTGCCATTGCCGCTTGGCTTCTGGAATCTCCGACATGCTCGATGACCGAATTCGAGAAAACGATGTCGAAGGACTTATCCCCGAACTCGGGCATCGCCGTCGCATCGCCGATCACGCAGCGGATATTCTCGGAGTTTGATTCAAGCGCCTTGAGATTCACGCAGGTGATTTCGCAGCGCCGATAGAAATCCTTTGCCGCACCGATAGAGTATTCCCAGTACTCTGGTTCGCCGTCGACATCCAGAATCCGGCACCCTCGCTCGATGAGATCGCCAAAAAGCCTCCGGAAAAGCAGCTCTCGCTTCACGCGAAACCGGGGAGAGATGATATGTGCGAGCTTCTTAACCACGGTATCGCTTTCTGCAGTCCCCTTAGCCTGTATCGCGAATGGCGTCCACCGGGGGCAGCTTCGCCGCCTGACGCGCCGGATAGGTAGCACCCAAATAGGACAAGAGGATTGCCGCAACAGCGACGAGGAGAAAATCGAGCGGTTGCATCTTGACGGGGAGGGCATCCAGAAAGTAGAGATCGGAAGGAAGCGACACGAATTTATAACGGAGCTGCAAAGAGCATATGAGCCACCCCAGAAATGTGCCCGCGGCTGCCCCCACGATCCCCACAAGCAGACCTTGGTAAGAAAAGACTCGGGCGATACTGTGAGCCTTTGCCCCCATCGCCTTGAGAATGCCAATGTCGCGCCGCTTCTCCATGGTCACCATGATCAATGTCGAGAGAATGTTGAAGGCCGCGACAATGATGATGAGTGAAAGAACGATAAACCACATCCACTTTTCGATCTGCATCCATGAAAACAGCGTTCGCCGCAGCTCGAACCATGTGCGAATGTAGTAGGGCAGACCGATCTTGTCCTCGAGGTTCTGTTTCACCAAGGCCGCATTCCAGAGGTCATCGAGCCGGATTTCGAGACCGTCTACCTTATCGTGGCGCAGGAAAATGCGCCGCGCCTCCGCAATATCCAGATAGCCGACGAGATCATCGAACTCGAAAAGACCCGTCTGGAACAGCCCCACGATAACGAACTGCCGGACCACGGGCGCTGAAAATGGTGTGGTCATCCCGGCGGGAGAAAAAATCACCGCCGTATCCCCAACAACTGCACGAAGCCGATCCGCGAGGAATTGCCCAAGAACAAGACCGGGCAGCTCGCCCGCGGAGAAGTCCAAGCTGCCCGCGCAAATACTCTGTGGTAGGTCCGAGACTTGCCCGATGGTCTGCGCGTCAATGCCGCGCAGAAGAATACCTTCCGCTTGGTCGCCAACGCGAACCATCCCCTTCTCGAACACATACGGAGAGACGCCGATCACATGCGGCGTCTCCCTCACGACCTGAACGACCTCTGAGTCATACGGAATGCCGGCGTCGGTGACCGTCCCGAGGCGCAAATGGGCGTCCACGCCAAGAATGCGTCCGCGCACTTCCGTCTCGAAACCATTCATCACCGAAAGCACGATACACAGCGCCGCGACGCCGACCGTGACACCCCCCATCGAAAGATAAGTGATGAGCGAGAGAAAGCCTGTACGCGATTTGCTGCGAAGGTAGCGAAGAGCAATCCACAGTTCGTAGCGCACAATCGGTTACTGGGCTCCTTCTCCGAGGGTCTCCGGCGTCTTGCCCTCGAGTGCCTTCGGGTCGATCACAAACTCCAGGATCTTCCCGTTCTCACAGGGGACATCCGTCGGGATTTCTTCTTTGTTGAAGACGATCACCTCGAGGACGAGCCGTGCGACATCCTCGAGGTTGGCCAGCGCTTCTTCCGGCGTATCACCGGGAGCAAATACCTGCGGCAAAGCGGGCATCCGCGCCTCAAAGCCGCCGTCTCCATCGGGTTTCGTGCACGCGTGAAATTTCAGATGAATCATATCTCGCTTTCGTCGGATGGCGTCTTTCTCATATCACTATCGCGCGTTTCAGGTTCGCAGCGCCGGGAAAAGAATCACCTCCCGGATCGACGCCTGATCGGTCAGCAACATCGTCAATCGGTCAATGCCGATGCCCACGCCGCTGGCAGGTGGCATCCCGTATTCGAGCGCACGCAAAAAATCTTCGTCGAGGGGCTGCGTTTCCTTCTCGCCTGTTTCCCGCAGTTGCCGTTGCGCTTCGAAGCGTTCCCTCTGGTCGAAGGGATCGTTGAGCTCGCTGAAGGCGTTGCAGAGCTCCAAGCCGGCGGCAAAAATCTGAAAGCGCTCCACGAGCTTCGGATTGTCGCGATGTTTCTTTGCCAGAGGTGAAAGAGACAGCGGGTAGTCATAAACGATCGTCGGCTGTTCGAGTTTGGGATAGACATGCGTCTTCATCAACTCATCGAGAATCTTGCCCTCGCCCATATCGGCGGTATCTTCGATACCGTGGTCCCGGGCGACTTTGCGAAGCTCATCCACTGATGC
>CAZJAD010000057.1:0-1539 GCA_964543855.1 uncultured Alphaproteobacteria bacterium
GGCCTTGCGAATGTCGGCGAGCTTGTGGGGCGAGCGCTGCCGAACATTCGCGATCATGATTCGCTGCCGCGGCAGAAAGTGCGCAGCCATATCAATAAAGAAACCTGCATCGCGTGTAACGCCTGCTATGTCGCCTGCCGCGACGGCGGGCATATGGCGATGGAGTATGTTGGACAGGAGGAAGTGCCGCGGGTTCTCGAAGAGGAATGCGTGGGCTGCGGACTGTGTGCTCAGGTTTGTCCCGTGGTGGATTGTATTACGATGGAGTTTATACCTGAATAGTAAGATGAGATTCTGTTCAACAGCAATCTCAGCTACGGTCTACTTCTATTCGGCTGCTGTAATGGCGCAGTGGACAGAGCCGGTTCTATTATCTCCGCCTATCAATACAAACCCGCCTGGACAGTACTACTATGCCGCTATCTCGGCAGACGGAAGCATCTTGTGCATGACAATAATTGGTGATCCTGCTGGATATGGTGACGATGACGTGTACATTTCGGAACGAACCGGCGATAGTGCTTGGACAGTGCCAGCAAATGCAGGCCCAAATATCAATAACTGGACGCGGAATTTAAGTCCGTCAATCACCAATGATCGCCAGAGACTCTATTATGTCTCTTGGAGCGGATCTTCCTACGACATTAGAGTGTCAGAGCGCACGGGGCCGAGTTGGGATGATTGGTCGCCGGGTGTGCCGCTTCCTGAGCCGATCAATCGCGGGCGGGAGTTTACGGCACAGATTGGGCACGACGATTCCACATTGATCTTCACCTCCACTGGGCAACCCGGACCTCTGTATGGTGAGGATGCGATGTACAGTAGCCGCCTGCAGCCTGATGGTACATGGTCAGAGCCCGTCGCGATCGCCCCCCACTTGAACAGCTTGACTGGATCAATCCATCCATGTCTAACGGATTCCGGGCGGACTCTTGTTTATGCACAATGGATAGGGCTCGACATGGACATCTTATATGCTTTCCACAACAATACAGGTTTCGGAGAGGCTGTACCCTGTGATTCAACTATCAACGCCTCTTTTTGGGACGGTGGTCCCAGTTGTCCTGTGGATGGTTCCTTGCTCTACTTTGACAGTGCGTACCTCAGTCCCTCGGGGGCGCGCAGACTTTTCGTTGCGCGGCGCTGTATTTCGTCTACACCATTGCCACGGCGTACCACAAACACGGCTCCGGGAATCCAAGTAGTACCAAACTTCGGCGATACCCAAACGCTGTTTCATATTACAATTCCCGAACAGTTCAAAGGTGAGTCCATAAAAATAGTGAATGTTCTGGGACAGTTGGTCGGTACGATTGCCGCACCGACCCATAGGTCACTCCAATACAGTTGGAGGGGAGGAAGTCATGAAAGACAGACATTACCAAACGGGGTCTATTTTCTGCTGGTATCGGACAAGCAGAATTCAGCAATAGGCAAACTCACTCTCATCAAGTGAGTGGGCATATGGCGATGGACTATGTTGGGCAGGAGCAAGAATGTGAAGATCTAAGGGTCGGCTGCAAGCAGCCGACACCGCGA
>CAZJAD010000057.1:1639-13811 GCA_964543855.1 uncultured Alphaproteobacteria bacterium
TTCCGGGCAGATCAGGGGATCTGCCTCGGCGGGAGGCGCGCGGGGTGAGGGCACCCCAGCGCGGCGCTGATCAAACGGAGAAATGGAATGATTGTGAGAACGATACTCCGATTCATCGTATGCTTCGTTTTGGCGATGCCGGTGTTTGGGCAGAAGTTGCTCATACCGATGGATCTGGTTCAGACGGATCATTTGAAGGCGTATGGCGTGGCGTACTATGCGCTCGAACACGGTCTGAATGTCGAATGGCTTCTGAATTTCCGCAGCGGGTCGTTCATGATGGACTACGCGCCGGAAATCGAGCGCGAGTGTCGTTTGCGTGGGGTCCTGTATGACCAAGTGAGCGCCTCCAATGCCGGGGCGATTTACGCCGAGATTGAAGAGCAGAACATGGAAGTTGTTCTGCTCGAGAAAGCGCCCAAGGTTGCCATCTACGCTCCGCCGGAAGTGACCGAAGAGCCGTGGGACGATGCCGTTCACCTCGCACTCGAGTATGCCGAGATTCCGTTTGACCGGCTCTATGATGAGGAGGTGCTGATGGGCAAGCTTTCCAAATACGACTGGCTGCACCTCCATCACGAGGATTTCACGGGGCAGTACGGCAAGTTCTACGGGATGTTTCGGTTTGCTCAGTGGTATATTGACGCGCAGCGCAATTCGGAGGAACGAGCCCGGCGCTTGGGCTTCGCGAAGGTGTCTCAGGAGAAGTTGGCCGTGGCGAAGGCCATCAAGAGCTATACGGGACAGGGCGGGTTTCTGTTTGCGATGTGCAGTGGTACGGATTCATACGATATCGCACTGGCCGCGGAAGGGACGGATATTTGCGCCGTGCCGTTCGACGGCGACGGTATCGATCCCGACTGCCAGCAGAGACTGGACTACTCCAAGTGCCTGGCGTTCGAGAATTTCACACTGATTACGGATCCGATGGTGTACGAGTTTTCGGATATCGATGTGTCGCCGAGTACCGGCATGACACCACGAGGTGACGAGGGTGATTATTTCACGCTTTTCGACTTTTCGGCCAAGTACGACCCGGTGCCGACGATGCTGACACAGTGCCACACAGCCGTCGTGAAGGGTTTCATGGGGCAAACGACCGCGTTTCACAGACGCTTCCTGAAACGCTCAACCATGATTCTGGCACAGACGGAAGGCACCGACGAAGTGAAATACATCCACGGCAACTTCGGCAAGGGAACCTGGACCTTTTTGGGCGGGCACGATCCGGAGGACTATCGTCACCATGTCGGCGATCCCCCGACGAACCTTGCCCTGCACAAGAATTCCCCGGGGTACCGCCTGATTCTGAACAATGTGCTCTTCCCCGCCGCACGGAAGAAGGAGCTCAAGACCTGACGCGTGGGAGAGAATTCTTCAGGGAGCTATCATGTCACGCTGCCCACATCTCTCCATTCTGCTGAGCCTGATTATTGTCTCTTGCGCGGCTTATGCAGATTTGCATGACCCGGATAACAGCGCGGACTACCTGATTGTGACAACGAGTGAGCTGATTGAGAATTATCCGTGGATCACACAGCTTGCCGATTGGCGCGACCAGCACGGGCGGGTTTCCATGGTGGTGTCGGTCGAAGATGTCTGGGATGAATTCGGGGATGGAAGCCGGTCCGATACGGTGCTGAAGGACTTCCTGCACTATGCACGTTTGAACTGGCAGCCGCCGCAGCTTCGCGATGTCTTTATCATCGGATTTCATGATGTCGTGCCGTCGCATGTGGAGAGTGACGACTTCCCGTGGGATATGCTTTATTTGTCTGACCTGTTCTATGCCACCGATCCCGAATCGACGAACTACATGCCGGTCCTAAGCATTGGGAGGCTGCCCTGGTGTCCTCCCCACTCACCTGCACTCTGGAATTATCTTGCGAAAGTTGTGGCGTATGAATCGGCGGGGACGGCTGCCTGGCAGACGCGGGTTCACTTGATCGCAGATCACTATGACGGCTTTTTCACATACTGGCAAGATTGTGAGTTGTTTGCAGAGGTCGTTTCCGACTGTTGTTCCATCGAGCGAGACTATCTGGATTTTCCTGTCGGCGATCCGTGGCATGGGGATCGGGACGAGATTTTGGAGAATTTCCAGGCGGGGAGTTACCTGTTGTCCTTTTGGGGCCCCGGCGATGGAGGAATGTGGTCCTCGCTTGGCTTTGATTCAACAGACTTTGCCGCACTGACCAATGAGGACCGACTGCCCATTGCCGTTGGAGTGCACTTAGACATATCCTATGATGACTTCGAATTGGGCGGCATACCGGCTGCGCTGATCGCCAATCCGGATGGCGGGGCTATCGCTTACTTCGGCTGGAGTTTAGTGGCATGGTATGAACCGGGGCGGGATTTCAGATGTTCCTTGGTTGAACAGGCGACATCGGATTCGGTTCAAACACTGGGAGAAATCTGGCGGCGAACGGAGGAGAACTACATCCGGGAATGGGGAGTCTCGAGTGACTATCATCGGCAGATGGCGTTTGGTTGCATGCTGATGGGAGACCCCGGCTTGCAGTTGTCGGGGAGTGTTTCGCCAGTTTACAAGGATGCCCCGACGATCCCGGATGATTTCTGTTTTGAGGGGAACTATCCGAATCCGTTCAATGCCGTCACGAAGATATCGTTTCGCGTGAGTCATGCGACGAGGATTTTGCTGAAGATTTACGATGTGTTGGGGCGTGAGGTAGAGACGCTTGTGGATGGTTCAGTAGTTGCGGGATCGCATACGGTCTTGTGGAATGCGGCAGCGACGCCGTCAGGGATATATTTCTGCCGAATGGAGGCGCCGGGATTCGCGCAGACCCAGAAGATGGTGTTTATCAAATAATCCATATTCTTCTTCTTGGGCGGGTCGAGTGATCCGCTGTCTATGGAGGGGAGATCAAGTATGGTTCAATTCCGAAGCGGGATGTTCGTCACAGCAACCGTTTTGTTTACCGCGTTTCTGTTAGGCTGTTTCACTGGCTGCGATGAAGACGAGGAGCCGTGGCCTCCTCCCAGCGTGGCGGGCACGTACTACGGCATCGGCAACTTCGGCGCCGGAGACCAGAGTGTCAGACTCGTCATCCAAGCAAGCTACTCGACGAGTCTGGGCGGAGGCTCCGGCCGGTATGCCTCGGTTGAGGCTGTTGCGCAGACGCTGTCGGGCTTGATAAGCTATGGCGGCGACACCTACACTATCTCGGGCACCGCGGAGGATGATTCGGTAGACATTGCCTGGACAACCGCCGAAGGCATTTGGATGCTTTCGGGTACCTGGGACGAAGAGGGTATCCTCGGCGTGACGACCGGTCCCGGCGGAACCTACGACTTCGTCGCGTACCGGCAGCCCGCCGGAGGGAACAACATTACCGGCGTATGGCACGGCTGGTTCGAATCGACCGAAGGATCGGATCATGGCTTTCTCCTTGGCCACCTTATCCAATCTGACAGCGTTATCACTGGATTTCTTGTCACCTCGTTCGAGGACACTTTCATGATTTCGGACGGGAGTTTCCAGGAACCTATCATCGCAATATCGGCGGCCGATTCAAGTAGCGAACTGACCGCTACGATCGTGTTGGGTGGGCTTCTTGTGACGGCCGACAGCGCGACCGGGACCTACAACTTCATCTGGGAGGGCGGCAGCGACGCGGGCACTTGGGACCTTGTGCGCACAACAAACGGCGATCCAGAGCCGCCAGATACCGGTGATGCGTTTTCGGGACTTCTTGGTGTGGTCTATATCAGAGAAGGAATCTTTCTCAGTGCGAGCGGCGCCAGCGTGTACTGGGAGATTGGTGGAGAAGGCGTGACCGGTGCAACGATCACGGTCAATGGGGTCACGGTGCAGGAACTTGGCAGCGGGTCCTACCTCACAATGGCAGGAGCACTAACCGTTGTTCCGGGCGAGGAGTACACTTTCAGCGTGTATCATCCTGATTACGGGAGCACATCGGGAACGGCCCAGGTGCCCGGTAATTTCGATGTGACCGCGCCGCTTCCTGATTCGGTCATTACACTGGGAGAAGACCTGGTCGTAACTCTTACCGAGTCCGCCGGAGCCACTTTCTACACGGCCATGCTCGAGGGTAATGGAGCGTTCGGTGTAGTCGAAGCACCGGCTACATCTATCACACTGTCTGGCTCCGACATTCAGACCGCCGGTGATGATGTGCTGGAAGTTGAGGCGATGTGGGGCGACTACAGTCTCTGGCAGGAGAGTGGAACGGGGTGTTTCGGTCTGTACGGCAAGGTAGTGACTGTCACGGTTCAGTAGGTTTTATTCCGGCCGGGTTTGGAACCCGGCTCGGCGGAGAAGTCCCTATTCCGGCCGCCCGAATCCATTGCGGGTCTGGAGACCCACAACGGCGTTTATGCCGCGACCGGAGGTCGCGGGTAGTAACAAGTAACTGCAAATTCCAAAGATAATTAGACGGGAAAGAGTTGCTATGATGTTACAAAGAATCTCCGTTTGTCTCGCGGCGGTATTGATCCTCGCATTTGCTTTCGGCGCGCAAGCGCAAACAGACCCGCTGCGAGACCTCATCAATGCGGCGGGTGACGCTGAGAAATACCCCGACGCGGCTGCGGTTGTCGTGTTCGATTCGACCAATTTGCGCATGGAACCGACCGGTCTGACCCATGTGGTTTCGCACACGCTGACGAAAGTCCTGACTGCCGAGGGCATTCAGAGATTCCGGGCACTGCGTTTCGATTATGATCCGGCGTCGAACATGATCGAAGTCCGCTATGTGCGCGTTCACCGCAAGGATGGCAGCGTCGAAGATGTGTCGCTTTCAGCCATGCACGATCTCTACGCACCGGCGCACTGGATTCGCTGGGGTGGGCGCATGAAACTGACGGCACTGCCACCGCTCGGGGTCGGCGACGCCGTCGAGGTCGAGACTTATAAGAAGGGTTTTCAAATCGCGTACTTAGGGCAGCCGAGTGAGGACGAGGAGCGCTACATTCCTCCGATGCGCGGCCATTTCTACGATGTCGTGCTTTTCGGCGGCGACTTACCGATGGTGGAGAAAGCTTATGTGTTGCGTGTGCCGAACGACAAGCCTGCCCAGTACGAAGTGTATAACGGTGAGGTTTACTCTTCCTTCTATTTCGACGACGATCACCTCGTCTATACCTTCTGGAAAAGGGATTTGGAGCCAATTCCGCACCACAACCATCAGCCTGACGATCCGGATTTCGTGACGAAAGTCGTCTTGGCGACGGTCAAAGACTGGCCGGAAAAATCGCGATGGTTTTTCGAAACGAACGAGCCGATTTTTGACATGAATGAGGATATTCAGGCCAAGGTCGAGGAGATTACACGGGGCCTGAAGACTGACAGCCTGCGCGTTGCCGCCATCCTCCACTGGACGGCTCAGAATATCCGCTATTCGGGTATCACGATGGGCAAGGGTGAAGGCTACACGATTCATCCGTCGACGATGACCTTTCGCGACCGGTGTGGTGTGTGCAAGGACATTGCCGGGATGTGCGTCGGGATGCTTCGAGCTGCCGGATACACGGTCTATCCGGCGATGACGATGGCTGGCGCGCGCGTGGAACATGTTCCCGCCGACCAGTTCAACCACTGCGTCGTCGCGTTGAAGAAGCCCGACGGCACATTCTGGATGATTGATCCGACCTGGGCCGCCTGGGGCCAGGACATTTGGAGCCTTGCTGAAGGCGAGCAGCACTATGTCATTGGCAGTCCGGAAGGGGAGGATCGAGCGGCCATCCGCACATTCACGGCGGACGAGAGTCAGACGCGTGTGACGGCTCGCTGGCGTGCGAACGCTGACGGGGACCTTGTGGGAACCATTCATGCGGTCGGAACCGGATACGGCGACAGTCGACTTCGGCGTGCGGCGGGTGACACACCCCTTGCCAACCGGCGCAAGATGCTGGAAGAGTGGTTGTCCGACATCTCTCCCGAGGCGAGATTGAAGAGCTACAAGGTGACTGATCCGCTCGACTTCCATAAGCCGGTGGAATTCACACTGGAGGTCGAGCTGCCAGGCTATGCCTGCGCGAGCCCCGGCTTCATGGCGATGGCATCGCCCGGACTGAAGCTCATCGTCGGCAACACGCGGGCCTTCAATTTATATCTTGATCTGAAGGACGAAGAGCGGAAAACGCCTACCCATCTGTGGGTGACGCGCGAGATATACCTCAACGAAGAGGTCAAGCTGCCCGCGGGCATGCGGCTTGTGTCGCCGACGGATGAAGCGCTTGCCGAAGGCGAGACGGCCATGTTTCGTCAGGCGGTCTCGGTCAAGAGTGGGCAGGTCGTGCACGAGAGCTTCTATCGCAACACAAAACGGACGGTCCCACCCGAAGAGTATCCGCAACTGATCGCGGCACAGGAGCTGATGATGAAGCAAGCCGAGGCGGTCTGGACTTTCGAGGGAGGCAAATGATGACGAAGCACCTTCTACACGCCACGCTCTTGATGTTCGTTGCTCTGAGCTGGGCGCTTTGCATGCAAGCAGCGGAAATCGACGATGTTCTGGCCTTGAAAGCGGAGGCCGAACGGTACACCAATGAGGATGTCGTCGAACTATACCAGAGCGTTCGTCACACGCTGTTGCCGGACGGTCGGCGCGAAATGCAGATAACGATTGTGCGTCTCCTGCGCACCTATTGGGCGTGCGATCATTACGGCGACCCGGAGATTCCGTACGATTCGGTTCGGCAGGAACTCACTGTCTCGGTCAGTCGCACCTTCATGCCTGGAGGGAAAATCGTCGACACAACGCCCAATGGCTTCAATCGCGTGACTCCGGATGCCGTGGCTCTGGCACCGGACTATGTCGGCCTGCAAGAGATGGTGGTCACTCACCTGGGTTTGGAGCCGGGCGCGGTCACTTACTTCGATTACACGCTTCGCGATCGCGAACCACTGGGTGAGATATTCAGTGGCGCTGTTCTTTTCGGTGGACGCAATCCAGTGCTTTGGCAGGAACTTGTTATCGAGGCTCCTGCGGGAAGTCGTCTGCTGATCAAGGAAACCAATGGCGTCGGAGGAGCACAGAAGAGTACCGCAAACGGAATGGACCGATATTTCTGGCGCATGGGCAATCTGCCGGCGGCCTGGGCACCGGATGCTGAGCCCTATGCGTATCGGTTCCGCCCGCGTGTGAGTTTTTCGAACGCGCTGGACTGGGATGCCGCTGTGGGCCGTCTGGTGGAAAGCATCATGGCCGATGATGTGGTGACGGATGGCATGCGCCGAGTGGTGGATGACGACTTGGCCGGCGACCTCAGCCCTGAGAGCCGCGCTCTGGCTTTGCAGACTTACATCCGCGACGTGTTCAACTATATCGATCACTCTTATCCACTTTTCAAACGCACTCGTCGCCCCGCGGCGAGAGTCTTCGAGAGCGGCTACGGCCATAAGCTGGATTTGGCTTCGCTGTACGCCGTGCTGGCGAGGGAAGCGGGACTGAGCGCCGATGTCGCACTTGTCTTCCCGTACACTGTCGATGTGCCGAGCCTTGAGCCGTTTGCCGAGGCCTGGGTCATCGTGCAGACGGACGGAGGCGAGCGATTCCTCGATGTAACGAAACCTGCCGGGACCTGTCTACGAGAGGAAATCGGCGAGGCGTATTTTATTCGACTTCAGGAAGGCGCGCCCCTGAGCCTGGTGGCGATGCCGTGGATGAATCAGCCCGCATTGTCTGAACTCTTCGCGACCTGGACGCTGGAGACAAACGGTTCAGCGAATGGCGAGGGAGTCTGGCGTTTCTCGGGGGCTTTGAATTATGCCAGCAAGATGCGTGGCGGCAATTTGGAGGAATTTCTTTCCGGGTTGCTGAGTAGCTTCTGGCAGAATATCAAGATCGAGGATGTTCGCGTGAGGGGGCTGTCCAGACTGGAGAGCGAGCTGGCGTTTCACATGAGCCTTCCCGAGCCCGAGGACACGAGCAGCGGCACGCGGACCTTCCGATTTCCGGATGGGGAGATTGTGAATGCAGCCTTTCTGCCGAAGGACATCGATCTCGCTGAGAGTGAGAGGCAGGTGCCGCTTTTTCTTCGCGCCATCGGTGAGTGGCACTCCAAAGTCCGTCTGGAGTATCCAGACGATTGGAAGATCGTCCATGTTCCAGATGAAGTGAGCGTTGAGAATGGCTGGGGGAGTTTTGTCCAAGAGGTGCGGACGGAGGAAGGGGCTGTGGTTGTAGAGCGCTGGGTGCAGTTGGACGCGAGCACAATTCCTCCCGAAACGTGGGGAGATTTTCAGAGGATTCTGCATCCAGGCTGGAATGTGAACATGCAGGCGATTGTGTTCAAATAGAGATGGCGCCCAGGCGAAGCTTGATTGGCGACGGTTTATCATTCAACGGGAAATCACAGGCTGATGGCTTCTCAACTTGTCTTCGTTATTAACCCCGGGTCCACTTCCACGAAGCTGGCTTTTTTCGATGAACGGAAGAGCCGATGGGAGCAGATGGTGGATCACCCGCAGGGTATCGGTCCACATCCGAGGGATGCGCTTGACCAGCGCACCGCCGAGATCGCCGGCCTTCTGGGCAGTAAGCTGACAGACTGGAAACCGGCGGCGGTGGCTGGGCGCGGTGGTCCGCTTCGACCCCTCAAGGGCGGCACTTATGTCGTCAACGATAAGATGATTGACGAGCTCCTTTCCGAGCGCTGGTCGGCGCATGCTTCCAACCTGGGAGCGCCTCTGGCACGGCATTTCGCCAGGAAGTGGGGCGTACCGGCTTATGTCGTGGATCCGGTAACCGTAGACAACTTCACACCACTGGCGCGCGTCTCCGGCGTCCCGGGTATCGTGCGGCGCAGCCGCTCACATGCTCTGAACATTCGCGCCTGTGCTCATCTTGCCGCGGACAAAATCGGCAAACCGCTCGCGCGCACGCGGTTTGTTGTCGCACATCTTGGCGGAGGGATATCGGTGGCGTGTGTCGGCGGAGGAAAAATCATCGATGTCAATGACGCGCTTCTGGGCATGGGTCCGTTCTCGCCGACGCGTGCAGGAGCTGTTCCCATCGGGCCGCTTGTTGAGATGGCGACCTCGGGTGAGATGACCAAAGAGCAACTTCTCCGCAAACTCACGCATGAGAGCGGATTTATGGGCTATGTCGGTACGAGCTCGCTGGTTCGGGTTGAGGAGCTTATCAACGAGGGTGACGAGAATGCGCGGCTTGTTCGGGACGCAATGATTTACCAGATCGCCAAGGAGATTGGGGCGAGCGCAGCGGTTTTCAAGGGGAAGTTGGACGGCGTCGTTCTGACCGGCGGCCTCGTTTACTCCCATTCATTCCGCAAGTTATTGCGTTCGTACATCCGGTGGCTGGGACGCATTCTTGTTTTTCCGGGTGAGCGCGAGATGGCAGCATTAGCTGCTGGAGTCTTCCGCGTCCTGAACGGCGAAGAGGAAGCTAAGGATTACTGAGAATAGCACCGTAGAAATTGACTGCCTTCGTGCAGATAAAAGAGAATGATGAGCACGGACAAACGAACCGACGGTAGACTGTCTTCCGCGGAAATGGTTTTGGCGACAGCTCGCGAGAAGGCGAGAGAGCGCCGACCGGTTGTAGCAGTTGCTGGAGCGGAAGACGCGGATGTTCTGAGAGCCGTCGGAGACGCGCATCGAGAAGGCATGGTAGACGCCTTGCTCGTGGGTGATGCCAAGGAGATAAAGCGTCTATTGCCCGAGCTCGGGCTTGTGGAGGGCGACTTCCAGATTGAAGGCACGACGAGCGGCGCCAATTCAGCCGACGCGGCTGTGCGCGCCTGTGCCGAAGGAGCCGCTCATGTGCTGATGAAGGGTAAGATTCCCACGCCGCTTTTACTCAAGGCCGTGCTCGCTCCCGAGGGGAAGCTTCGGTTGGGGCAGACGCTTTCGCATTGTTCGGTTCTGGATGTTCCGGGTTCCGGAAGGCTGTTGATGCTCACCGACGGCGGAGTATTGGTTGCACCGGATTTCGAGCAGAAGCTGTCCATAATCGAGAATGCGTCGCGCGTATGCGTGGCGCTCCGGGTCACAGAACCTCGCATGGCACTTCTCGGCGTTTCAGACGAGGCCGACCCGGCATTTCCGGCCACACTCGAAGCAGCGGGTGTTGCCCGAACAGCTCGCGTGCGCGGGATCGCGAAGTTCGTGGAAGGCCCTCTGACATTCGGCACGGCCCTGGGAGGGCTTCCAGCGAACGCACCGTGGGAGAGCGATGTGGCCGGCAGGCCCGATGTTCTTGTCGCCAATGGGATCGAGGAGTGCAACATTACGGCCAAGGCGCTGATCAATCTGCGTGGCGCCATCTTTATGGGAGTGATTGCAGGAGCAAAGGTGCCTCTTTCACTCGTGTCCCGCAGTGATCCACCAAGGAACAAGCTGGCGTCACTGGCGCTCGCGTCGCTTCTCGCGCTGGAGGCACTATGACCTTCAAAGAGCTTGTTCAGAAAAAGCCGGGCACGATGTCCGGACGCTTGGGGCTCGTTGGAGGGGACGAGAAGATCTTGCCCGTCGGCGAGAGGTGGCGGCGAGACGGGGGTGAAACGGTTGTTTTCAGCGGCAGTCTTTCCGAGGCGACGAGCGCCGCAATGGAGAGCGTTGCAAAGGGCGAAGCATCCATCCTGCTCTTCGACGGACTTCGCTTCATGGACACGGTCCGTCTGCTTGACGAGAGTGTTCCTGCAAGACCGCTCATGGTCATGCAGGGCATTGAACTGGAAACCTATTCAAAGATTCTGTGGACCGGCATAGCGCCTGAGTCACACTGGGACAACCTGCGGGAGGTCCTGCGAGGCTTGGGAATCCTGGTGAACGCGCTGGAGATACTCGGCGAACCCACGCCGCGTGTGGCACTGCTCTCGTGTGTAGAGACGATTTCACCCGGCATTCCATCGACTGTCTGGCAGGGCACAGTGGCGCAGATGAGCCGACGCGGACAATTGGGAAATGCTATCGTCGATGGGCCGCTGGGTTTCGATCTTGCTGTGTCCCCTGAAGCGGTCCGGGACAAGGGTGTGCAAACGAGTGTGGACGGTCAAGCAGACCTCCTCATCCCACCGGACCTCAACACCTACTGCTCGCTGGTGGATGCGCTTCATCTCTCGGGACACGGATCGTCGGCGGGTGTTGTGCTGGGAGCGCCTTGTCCAATCGCGTTGCCGTCGCGCTATGCTGATAAGAATGACATCTGGCTGAGCGTTTACACTGCGGGCCTGCTGGGTCCCAAAACCTAATATGCGCCGGCCTCTGGCCTGTGCGAGGAAACGATATGAATAGCAACAGTTTTACCAGATTGGCCTACCCTCGGCGTGCGGTGCTGGAGAGCATCCAGCCGTATGAACCGGGCCTCCCGATTTCTGAGGTGCAGCGGGAATACGACCTGAAGAGTGTCATCAAATTGGCTTCGAACGAGAACCCGCTGGGACCATCGCCGCTGGCTCTGCAGGGAATCCGGCGCGAGTTGAATCAGGTGCATCGCTACCCCGATGCGTCCGGTTTCTATCTTCGCCAGAAACTGGCTGCTCGCCTCGGCCTTGATATGTCGAATGTTGTTCTCGGGAATGGGTCGACGGAGATTGTGGAAGTTCTTTGCGAAGCATTTCTGGACCCCGGGGATGAGATGATCACCTCGGAGCGAGCGTTCTTCAAGTATGTGATTGCGACACGCTGGATGGGCGGCGTTCCCGTGTTGGCACCGATGAAAGACTGGACCTTCGATCTGGACGCCATTCTCCAGCGCATCACCGACCGCACGCGTCTCATCTTCATTGCCAATCCGAACAATCCGACGGGCACGCGCATCCCGAATGGGGACATTCCGCGTTTCATGCAGAAGCTTCCGGACCATGTCGTTGTTGTTTTCGATGAAGCGTACGATGAGTATCTGGAAGCGGATGAGCGACCGGACACAGTACGCTTCGTGCGGGAAGGCCGCAATGTGGTCATCCTGCACACTTTTTCGAAGGCCTACGGCATTGCCGGGCTCCGGGTCGGCTATGGGCTTGCTCCGGAACATCTCGTGCGTGAGATGAATATTGTTCGCGAGGCATTCAACACGAACCATCTGGCGCAGGCGGCCGCTTGGGCAGCACTGGATGATGTGGAATTCCTGCAGCGGACGCGGGATTACAACCGGGAAAGCAAGCGCATGTTTCTGGCGCAGCTCGATCGACTCGGGTTGGATTATGTTCCCCCCTCGAC
>CAZJAD010000058.1:0-1285 GCA_964543855.1 uncultured Alphaproteobacteria bacterium
AAATACGGCGGGAAATGCCTCGCGTCGATGGGCGATGTCAAGGCCGTGGCGGCGCAGATCGTCGCGCGGTATGACAAGGGTGACCGCCTCGCCATCGTCGTTTCGGCGATGGCGGACACGACGGACAAGTACCTCGCGCTCGCTCGAGAAGCGAACAAATCAGCGAGCGGCCGCGAGCTGGATGTACTCCTGTCTGTCGGCGAACGCATCTCGATTGCGGTCTTGTCGCTCGCAATCAATGCCATTCGACGGGACCTCGCGGTTTCGCTGACCGGCGCACAAGCGGGTATCATCACCGATACGCAGCACACGACCGCGAGTATTGTCGAGGTTCGGGCTCAGCGTGTGCGCGATGTACTGGCCGAGGGCCGGATTCCTGTCATCGCCGGCTACCAGGGCATCACCACGGACAAGAACATTTCAACCCTGGGACGCGGTGGGGCGGATGCAACCGCAGTTGCCCTCGCGATCGCTCTGGGGGCCGAGCGGGTGGAGTTTATGAAAGATGTCGCAGGTATCTCCACAGCAGACCCAAAAGTGATTCCCGCGGCACAAATCATCCCGCAGATGAGCTATGGCGAAGCCCTCGAACTGACGGGCTGCGGCGCGAAAATTTTGCAGCTTCCCGCCGTCGAACTGGCAGCCGAGCACAAGATGCCACTGGCCATCGGGGATGGTCGGACAGGTCGGGTCGGCACGATTGTTTCAGACCACCCATTGGCACAGCGCACGCTGACCGCCATCGTCCTCGTTCCGTCGGTCACGCATTACCAATTGCCGGATGTTCCCTTCGGTCTGCTGGATGCATTGCGCAAGGAGGGGATTCATCCGCTGGTGGTCAGTTGGGGGCCGGGGGGTGGCGATCTGGTGCTCAGCCGGTCGGATGCCGCCTCGATATGGTCCAGTCCAACACTGGAAGCCCATCTGGGCACCGGCCGGGACCTATCACTCGTCACCTTCGTGGGCCCCGGCGCAGGCTCCCGCGGCATAATTTTCGCAAAGGCTTCCCTTTGCTTGAAATCCTTTGCGCGTCAATGTCTCGGGCTTCTGCTCTCGGAAACCCGATTTGCGGTTCTGCTGGAAGAAGACGCCGCCCGAGCCTTTGCCCGGGCCGCGCATTCGGAGTTTTTTGAAAGAGAGGCGGCAATCGGCCCCGAGGGAGCGGCGGATTCTCACCGTGAATGAGTCTGCCGTTGCACACTGGCATTTTCCAGCCAAGCCCTCCGCCCACCCAAGAGCATTCCTTTTTGCTCTTTGGTTTCTGTCGCTCGCTCTCCCAAGCCTG
>CAZJAD010000058.1:1385-4273 GCA_964543855.1 uncultured Alphaproteobacteria bacterium
GCCGGAGAAATCCTGCGCGACAACACCCGGTACCGTGTGCAGGTTGGCAATTTCCTCAAGAAGGAGGAAGCCGACAAGCTCCTATCGAAATTCGCCAGCGATTACGCCCCCCGCGTCGTACGCGAACTCATGCAGCGCGTCAGCGGCAAAATCGAGGTCTTCGATGCGAATCTCGATGAGACCCGAACGGTCAGCGATGGATTCCGAATTGTGCCGGTCGATTTCACGGTCGAGACTGAAATCTTTGGTGTGCGAATCGGAACTGGTTTCCGCTGGGAGAAAGAAGAAGACCGCGCATATTCAGGTATCGTAGAAATCCGGCTCGACCATGAAGGCAAGCTCTGCGCGATCTCCGAGGTTCCGATTGATGTGTATCTCCGCGGTGTTGTGCCTGCCGAAATGCCAGCGGGCTTCCCTGCGGAGGCCCTGAAAGCACAAGCTGTGGCGGCTCGTTCCGAGGTCCTGGCCAAGCTCCACACCAGACACCTGAACGATTTCGTCGATGTCTGCGCGACGGTGCATTGCCAGCTCTACGCGGGCGCCACTCACGAGGACCCACGAACCAATGAAGCCGTTATTGAAACCACCGGTGAAGTGCTTATGCGGGACGGCGTGCTGATGGACGGCGTGTATTCGGCAGTCTGCGGAGGGCATACCGAAGACGCTTCGCTGGTCTGGGCCTCTCCACAACCCTACGCTCCCAAGGGAGTGTGGTGCTGCGATACAAACCACACACAGACGTTCGACTTGACGAAAGAAGAAGATGTCCGGGAGTGGATTCTGTCCAAACCGGATGTCTACTGCAACGTCCCCGCGCAGCTCCTGCCCGTGGCACCCGACTACACGCGGCGCCATTTCCGCTGGGAAATCACCTACAACCGACACGAACTGGAGAAGATCATCACCCGCAACACGGGCCACGACATCGGCACGTTCTACGACATCATCCCGCTCGAGCGAGGCGTTTCAGGTCGGCTGATGCTGGTCGAAATCCTCGGCTCTCATATGAACCTCAAAATAAAAAAGGAAATCAACATTCGCCGGGCGCTCTCACCGACGATGCTGGAGTCAAGTTGCTTCATTGTCGACATTCAGCAAGATGAAGAGGGCCTTCCCGTCGAAATAACCCTGAGCGGTGCCGGTTGGGGGCACGGATCCGGAATGTGCCAGGTCGGCGCCGCCAGCCTCGCCCTCCAGGGCAAAACCTACCGCGAGATCTTAGCCCACTACTATTCCGGCTCCACCGTGGCCCACTGCTACTCCCTCCCTCCGCCGACCTATTTTCCTGAGTAATAAGACCCCCTGTATCTTCTTGTTAATAAAATCCTTGACTTTGTGATTTTTGTTTCATATCTTGGTGCGTTCGTTTCTTGCACAATACGGGTGCAAGGTCAGCAAGGGAGACGTATTTAGCTCGCACAATAGCTGTTAACTTGCTTATATAATTGACCTTGTCAGGGAATAAGATGCCTCAGAGAAATGGGTGCCGCTCAGGCACCATCCAATTACTCACGAGGGCCCCACTCCTGGCTCTTGGCTTGACGCTTCTTTTCACACCTCTGATCCTGGCCGTGTCGCCCCCAGACGCTCACAAGGTCGGCAACGCGGTCTGCCTCGTCTGTCACGAAGATCTCAGCGTGGACTTCGCGGGGAATATTCATGCCCGGCTCCGGGCTGGTGGCGATTATGGCTGCGAGGCTTGTCACGGACCCGGGTCCGTGCACAGCGATGAGGGCGATCCAGGCACGATAACCAATCCGGCCAGAGACCAACTCGCGGTGGCCGAAAACCTCTGTCTCAACTGCCACAGGTTTGAAGGCGCCGACTTGGCCCTCGGTAGTGCCCACTACGAGATTGCCGGCGGTTGTACCGACTGCCACGAGATTCACTCCGATTCGCCAACTCTCTTGAAAGCATCCGACCCCGGACTCTGCTTCGACTGCCATCGGGACATTCGCGCCAAGGCCCAGCTCCCATCGCACCATCCGGTGCTCGAAGGGTTCATCAAATGCTCCGATTGTCACGCGATCCACGGTGGAGCGGTGAAGTTCGCCGTCATGGGTGACAACCGCGACCTTTGTTTCTCGTGCCATGCGTCAAAACAGGGGCCGTTCATCTTTGAACATGAGCCCGTGAACGAGGATTGCGGCATTTGTCATGACCCTCACGGCACCGTCGCAAACAACCTGCTCATTCAGAGCGAGCCTTTTCTTTGCCTGACCTGCCATCCGATGCACTTCCATACGCAATTAGTGAGCATTGAGGGGACATTCACTCCTCCGCTCTATCCACAGCGCGGGCCGTTCACATCGACAAAAGATGCGATGAAAGAGGCTTTTCTGACAAAGTGCACGCAGTGTCACGCGGAAATACATGGCAGCGACCTGCCCTCGCAGTCCATCTCGGGCGAGGGTCGGGCACTCACCAGATAAGAGGAGGAAGTTGTGAAAACACCTTCCCGAGTAATGCTACTCGGCGCAGGATTCGTTACCTGCCTTGCGATTCTGACGATCTCCGCTTGGGCCCAGCAGCCGGTGCGCAGCTCTTCGTGGACCCTCTGGGTAGGGACTCACTACACCGGCTTCGAGGACTTCTATAAGAAGGTGGGGGAATTCAACCGCGGTGAAGAAGGCGCGATGCCGGAGGTGTCGTTTGCCTATCGCGGCTATGATGGGCCGCGGAGTCTCGACTTCTCCGGACAATTCTACGATCCCGACCGCATGTCTGTGAATGTGTCCGGTCGGGCCTCAGACGTGTTGGCCGGCAAGGTCTCCTACCAGTCCTTTTTCCGGCAGCAGTCGGCAGATCTCATGGACAACCTCTCCGCGCGCGAAGCCGTTAACCGGAATGACCTTCAGACTGGCGGCGGGAAGATGGTCACCCATGAT
>CAZJAD010000058.1:4373-5499 GCA_964543855.1 uncultured Alphaproteobacteria bacterium
TGGCCTACCGCACCTTCGTATCCAACGCCGCGACGGCAACAGCTTTCTATGATACGGCGCAGAATCCTGTAAGCGGAGGAGCGGGCGACCTTAAATCACGCATGAACTTCAGCGCGGAAGTCGTTCCTTTCAGCGAGTACGCGGAGACCCAGGCGCTGACACATACACTGACGGCCAGCACCGCCCTTGGCAAGACGAAGATACTCGGCACTTTCACAAGCTCCACCGCCGACAACACCACATACGATATTGGTTATCAGAGCAACGGCGGCAGTTTGAAGGTCATCCATCCGACATCTCACAAAACAAAGCTCGTCGTCCAAGGTGCTTTCCGACGCAACGAGAGTGACAGCTACTTCGTGGACATGCCCGCTTGGCGAGATGGACTCGTCGGTGGCGGCCAGGATTTCGACTGGACGCGTTACTCCAATCTCTCCCGAACAGAACTCAAAGGCTCGGGCGAATTCATCTATCAACCCGAACGCAAGTACCGCTTCAGCGTCTTGGCAGGCTACGATGCCACGACACGCGATGATTATCCTTATTACGGTGCTGACCAAGAAGAAACGGTTCTTCGCGGAGAGCTTGGTTTCAAATATCGACCAAGCTTGAAGTTTACCGGGCAGGCCAAGCTGCGACTCGAGAGCATCGACAATCCCTTTTCTCCCTATGGCCAGCTCTACGAAAGCTACGGCAAAACCGCTCTCCACAAGATGCCCGACAACGCGAACTATTACTATTTCCAGCGAGATTCCTTGCGCTATGGCGAGTTCACGAACCAGCCCACAACTCGCTTCGGTGGCGATCTGAAACTGTCCTTGCGGCCAACCAGCCAGCTGACGCTCGGCGCATCGCTGCGCGCGACACTTGAAAAGAACAGCGACCTCCTGAATCTGGAGTACGAGCGCACGATACTGCAGCCGACGCTCTCAGCATCCCTTACACCCAGTTCTGCTTGGACGCTTTACGCCGATTACTCCTATCTGATGGACAAATCAAATGGCCTCGCCGTGGTGGCGATGATGGATGGGTGAGCGGGTAACCTTTCGACCACCGGAGGTGGTCTCCCGAAACACTACGGCTCACTCTACAGCGATACCGAGTACGAATCGCAAATGCAGGCTCT
>CAZJAD010000058.1:5599-6992 GCA_964543855.1 uncultured Alphaproteobacteria bacterium
TACAGCACGATCCAGAACTACTCCGACCTCTCCTACGGATATATCACCGCCTCCTTTGGTGCGATCTATGCCTTCTCACCACGCGTCGCTTTCACACTGAACTTCGACTACTACGACTTGACCGATGACGAAGGCTATGTTTACAGCGTTGAGAGCGGGTCGCTCTACATCGTTCGCACCGGCTTCCGAATTAACAATTAAGCCTTCATAGTAGAAAGTATAATAAAAAGCGGCGCCGGATTTTCTTTCCAGCGCCGCTCTTTTTTATTCTAAATTGAGCAGGAACTCATTCCTGCGGTTCCGTCGGATGAATATACTTAGGGCGAAATCGGTTTTGCAAATTCACAGAGAATCCACCCTGTTCTTCCGGAATACTCCCCTTCAAGAATATAAATTTTAGTGGCGTAGGAATCTTTATCTAAAATTCTTATACGGACTCCGCAAGGAACCATGATAAGATGACCCTTTAAAGCCATCATCATAACTTCCAGTCTGTTATCGCCTGAAAGAAATTTTTGTTTCATTTCATAGAATGACTTTTTATCAACAGCAACCAGAACATTTTCTGCGTCATTGTCCAAAATTGCCTCAGCCCCAATGCGAGCAACTGATGTTGTTTTGGCGGCTTGTGCTTTTTTTGTCTGAGAATAGTCAATAGACCTTTTCTCGCTTACCGCTCTCGGCTCCGTTTGCCCGCACCCCATAAGAATCACAAGAAAAACAACGGGTAACAGTCTCAGCGTTATAGACATGACTCACCTCATCACTTTCCTATAAAGTGCTTCTTCAGTTTAGAGAGTCGGTTCTCGATAACTCCAAGCGCAATAAGAATGAAGAATAGCAAGATGACAATAAAACTCAACAGAATCCAAGTGATTTCCATCACCCACCTCCTTTTCAGCGTGTGGTTGGAATATGAGCATCTGAACGCAGTTCGTCAATCTACTCGCCGCTCTTATTATCTTAAATCGAGCAGGAAGAGCGGACCGCACGCCCGCTCTATCCCTCCTGCTCACTTCGTTCCCGAACGAGTCCCACGCCTTCAGTTCAATCGAACCGGCATGATCAGCATGAGCAGGTCTTCGTTCTTCTCTTGCTCACTGGGCTTGACCAATCCCGCCGAAGTTGGCGTCCCCAATTCGAGGACGACCTCGTTCGTATCGACCTGCTTCAAGATGTCCAGCAGGTAATTCGCGTTATAGCCGATATCCATCGGCGTGCCCTGATACTCACAGGGAACGGTTTCCTGAGCTTCACCGCCGGCTTCGACATCCTCCGAGAGAATCTGCAACTTGTCGGCCGCCAGACGCAGACGCACTTGGCGAGACACCTCATTGGCAAAGATCGCCACGCGACGCACCGCCGCCCGGAAACTGTCAAGGTCCAGCCGCAA
>CAZJAD010000058.1:7092-13685 GCA_964543855.1 uncultured Alphaproteobacteria bacterium
TGCCCATCGGTTGAGATACACCGTAGCTCGCCCGGTTCTATCTGAAGCAGTATGCCCGTCAGTTGCGGTCGCAGCTCGTCGTGCGAAACGGCAAAAAGCGTCTTGCTGATTAGCCGCCGCATGCGCCCTCGCTCAAATTCCAGAACTTGAGGCTTTTTCAGCTTCGGAAGCTCCGGATACCCCTCAACCTCCTCGCCACCAAGCTTGTAACTGCCCCGGTCGCCTTCGATCGTGATGCGATTACCCTTGCCAATAGCAATTTTCAGCGCAATGTCCGGCAGCTCGCGGATGATTTCGATCAATCGTCGCGCTGGCAGCAAAGCCCGACCGTCTTCACTGCCATTAACTTCAATCGTTCGTTCCATCGAAACTTCAAGGTCCGTCGCTGCGAGACTGAGGGAATTCCCCTTCAGCTCGGCGAGAATGTGCCCGAGAGCCGGGAGTGGTGTTTTCGACGGCACGACTCCGGCAAGTGGCATGAATCCGTCCAAGAGAGCACTCTGGGATGCGGCAAACTTCATAACACCCTCGATAATTTTCTTATAGAGAGATACTAAGTAATATATTATATAGAAAGGTGAGTTACTAAGTGAATAGAGAAATCTATCTCTTTAATAAAATAGGACTTATACTAAATAGACTATGTGGATAACAGTGTGAATAAGATGACGAGTGCCAACACTTTCCACAGGCCCCGGCAGGCCAGTCAAGGCCGCAAGGTACAAAGATACACTTATAAACAGAGAAGAGCAACAATTCACCGGGAGGTGGATGACGGTGTGGATTGGTCGAGTTGCCGCAGAAGCGTTGCGTAACTCTCCTTGATAAATGTGTCCTCCTCCTTCAATCGGAGGATTGTGTTGCGCGCGTGGATGACCGTGGAGTGGTCTCGCCCTCCAAACAGGTGACCGATGTGCTTGAGCGAGTGGTTCGTCAGATGAGTGCACAAAGCCATCGCGAGCATGCGCGCCAAAGCGATCTCATGTTTGCGCGACTTACCTCGCAAAGCTTCGACGGCAAGGCCAAAATGCTGAGCCACAAGTTCCTGGATCCGCTCGATCGGCGGCTTCGTGACCGAACGACCGGTCTTCTCCCGCAAAACATCCTGAGCCAGCTCGAGCGTGGCGTCGGTGTTGAAGAAGGTCGCGCGAGCGAGCAGAGTAACGAGGGCGCCTTCCAGCTCGCGGATGTTGTTCGTGATGTGCGTCGCGAGAAACTGCGCGATTTCCGGCGGCAATGGGATACCTTCTTCCTCCCCGCGGCGCTCCAGAATGGCGACTCGTGTTTCAAAATCCAAGGGCGAGATCTGCGTGATCAGTCCGCTTTGAAAACGCGAAATCAGGCGCGAGTCAATCCCGTCGAGTTCATGCACCGGGCGATCGCTCGAAAGCACGATCTGTTTTCCCGCCTGATAGAGACTGTTGAAAGTGTGGAAGAACTCGACCTGCGTCCGCTCCTTCGCCGCGAAGAACTGAATGTCATCAACGAGAAGCAGCTCGGCGGAGCGGTAGAGTTTCGAAAAATCCGTCGACCGGTTGTTCTTGACCGAGTGAATGAACTCGTGCGTGTATTTCTCGCTGGAGACATACCGGACGCGCCGAACCTTCTTGTGGGCCGAGGCAAAGTTGCCGATGGCCTGCAAAAGATGGGTCTTGCCTAAACCGGTGTCGCCGTAAATGAGGAGGGGATTCCACGGGGTCTTGCCGGGGGCTTCCGCTATCGCCAGACAGGCGGCCCGGGCGAACGAATTTCCATCGCCCTCAACGAAGTTGTCAAAGACATAGCGGGGATTGAGCTCACTGTCGTCCGGGACCGGTGCATGGATCGTGCGCGGTCGAACTCTGGGAGGCAGCGTCGATGGTTCGCGCTCGGGGCAACCGCCAGGTTTTGGTTCTACGATAAACGAAAGCGTCAGCTCCCGACCGGTGAGTTCGGCAAGGAGTTGGCGTATTTGCTCAGCGTAGTGACTCTCGATCCATTCAAGATGAAATTGCGTGGGAACATGAAGGATTAGGATATTACCGTCGAGTTTTTCCGGCCGAATCGGTTGAATCCAAGTCCGGAAACTCTGTTCAGGGAGTAGAGCCGCGATGCCTTTCATGAAGTCGGGCCAAAGACTCTCCAGCACCCAGGATTGTGATTCAGGCATAGCAGATTGTGTGTGGAGTTAAGCGTGATTTCCTTCAGGGTAGATCAATTGCCAAAGAACCAGATGGTGCCGCCGAGCAGAGCGGCGATAAGCAAAAAGAAAAGCAGCACGAGCGGCCTCCTTCCGGTGGTCGAAAGACGGTTGCCGGAACACCCTAACTGCGGCCAGGCAGAGATCCAGGGAGCAATAGCGTGTCGTTGTGGAGAAAGGAAGGTCAAGTCGCCGTCCACTCCAAGGCATTCCTGTCCAACAGCGATGCCCTGAAGGAACGAACACAGAGCCGAGTTTGTACAAAATAGACGAAAAACTCGCGCCTCCCGGTAGTCAGGCACCGTGCCGGTCGGGGTCGGCGCGAGGTTAGCAGGCCGTTTGTGTGGGTGCACCCGGCGCTCTAATATATAACTTTTTGTCCCAATGTCAAGCTAATAAGACCTCAATTTGCACGAGGTTAGAACCGTTTTTCTCTCGCAAAAACAGGTGCATGAACCTTTGGCGTGGGCAATCGTGGATATTTGGAGAGGCGAGCTCAGGTTTGCGAGAAAAAGGTTGCTTTGGGCCGATTTGTTTGTTATATTTTAAGATTAAAATGAAAGCGCGGCCTGCCCGTCTATTCGTTTAATTTTTCCGAGTTTGCAGGATGCGGCCGGGCCAAGGTGACGGTCAACCACGCCCCGCCGCCTGTGGATAAATCAATAACACATACCCAATAGGGAGAGAGTCTGTTGTCCAAGCGCACCTATCAACCTTCCCGGCGCCGCCGGAAAAACGCACACGGCTTCCGCAAGCGAATGGCGACGAAGTCCGGCAGGGCCGTTCTGCGTCGGCGGCGAGCCAAAAGCCGCTCCAAACTCACTGTGTCCGATGAGCGCTGAGGCATTTCCTCGGCGGGAACGCTTGAGCGGCCGTGAGGAGCTTGGTCGGATCCGGCGGGAAGGGAAACGCCAGCGAGCCGGTCATTTGCTCCTTTTTTTTTGCCCGCGGCCGAGCGCAAGATCGCCTTTTCCACGCCCCGGAGTGTAGGCAATGCCGTTCGGCGCAACAGGGCTCGCCGGAAACTGCGCGAATTCTATCGCCGTAACAAAGCCCTCTTTCCAGACAAGACCCATTATCTAATCGTACTTAGGAATGAACCGGAGGATTGGAGAGATCTCGAGGACCGCTTGCGTCGCCTTCTCAGCAGCCTGCCGGTGGCTCCTGATGAGGCTGATTGACGGGTACACAGTTGTCCTGAGTCCCCACTTTGGTGGCGCCTGCCGCTTCCACCCGAGCTGTTCGGCGTATGCCCGCGAAGCCATCGACGAGCACGGAGCGCTCCGAGGAAGCTTTCTGGCGCTTCGTCGTCTCATAAAATGTGGTCCCTGGCATCCCGGTGGCCATGATCCGGTGCCGGTGAGTCCCCACACGAACGATTGAATGGCTGCACATGTTTGATCGCAACACCATTCTCGCCCTGATTGTCATCGGCCTCATCCTGCTGTTGACGCCCTATTACTACCGGATGATGAACCCTCCTCCACCTGAAGGCGAGCAAGCCCCCACCGCGCCGCCGCGTGTCGAGAAAGTGGTCGAGGAGACTCCGGAACGCACCCCGATACCTGCCGCTGCTGAAATCCCGTCCGCTCAGGCTCCGGCACTGCTGCCTGCGCTGGAAAGAGAGGATCCGAATTTCGTCCAGATAGAAACGCCGCTCTTCTGGATGACGATCGGTTCCAACGGGCAGGTAACAAGCTATCTGCTCAGGAAATACGAAACCTTCAAGGGCAAGCCTGTCGCGCTGGTGAGAGCGGACGACCAGACCGGCAAGACCATCGGCGGCTTCGACCTGGATTTCGGTCGACAGGCCATTGAGTCGGTCGAGCAGATTCAGTTCACCAGGATGCGCGACATTCGCCAGGTCACGAGTGGGCCGGACTCCGCGATTCTGAAGGCTGGGAACGACAGTGTGAGCCTCACATTGGTCTACATTTTTTATCCCGACCGGTACGGGTTCGACCTCGTGGTGAAAACCGAGGGCTTTTCACCGCCCCAAGAGCAGGAGTATCAAATCAAGTGGCTCGGTGGCGTGCCGGTCACGGAACCTGACACGCTGCGGACTCTGGGCTTCAACCAGGCGTACGCCTATGTGGGCGATGTTCTTGAAAAAGTGTCGATTGGCGGCAAAACCAGCAAGGATTTCCAGGCCACCGGCCAAACATACTTCGCGGCGGCACGCGCGAAGTACTTCATCGCCGCCGTGATTCCACAGGAGCCGGCTTCGGGCGTGGAGATTCACGCGCGCCGGCTCAACGCCCGCGCGCACCCGACGAGCCATCCGTTCTACAATCTGTCATTGCATAAGGTCTGGCACGGGAGCGGGCAGGACCGCTTCACGATTTACTGGGGGCCGATGAGCTATGGCGAACTGCGGTCGGCCTACGCGGGCCTCGAGAAAACCATGGACTGGGGCTGGACGATCATCAAGCCCTTCTCTATGGCGATTCTCTGGTCTCTTCGGTGGCTGGGCAGTGTAATTCCGAACTACGGTATTGTCATCATCGTCTTTTCGATCATTGTCAAGCTCGTGCTCTGGCCGCTGACGCGCAAGTCACAGATTTCCATGAAAAAGATGGCGGCACTGCAACCGGATATCAAGGCGTTGCGCGAAAAACACAAGGCCAATCCACAGGCCATGAACAAGGCCACCATGGCACTTTACAAGGAGCGCGGCGTGAATCCCGCTGCAGGCTGCATCCCCCTTATCCCCCAGATGCCGCTGCTCTATGGACTTTTCGTCGTCTTCCGCTCGACAATCGAATTTCGACAGGCACCCTTCGCGCTCTGGATCACGGACCTTTCGCGGCCTGACTATGTGCTTACCTTGCCCTTTTCGATTCCGCTGTACGGAGCCGCCGTCGCAATTCTGCCGCTGATCATGGGTGTGACGCAGTTCATCATGTCGCAGCGCACCGTGACGGATCCGAACCAGAAGATGATGGCCTACATCATGCCGGTCTTCATGACCCTGATTTTCAATCAGTTTCCTTCGGGGCTGACGCTTTATTATACTCTCTACAATGTGTGGGCGCTCTTGGAGCAACGATTAATCAAAATACCGGGCACCTAAGCACGCCGGCGGCTGTGGTCGTCGCATCAAGGTCACACGATACGCGAAACCCGGCTGCCCGCCGGGTTTTGTTTTCGAGAGATGGCCGCACGAGATTTAGTCTTTATTCGGAATGAAGAACGATAACGACACCATCTGCGCGATAGCCACACCGCCAGGCTCAGGTGGCATCGCCGTTTTGCGGCTCTCCGGTCCGCGTGCAAAAGAGATCGCGGCTGCCATTTGCACGGACTCGAACGCGACCGTGCGTATGGAGCCCAACACGGTGCGTCATGCTTATTTCCGCGACGGCACGGATCTCTTGGACGACGGCGTGATTGCTTTTTTCGGAGCGCCGAAGAGTTATACTGGCGAAGATGTGGTCGAAATATCCTGTCATGGTGGGTGGCATTCGTCGCAGGCGATTTTGCACGCGCTGCTCCAGCGCGGTGCCCGAATGGCCACGCCGGGGGAGTTCACGCTGCGCGCTTTCCTGAACGGCAAGATGGACTTGGCTCAGGCCGAAGCGGTTGCTCAGCTCGTGGCCTCGCGCACGGAGGCCGCTGGTAAAGCCGCCGTGCGCCAGCTCGAAGGCGGCTTATCTAAGAAAATCAAGGACATGCGAAGGCAGATTGTCGACATGCTCGCCTTGCTGGAGATCGAGCTTGACTTTGTAGAAGAAGATGTCCAGTTTACGACTCGCGAAGAGCGGGAACGCACGATCCGAGACCTTATTGCAGATTGCAACCGGCTTGTTGCGAGCTATCGACAGGGGCGGCTGCTGCGCGAGGGGCTTCGGGTGGCGATTGTGGGGCCACCGAACTCCGGCAAGTCTACTCTATTCAACAGTTTAGTCGAGGAAGAGCGAGCCATTGTGTCGCCCCATCCGGGCACGACGCGAGATGTCGTGGAGGCCCGGCTGGATATCGGCGGTCTCGAGGTGATTCTGCTCGACACGGCAGGTGTCCGCAGGGGCCGCGGCGAGATCGAAAGGGCGGGCATTGGCCGATCTCTGCGCGAAATGGAACGCGCCGATGTCGTTCTGTTAGTGATTGATATTACAGATAATAGGGCGCTTGACAAGGCGTTTTTAGGCGAAATCAGTAACAAGCCCGTCGTCGTTGTCTGGAACAAGATCGACCTTCTCCCGCAGTCCCCGGCTGCTGAGACTCGAAAGCGCCTTCCGGCGCATGTTTCACGTGAAAAGGTCGCCGAGGTTCGTGTTTCAGCCCTGCACCACCAGGGTCTGGACGAACTGGAAGAAGTCATCCTGCGCCATTCGGTCGGTGAAGAGATGGACTCCGGGCAGATTCAGGTGACTGAAGTCCGGCATAAACAGGAGCTTGAAGCAGTCAGCCAGGC
>CAZJAD010000059.1:0-13530 GCA_964543855.1 uncultured Alphaproteobacteria bacterium
AAAAAACGGGCCTCGAAAGGCCCGTTTTGTTGCGACTTTGTTTGAATGCTTTCCTGTCTTACTTCCTGGCGGATGGAGGTTCGGGCAAGCGGAAGGTGGATAGCTCCTCGGTGCTGAAGGTCACGCGGTAGAACTGCTTGGCTTCGGTCGTGGTGATGTCGACATCCGTGTAGGTTTGTTCGGTCGTCGAGTCAATCACGGCAAAGGGACCCTCAGCAATCCCGGCGCGGTAGATGTAGAACTGATCGACGCCGCTTCCCACCAGCCAGTCCAGAATGATGTCATCACCCGAAGCGTGAACGGTGACCACCGGCCCGACAAGGAGGGAATCCAGTATGGGTTGTGACCACCGACCCAGGTCATCCCGGAAACGGATGCCCACCTGATGCAATCCGATCGGAATGCCGGTGATGACGGTCTGCACCGTCTCTTCGCCTTCGTCCCAGACGCTGTCCTGCGGCAATGGAATGGGAACGCCGTTGCCGGGTCCCGGATCCACATTGACGAAGAATTCCGCCGCACTGAGCTCGCGTGTCTCGGCCGTGGCAAACGGCGATGTGACAATCAGTGGCCGTCGTTCCGCCGTGCCCCACCGTCCTAAATCATCGAGGCAGCGCATGTAAATATAATGAAGGCCGACCTCGAGAGATGAAGTGCCAATCAGCTCGCTGATGCTGACCTCTGACGAATCGGTCACATCAACAAGAGTCGGCGGGTCTTCATCCACCCAATACTCGACCGCGGTGATGAGTCGCGGAATCGCTGGGATGGAGTCATTTACCGGGAGCAGGCCAACATGCGCTTCTCCCCATCGTCCGAGGTCATCGCGGCAGCGCACATAGACGCGGTGAAGACCTTCTTCCAAGGTGGAAGTGTCGATCAGTTCGCTGATGCTCACCTCTGCCGAATCCAGAACATCAACGAGAGTCGGCGAGCCATCATCGACCCAGTACTCCATCTCGGTGACAAGTCGCCACTCCGGGGGAGTTGCACGGCTTACCGACAGCAGCGCACAATGCGCTTTTCCCCACCGACCGAGGTCATCCTGGTAGCGCATGAAAAACCTGTGCAATCCCGGATTCAGAGACGCTGTACTCAGAATCTGACTGAAGGTCACGGAGTCGTCATCGGTCACATCGAGGAATGTCGGCGCATCGCTGTCGAACCAATATTCGACGGCTGTGACCAGTCGGACGAGGCGAGCTCCGGGCACAATCGTCAGAAGTCGCGGTGACGGCGCGCCCCATACGCCATCATCCGAGCGGCAGCGCACAAACACCCTGTACAACCCGGGACTCAGACTGCCCGTGGGCACCGTGAAATTCAAATCCACGGAGTCGTCCGGCGTGCTCACCGTAATCGGATTGCCTAGCCCCTGCCCCGGATCCGTTCCGATAAACCATTCCGCTTGTGTGATCGTCTGCGCATGGGCCACGCACAGGCATACAAGGAGAAAGACAGGAAGAATAAATCGTCTCATGGTCGTTCTCCTCCCATTAGTATTGTGGTCCGATGCGTCCGGTCGCCGTCGCGTTTACATCCGTGCCCTGCCCGACTAGATTCGGAGTCAGGATGATGTCCACCGCCCAGGGATAAGGAGGGACACCATTCTCCACGAGCGGATGAGGTCCACCATAGGCCCCGAAATCCGATCGGGACTCGTCAGGATCCAGAAGGCTGGGGTGTCCGGTGTCAATGAGTCCTGATTCGGGGACGAGGTGCAGGTCGGAGACCCCTTCCTCATAGTTAGCGTCTTCGTCGTAGTAGACGAATGGATCGCTGGTGATGTCGATGGTGTTGGTTCCCGGTGCGGTAATCGTCTCCGAGGCGTTGTAATCAAAGGTGCTCGCGGCCGGATAGGTGCCGAAAGCGGGCGATGAACGCCAGTCATAGAAGATGTTGTTGACGGCAATCACCGGCTGGGCGCCACTCGTCAGATTGAAGATCTGGCCCTGGTTCAAGAACACGCAGTTGTAGATTTCGAGCGTACCGGCCGACCCCGATGTGCTCTGAAAACATGGCTGCGTTGTTGTGCCTGCAAAGGCAAAGACGCATCCGCGGAAGAGTGCGGGAGCATCCGGGGTCCGAACCGCGATACCATAGCTGCCCGCCAGAACAAGGATACAGTCTTCCACATCCACGCGGCCAGCGGCCGCGTTGATGACATTGCCGTAAATGTAGGTGTTCCTAAGCAAGCACCGCCGGACTGTGACCGAGTCAACACTGTTGTAGAAATAGAGTCCATAACTACTGCCAGTCTCAATGCGCAAGCCCTCGACGAGCGAGCCGGTCGCGGTGGCGGTCTGAATTCTGAAATCTCCACTGAAAGTTACCTGTGATTGGTCCCAACCGGCACCCACCCAGGCCAGGCGCTTTGATGAGTACAGGTTGCTCTCGACGTAACTCCCCGGCCCGATCAGGATCGTGTCGCCGCTCACGGCAGCGGTGTAGGCAGCGCTGAGAGTTGTGTAATCCCCGCCGCCATAGGCGGAAACATACCGTACGGTCGCTTCTGCGGGCAGCGAAGCAATAAGCAGGGCGACTGTGAGCACAGCAAGAATCTTCATCATAGCTTTTTCTCCTTTCATCCTTCTGGTTTGAACAGACACTGACTGCAAGTACAAGCCTATATGAAAATGCTCTTTAGGTACAGCACAATGCAAGGTATCGGTGATATGGGGCTTTGAAGGTGATCGGAATTTGGCTTCTGGCGCACAGCTCGCCGTTTCACTTGTGGGAAATGAGACGCTCTGTCAAACCGGAGAGAGGCATCGACTGCCCCTCTCCGCCGAGGCAAGCCCACGGGACGCCCGGAGCTGGGGCGCTGCAAGTGGCATAATTGCAGGAAAGCCGATCTGGTTGCTTGAAGAATGCCGAAACCGGCACGGCCAGCTTGAGCAGAATTATCAAGATGTTACGGAATTAGTCTGCCTCCCCTTCTCTTCCGGCGGGCAACTTGCTTAAGAGGGGTTGCGTTAGGGCATGCGGTGCGCTTGGAACGCCCCGCGGTGTCTGCCCTCACATAGACTTAATATACCGCGCCCTGCTCTGGATGTCAACAGAAATCTCCGTCCGGATCAAAAAACCTCTTGCGGAAGCTGCAAGCGACCGAGGCGCGGGACAATAGAGAGGCATAAGGCAGAGGCCCGGATACTGGATTAACCCGGGCCTCTTCAATGCCTCGTTCGAAAGGCAAAAGTGTAGAGAAAGTAATTATTTGAGAGCTTCGTCCTTTGAAGAAGTGTCCGGTCGTTGAATGGGGACAAAAAGGGTGAACTTTGTTCCCCTTCCAACCGTGCTCTCGACCTGGAATCGGACGCCATAGGGCTCCATCAGGCGGCGCGCCGTGGAAAGCCCCAATCCGGTTCCAACCGGTTCATTCTCCCTTTTCTGCTTGCCCATCAGGGGTTTCGTCGTGAAAAACGGTTTGAAAATCTCATCCACCTGGTCGGGCGGAATCCCACAGCCGGTATCCTCAATCTCAATGACGATATCATCATGAACATGCGCCGTGGAAACCCCCAGCCTGCACGACTCGCAATCCCACATCGCATCGAGGGCGTTGCGCACGATATTCATGACGGCCTGAGAATAATCGTGGTAGACGCCAACAACAGGCGGGAGATCCGGCGCGAATTGGAATTCTTTCTTTACGTTATGCTTGTAGTTCAAATCCGCTTCCAAGAACTTCAGCTCTTCCCGGAGGAGCTGATTCAGGTCCAGTTCCTGTGCGGATTTGTCCTGATCCTGGCGGCTCTTCCACATCATGTTCTGGATAATCGCATGCACGCGCTCTGCCTGCGCCAGGATATTGTCCACCTCCACTTGGTCGGGGTATTTTGTCTTCATAAGTTGCGCGACGCCGTAGACGCCCATCAGCGGCGTGTTGATATTGTGCGCAACTCCGGAGGCCAACAGCCCGATGGATGCCAAGCGCTGCTCCGAGAGAAGTTCCATCTCCATCTGACGCTGACGCTCTTCAAGTGCGAGCGCTTCGGTGATGTCCCGGCAGATGACTTGCAGGATCTTCTGGCGGTGAATTTCAATAGCTCCAATGGAGAGCTGTAAGCGACGGGCTTCGCCTCTCTCCGGGAGAAATAGCACGCTGTCCAGGCGCCACTGATCGCCCTTGCCGTCAGCGACATCGGAAAGGACTTCATCGAGCTGCTTCGCGGCGAATCGTTCGAACCGCTGGCCGATGACCTGTTCGGTGGGAAGACCGACAAGTTTCGATGCGGCCAGGTTCAGGTCACGAATCGTGCCTTCCGGAAAATCCAGGAGAAAGATGGCATCAATCGCCCGATGGAAGAGCACGCGGTAACGCTCCTCGCTCTCGCGTAGCTGACCGGAACGCCGCTCGACAAGTTGTTCGAGCGCCTGCTGATAGAGCAGGTTTTCCTTTTCGAGGCGTAGTTTTTCCTGGAGGAGGCGGTGGCGTGCAAGCGCCCGCCCGACGCTGCTGGCAAGCTCGGCTTGTCCGTAGGGTTTTGAGATGTAGTCGTAGGCTCCCCGGCGGATGGCTTCACGAGCGGTCACAACCGTCGGATCTCCGGTGATCATGATCACCTGAACATTGGTGTGAAACTCGTGAATGTGGTCCAAAAGGGCAATGCCGCTCTTCCCGGGCAGCCTGATATCCACAATCACGACCGGAAAGAACCGCTGGTCCATCGCCCGGACCGCCGAGTCGAAATCTTCGCAGGTGAAGGTCCCATGACCTTCGCGCCGCAGTGCCTGCGAAAGTGATTCTCGCACCGACTCGTCATCGTCCACGATGAGGATGTCGGCGGTGTCAGTTATCGCGGATGATACCTCATCGGTGAGGCTCTCCGGATCACTCTTCTCCGCAGGTGGCACGAAAGTGTCTCCCCTGTTTCTCTCCTATGGAAGTGCTGACTCTGCATAGGAGACGCCCAAATCGAGCGCATTTTCGATGGTCTGTTTCAAATCCGCAATCTTGAAAGGCTTGCACAACACGGCGTCCGCATCCGTCTTTCCTTCACCGTTCACAATGTCATCCACACCGTAGCCGGTGATCAGTACGACCGGAAGTCGCGGCTTCTCACGCTTGATCGTTTCCATAAGCTGCATGCCGTTCATCTCCGGCATATGGATATCCGAGAGGACGAGGTCAACGGATTCGCTATGGAAGGTGTCCAACGCTTGACGACCGTTGAACGCACTCATCGTTTCATAGCCGAGGAGCTGAAGAAGGCGTGAAAGTGTGTGTACCATGAGGCGCTCGTCATCCACGATGAGAATGCGCGGCTTGCGACCACCTGTCTGCGAGGTGTCGGGCTGCGTCTCCGAAGCGTCCACATCCACCATATGAATCCTGCTCAGCGCGTACTCCTTCGTCTTCGGATCTGCAATCCGTGCCAGCTTCTGAATGACCCCCTTGATCTTCGCGACTTCCCGATAGATGAAATCGAGGGACTTGAGTACTTCAGGATCAGTTGGCTGAAGTTTCAGTCGCAGATACTCGGCGCTGTTCAAAATAACATTGAGCGGTGAATTAACCTGGTGATTGACCGTAACAGCGGTCTGGACAATGGCCTTCAGTTTCTCTTCTTGCAATTCACGCGCCCGCAAGTCGCGCTGAAGCTGAATTCGTTCCAACCCGCGGCGAACCCGAAAGATCAGCTCCGAGTCCTCGCAAGGCTTCATCAGGTAATCATAAGCGCCCAAACGAAGCGCGTCAATCGCCGAGTTAATCGACGCGAACCCGGTAATCACAATCACAACAGCATCCGGCTGACGCTCTTGCGCCTTCTTCAGGACGGTCAATCCGTGAACATCGCGCATGACCAGATCGGTCAGGATCAGATCAAAGGATGTCGTTTCAATTTGGCGGAGCGCTTCCTGACCATTCCCGATCGACACGACATCGAATCCTTCCCGCTGCAAAATCTCTTCGAAACCGCTGAGTACCAACGGATCATCATCAACAAGCAGAATCTTCATTGAATCCTTCACGGAGACGCCTTCCTTGTCGTTCGCCGCCTCGGTCTGATACGTTCTCGCAGCTCTGTTCACGCTGTTCGCCCAAATCACGTAAGGGGGTACACGTCAAACGTGCCCTCGAAAATATAGCTTTCTAAGTTAGTGCTTTTCCCCCTGAATTGCAAGACCCTTCGTCATGTTTTCGACTCATTTTTGTCATAAAATATACTAATTACATTCCCAATTTCTCAGAGTGTAACAGACCCCCTTATGCCACGTTCTTGCTGAACAAAGCGCCGCTGGGGCATTTACAATACCGTACCGCCCATCCCATGAAAAAAGGCCCGAAAAAACGGGCCTCCTCGCGTTCGGCAAAGTATCCGCCCACACGGTCCAAGGGCGTCACAAACCGGTCTACTTCAGGAACAGCAACTTCCGAATTTGCTTGACAGGGCCAGCCTCGAGCCGGACGAAGTAGATACCCGTCGCTATCGCCTCGGGTTTCCACCGCGCATTGAACATTCCGGCCTCCTTTTCCTCGTCCACAAGCACCGCTACCTGGCGTCCCAGAATATCGTAGATAGCCAACTTGACATCACTCTTGCGAGGCACACCAAAACGGAAGGTCGTTTCACTGTTAAAAGGATTGGGCCAGTTTTGCTCCAAAACAAAATCTTTCGGAACGACAGCATGATGGTCTTCGTCGACGGCAACGACGACTTCATCCAAGACAACGACATTGTCCAGATAAAACCCTTCATAGTTGACCGATGCATCCGACCGGAAAGTGAACCGCAAACGAGCACTCGCATAGGGCGGATAATCATTCAATGGCACGACCACCTGAGTCCACTCATCCTGAGTTCCCGAAAGCCGAAGAAGGGGTGTCCAGGACACGATGCCGATTTGCAGATCAATATCGCAATAGTCTCGATCTTGCTGCGTCTGATAGCGCGTGTCGAACAAGAGCGTGCCGTCGCCGTCGAAATCGAAGGCCGTCGAGAAGAGATACCCTCGCGAGAGAACCGGGTAGGTGCGACTTCCATCATCACCAAAATAAAAAGCGTGTGTCGGTGATGCGTAGTCATGCGTTTGGAGATGCCACCGGTCGTTGTCTCCCGTGTGAGCCCAGTTGGCCGTGTAGGGATTTTCAAAGTCGTTGAAGAAATAGGCGTTGCCCAGCGTGATATAGATCTCCCCTTCCACGAAAATCCCATCATCCCCCTGAAGTTCCACATGAATGTCCGCCGTGCGCGGCACATCGGCACTGGAGGAAATCGCCACTCCCACAGGCGTGTCCGCCACACGCTCCGAGTTCCCGGAAACTGTTCCAATCACCACGCCGTCATCCAGAAGTACGACATCCGCGTCCATGCTGACGAGACTCGCCGAGACATTCGTCGCCGTTCCAAGCCCGTCGTTGGCAACGATAAGAAAGAGCTGGCCGCTCTCTCCAGGTAGCAAAAAACCATCCCCGTTGCCACCCGGAGGCGGGTCGGCGACATTGGCTCCCGCCGGCGCGAGAATCGGAAGCGTCACGATGTAAGTGTCTTCCCGACTCCATTCGGTGCCAAATTGATCACGAACCACAATCCGAAGAACGATTTCATCACCGTTTTGAGCCGATGCGTTCACCTGAACGAGCGCCGGATCACTCGCATAGACTTCCTCGCCGATATCCACATCACCGATAATCACATTCCCTTGGATCACACTGACCGGCCCGCTCACGGCCTGGAAAGTGACATTCACTCCGTAGGCTGGACTGCCACCCATGTTCTCCACTCCCGGCGTCAGTTCAATTCGCTCACCGGGATTGAATTCGGAATTCCCATTCCCTTGGCTGCCTCCAACATTGTCGTCGTCAACCAGCGGCGCAAAAACGGAGAGCACCGGCCCGACAACCGGTAGCGACGGCAGCAGCACGCACGGCTGCGCTCCGCCGCCCAGAATCAATTGAAAACCGATCGATCTCCCATTGGGACAGGACGACAGAATTGCCAGCCGAATCGGCGGACCGGTACTGCCCGTCTGCCCGACACCGATCGATGGAACAACGACAACCGTATCAAGCAAGGCCGCATACGGATCGCTTTCTCGCAAGATTCCTATCGTGGCAGTTGATGGCGCACCGCCGTCATTTTGGATGAGGAAATTAAGCTCGACGGTTTCACCGTTCTGGGCGATCCCGTCTCCATTGCCGTTGCTCCCTCCTTCATCGTCATCATCGATCTCTAAACCAGACCATCGCAGGTAAGCATCCTCGGCCCCACGACCTGTGGTGAACAGAATCGCTTTGCGGGAGCGAAGCGTGCCCGCTCCCGGCGCGGCGATGCCCGCATGAGAAATGGGCACAGCCGTCGTGAGGTCCGGCTTCTGAATGCCCACGCTGCAGTAATTATCGCTCTGATCCGAATTGCTGACGGATGAATACTGAAAGAGAATCTCGCCGTCGCCCGTCGCTGTCGGCCAACAGTCGGCGTCAAAGAGGATTACCTGAAAGCTCTGATCTTGAGCGCCCCACAGCAGTCTCAAGTGACTCCACTCAACAATGAAGCGGTGCCCGACTTCATCGTACCAGGTACAAATACGGCCCTCGGGTACCGTGACAAGATCATCCCAGAAGGGAGCAATCAGTGTCAGGGGCGCCAGCGGTGCGGGCAGCGCGTAGTTCCGGAAGTCTGTCCGCTGGCTGGAACCCATCGCGATCCAGCCGTTCGTGCATACGGTGAATTCGGTGTAGGTCTCGCCATAGTAGGTGAACGGAAACGGCAACGAGAGCGTCCGCGACTTGTCATCGCCTTCCTCGGTATCTGTCAAATTGGAAATGGCCGTCCCCGGTCCTCCATCATAAGGATTGATCTCGACCCAGGCGTAAGTCGGGGCTTCTTCATACCCGCCGTCCGTGTCTTCGTAAGCGCGGTATCCGTAGGCGTCTCGTGGAGTGGGATCCGAGTCGCTGAGCTCGCCGATCACCATCGAGAAATGAATGGCAATCTCACCTTCACCGACATGAATAAGGAGAAGAAGCGGAACCTGGTCGCCGACAATCAAATCTTCCGAAGCGTGAAGCTGGAACGCATCATCTTCGCAGAGTGCCGAGTCTCCCGGCAGAATTTCGGCGAAGCTTGCCGTGCTGTCGGAAACCTCAATATCGGAACTGAGCGAACGGAGCGTCACGGTCGCGGTCGGGAGCGGAGCGCGACCCACATTGCCCAGCGTGAAACCGACGGTCGCACTTTCACCCGGATCCAGTGGACGGTATTCACCATCGACCTGCGTCGAAAGAACCTGAAGCAGGGGCGCCACGATTTCAAGATCCTGCACCCACGAAGTCTCATCCGGAGAAATCCACCACTCCAAATGCAGCGGCACTCCATCCGCCGCATCGTCACTCACCTGAAATCGCACATAGCCCGGTAGCGCATCAGCCCCCGGTGCAAGCGTCGGCACCGTCAGGACGCTGTCCAGGATGGTCGCTATAGGCTGTGAACAACGGAGAGTAAGACTCCCCCCTCCGAAAGTGGATCCGCCGTAATTATGCAGATGTGGACGAAGTGCGATGATTTCTCCCGGATTTGCCAGGCCGTCGCTGTTGCCCCAACTTCCCGACGACCCGTCGTCCACCAGATCGACAGCCGAAGCACCGACGAAGCCCTCCGAAGCCGGAATCAAAGCGACGGTCTCGATAATTGGCCGGTAAAGCGGCTTGGTAATCGTAACCGTGATGGCGTCCGCGTCCGACTGTGGCACGGGCAGGCTGAGCCGGCCCTCGGCATCCGTGATTCCCCGACTGTAAACCGTATCTTCCGCCATGACGGTCGCCCATGCTTCAGCAAGTGGCTCGCCCTCGTTCGTCACCGTGATTTCGATGGTCGGCTGGCCAAGGGGAAGCGCAGCGGCGAAGTCCGCGCCGAATTCCTTGGGCGTTCCGACGAAAAAAGTGAGGCCCGGATCGCCCAGAATATTATAGGTGTGAAAATAGAAATGAACCGAATTATACGACTCACCCGGGCCGAGGTTGTTCGGAAACTGCCGCATGAGTTCCAGCTTGCCACGAAGAAGAGCCGCGCCAAAACTACTTACATTTTCATAAAGGATTCCAACATAAATCCCGGCATCCAGCGTATTATTCCACTTCGTTTTCGTATCATGTTCCGAAGGGCCGCAAAAGGCGACGGCCCCTATCGGATTCTGAGGCGTCCCATAGCGGATCCAGGCTTCTCCAAAGCACTCATCGACACTAAAGTCACCACCTCCACAAACGATGCTGGTCACGACGGGCAGCTTCCAACCGTTGTTGAGACTGGAGACGTCATCGACATCGAAGTTGGGCGGATACCAGCCCTGCGGCGAACCGAAGCCCCGATAGTTCACGAAGCTCACCCCGGCGTCAATTCTCTGACGAATCTGGTAGGCGCTGCCGCCGGGCCAGCGGACTGTATCGACCGTCGTGTAGCCGTGGTCAAGCAGGCGCGTGCGAATCCAGCGCTTGGTCTCCCACGCAGAGGTGTAGTCGTCGTAGTACCGGTAGGCTCCCACCATTAAAGCGCGCGTTCGCCACGCCCCATCAGGGTCCCACGGCGACTTCTCGTAGTTCACGGTCTTGGCAACAACAGTACGAAGATCAGCCTCTATGTCAACGGAGAACCTCCCGATGAGAATATCCGGCAGGTAATCATCCCCATCAAGCATCGTATACGGATGGTCCGTGCACATGGTCGGTTGAAGAGTCGCCGGGACACGGAAAGTCGGCAGGCCAGTGCCGGTTCCGTCGGCATCTCCCACGAGCACAACGAAAACCGGTGGTTCGTCCCAGGTATCGTACGCGTCCTGAATGTAATCGCGGATCTCCTCTTTGGTGGTGCCACCAATGTCGTCGGTGGACACAATGGTCACCGTATGCCCACGCTGCCTCTTCCAGGCAGCGAAATCTTCAGTACGATCCGCATACTCACCGGCACGATGAATAATCAGATAAGACTCAGGAAGGTGAAGCGGTGCCGGGGGCAACTCGTCCAAGTTCCCGGCGACCGACGCCACAATGTCCATGAAGGTCGCCGAAAGCTTGCGCGTCGGCGCTTGGCCACCGGAGTTTTCGTAGCTCACATAGACCCGGTAATCCGTGCAGATGCGCACACCCGGCGTGTCGCCCGCAGGCTGCAGCGCGTTGAAGGAGACCGTCGCCAGCGGAATCCCGCGCATGATGGCCACGCTGCTTGCCGCTCCGAGCGGCAGCGGCGTAGTATTCACCGCTTCCACCAGCGAATCGCTGATTTCCCCGGGCTCGGGCATCCGCCACGCGAGCGGAACCACTTCAACACTCACCGCATCGGTTCCACCGGGCAGCACCCAGAGAAATCCCGCAGAGAACGGACGCGCATCGATGTCCGCGCGCGGATCGGGCTCCGCTTCACTTGCGGGCGCTGCTTCTCGAACGGCGAATTCCACGCCCGCCGAACTGCTGCGGACTTTCGAAACAGAGAGCTGCCTTGCGGCGACTCGATTTTCATCCCCCATGAGCGACGCATGAAGCGGAAGAGTCCACAAACCGACGACACACAAAGCAATCATACACCGAAAAAATCTCGACATCGGCATAATACCTCTACAAGTACGACATGGCCAGCGCGATGCAATAAGAGTCCATTTACATCAAAGATGAAAAACACTCAAGCGGAGTTTTGCTTGCAAAAATCACGCCGTGCTCAGACACACTGGCTAACCGGTTATCTCATGGATGATTGGGCGGATCCAGCAGTGTCAGCCGGTGGTAGTCCAGCTCGTCGCGAAGTCTGCAAAGCGCAAGGAATGCGCGCTCGTGCGCGGCTTTGATAGCCGTTACATCTTGTCCGTCTTCCGCCCCCGATTCTTCGAGAGCATCGCACAAGAGCATTCCCAATCGTTCCAGATGACACGCTTCATCGAGCGCCGTCTCGATGGAGATAACCCGTCGGGCGCGCGTGATTCCAATGTCATCTTTCTTGAGCCACTCGTCGAGCTGGAGGGCTGAAAGGAGGACCGAAGAAGCGTCCGGAATCGAGGCGGTTGGGTCTCGGTCTGGTGGCTTCAGTTCCGGCGTACTCAGTACCGCGCGCTCCAGCTCCTGCCGGAACTTCTCCCACGGAATCCGCCCCAGTAGCTCCCGGTAGAACGCCTCCCGGTTGTGAAGCAGGCGGGGCGTAAGGGGATGGGTCACTTTTCTTGAGCAGTCTGCAAAGCTTCTGGGCGCTTAGTATACCGATAATTTCTGACAATTTCAACTCCTCGCCGGCTCTCTTCATCAAACCGCGACCCACAGGGTCTCTTCGTTCGGAAGTACCGTGCCTGCTGGAGGTAAGGCATTTTCGCCCAAAGAGAACTCTCTGTTGACATCCGGCGCTAAGCGTGCTATATTAGGCTTGTTGAGGAGACTTGTGCGAAACCGTGACGAATTCAGAATCAAAACGACCCTCCTCGCTGCATCCGTGTCGTCACTCGCCTTCGCAATGACAACCGGGAGATACAACAATGCGTGATGCGTTAGCTATCCTACTTCTGTCCACTGTGCCACTTGTGGCATTTGGCGAGCCACCCGATACGCTGTGGAGCCACACTTTCGGCGGAGGCGAAAGTGATTGGTGCGTCATTGCCGAGCAAACATCGGACAGCGGCTATATTCTGGCAGGCGCCACCAGTTCTTTCGGCGCCGGTGGCTATGATTTCTGGCTCATAAAAACCGACGCCAATGGGGACAGTCTCTGGAGTCATACTTACGGCGGAAGCGCTCACGATCAATGCTCTTCGGCTCAACAGACCTCAGACGGCGGCTTCATCCTGGTGGGGCATTCCCGATCTTACGGAGCAGGCGGAAATGACTACAACTTCTGGCTGGTGAAAACAGACGCAGACGGCAACCAGCTCTGGAGTCACTCCTATGGAGGAGATGCGTGGGAGAGAGACCCGTCGGTGCAGCAGACATTCGACGGCGGCTACATTATCTCGGGCACCACATCATCGTACGGTGCCGGAGCCACCGACTGTTGGCTCGTAAAGACCAATGCCAGCGGCGACACATTGTGGACACGAACGCACGGCTTCGTGCATGACGATTACTGCGCTCCCGTGAGGCAGACTGCAGACAGTGGCTTCATTCTGGCTTGGAACGGTGACTACAGCGACGGTGGAGTCTGGCTGGCGAAACTCGATGCGAACGGAGACAGCCTATGGCGTCGCAAAATCGCCGATAGTGTGTTTTGCATCCTGATTGAACCGAGTCTGGATGGCGGCTATTTCCTGGCGGGGGACAGTTCCACCTTCGGCTGCGAAGATTACGATTTCTGGCTGATGAAGACGGACACAGACGGCCGTCGCCAGTGGAGCCGCGTTTTCTATGGATATTATCCGGACCTGTGCCATGATGCCATACAGACCTCCGACAGTGGTTATGTCTTGATTGGGCAAACCGAATACTCCGGTGTTCAATATCGCGAGTTCCGCGTGGTGAAGACCGACCCGAATGGCATCGAGCTCTGGTATTATACCTTTGGAGGGAATTCGTCGGATGAGTGCCACTCGGTTCGCGAGACCTTCGATCGAGGCCTCATC
>CAZJAD010000060.1:0-13374 GCA_964543855.1 uncultured Alphaproteobacteria bacterium
GCGAAGAAGACTTCCATTTGCCCGCCACACATGCTGGCGGTGGGCACGCCTTCGACTTTTTCGTCCAAGGCGTACTGTCGCGAGCGCGCGTGGCCGTCGCGCAGAGCGTCCAAGGCTTCGTTTTTCGCGGCGGTTTCGACAGCTCCACCGCCGATCGTGCCGGCACACGATCCATCAGCTCGCACGAGCATCATTGCTCCGACTTTGCGTGGTGTAGAACCCTTTGTTGCCGTAATCAGCACGATGCAAAAAGCCTGTCCAGCCTCAGCCAAGCGGCCTGCTTCGGTGTAAACATCACGGTTCATTATTTGTCTCGCATCCGGTTTGCTGCAAGGCGTATCGCATCCACAATTTTGGTGTAGCCGGTGCAGCGGCACAAGTTTCCGGCAATCGCGCGGCGGATCTCTTCCTCGTCGGGGTCAGGATTCTCAGCGAGCAGTGCAGCGCCTGAGAGAATCATCCCCGGAGTGCAGAAGCCACATTGCACCGCGCCGGCGTCAACGAAAGCTGCTTGCAGGAAATGTAGATTATCTCCGTCGCGAAGACCTTCGATGGTGACGATATGCCGCCCGCCTATCTGCGCGCAGAGCATCAGGCATGAACAGACCGGGTGACCGTCCAGAAGGACTGTGCATGTGCCACACTCGCCTTTGCCGCATCCTTCCTTGGTTCCGGTCAGTCCCATGTCCTCGCGCAGGAAATCGACCAGCCGTTTGTCGGCGGCAACTTCGCGCGAGATCGGTTTGCCGTTTAGTGTGAAGTCAAGCTTCATTTCTTTTTCTTCTGACTCAGCGCTGCAAGGACCCGTTCGGGCGTCAAGGGAAGCTCGAAGATGCGGATGCCCGTCGCGTCGGCGAGAGCGTTGGCAATTGCGGGAGCAATCCCCATCAACGGCTGCTCACCAAAGCCCTTGGCACCGAAAGGCCCGCCATCGAAGGGAGCCTCCACGACCACTGGCTCCACCTTTGGAGCGTCGGCGGCCGTGGGAATAGAGTAGGTACCAAACTCGGGATTCTGAATGACTCCATCCTGACTGATGATTTCTTCAAGCAATGCGAAGCCCACGCCCTGCAGACTGCCCCCTTCGATCTGACCCTCGACGCCGTCGAGATTGACCGCGCGTCCTACATCGTGTGCGGCAACAATGCGCTTGACTTCAACGACACCCGTTTCGATATCCACTTCAACATCCACGATGTTCGTTGCCCACGCGTAAGTGACATATGCATTTCCCTGGCCGGTGGCCGTATCGAAGGTCGTGCCCTCCACACGATGCCATCCTTCCTCCGCGAGATTCTCACGCCGACGGTAGCATTCGTCAATGACATCCTGAAGAGGAATCGAGCGGGGCTTGGGTGCAGTCGTTTCGATGCGCCCTTGCACTACGATGAGATTCTGCGGCTCCGTGCTGGCGAGATCGGCGGCGATACGCAGAAGTGTCTGCCGGATGGGCGAGCAGGCGCGCAGAAGGGCGTTGCCTGACATCGTCGTGGCGCGTGAGGCAACTGTTGGCCCTGAATCGGGAACGCGGCTGGTGTCGGTGGCGGTCATGTGAACGCGACTGACTGGAATGCCCAGCTCTTCAGCGACGATCTGCGCGAGCGCGGTGCACATTCCCTGTCCCATTTCCGTTGTACCCACCGAAAAAATGGCACTGCCGTCCTGTAGAACCTGCACCGTGGCACCGGTTCGTGCCAAGTGCTGACCGGTAGCGCCGAGTCCGACGCCATAGAAGATCGTGGAGACTCCGCGTCCGGTGCGACGCGAGTTGCCTGACAATTTCGGAGGCGCTTTGCCAGCCGCCGATTGTGCTTTTTCGAGGGTTTCCAGAGCGCCGACACTTCCCTCAAGAATCTGCCCGGTCGCGGTTGCGTCACCGTCGGACAGCAGATTGCGGCGGCGAATCTCGACGGGGTCAATGTTGAGTTCCGCTGCGAGTCTGTCCATCTGGGACTCGACCGCGAAGAGAATTTGTGGCGAACCAAAGCCTCGAAACGCTCCACAAGGGACGCGGTTGGTTGCCACGGCTCGCGCATCAACTTTCACATTCGGACAGCGGTAAGGGCCGACCGAATGAACGAGGCTGCGCCAGAGCACGACCGGACTCAGCGTGGCGTACGCACCGCCGTCGAGAATGTAATCCGCATCCACGGCCAGCAGTCTTCCGTCGCGATCCGCTGCCGAGCGATAGCGAATCACGGCCGGGTGGCGCTTCGACATCGAGAGGATATCTTCTTCGCGCGAATAGATAAGGCGTGCGGCGCGACCGGTTCGCCAGGCAACGAGTGCGGCTTGAGTCGCGACGAGGCTCGGAACATCTTCCTTGCCGCCAAACGCGCCGCCGGTTGCCGCTTGAATGACGCGGACTTTCGCAAGTGGCAACCCCAGGACGGTCGCGAGGGCTCCTTGCACATAGAACGGACATTGCATGGATCCCGTGACCGTCATGGAACCATCACCTTCGGGCTCGGCAATCATTCCCTGGGGCTCCATGTACGCGTGTTCCTGGTAGGGTGTGCGGTAGAATCCTTCGACGACAACAGCCGCTTCGGCAAATCCCTTCTCGACATCGCCGCGACGAATGACGAGGTGGGAGAAGACATTATCATCGCCGAAGACTCTCGGCGCATCGGGGTCACGCGCTTTTTCGGGGTCGATTAGAGCTGGGAGGGAGTGGATATCGAGTTTGACCGAGGCCAGCGCGCGGCGGGCATCTTCCGCGGTCTCGGCGGCAATGAGGCCGATCGGTTCTCCGACATAGTTGACTTTGCCTGTCGCCAGACACGGCATGTCCCGCCCGACAATGGGCACGCAATTCTCACCCGGAATATCTTCGGCGAAAACGGTTGCGACGATGCCCGGGAGTGCTTCCAATTCCGTGCGATTGACGCCACGCAGCTCGCCGTACGGTACCGGCGAGCGAATGACGGCCACATGCAGCGTTCCGGCGTGCGGATAGTCTGCCACGAATTTCTCGGTGCCGCACACCTTAGCGCGCGCATCACTGCGTGGCACACGGCCCCCGATTACGGAGTAGCTATCCTTCTTCATTCCGGGAACGAGATAAATTTCATCACAATCCTGCGGAAGTCAAGTCCGACGGCGCGTTCAGATTCTGAAGGACGCCGGGATCGTCCACATCGAGCTCCACGACAACCTCCGGCTTTTGGTGCAGAACGCCTCTTGCGCCTTCCTCAAGCGGCAGCGAGAAAATCAGTGGCCAGAGGTCGCGGCCAAAGAGAGTCGGGTGTCCCCGTCGGCCTTGGTGGCAAGGAATAATAACACGACTCGCGGACGCCGCCGCCCTGATCTTCTGGAGTGAATCGACGCGAACCAGAGGATGATCGACGGGGGCAAGAAGCGCGGCGACGCTCTTGCTCGACAGAACCTCAAGTCCCATGCGAAACGAATGCAGAGGGCCTTTCTCCGTCTCATCATTGATGACAATCTGACCGGGGAGATGGAGCGGGGCGAGCTTCCTGCGCACCGGTGTTGAAGTGACCGTTACAATCGGTGCGAAACCTGCTTCGGCAAGTCGAGCGATGAGGAGGCGAATCGCGGGAACGCCTTCAATCGGCAAGAGCGCTTTGCTCTGCTCCATGCGCTCAGAAGCACCTGCAGCGAGGATTATGGCGGCAACTGGCTGATCCAAAGTCGTTTCCCGATTTCTGGAGCATGCGCCGGGATTCTGCTTGGCGCAGTCATACTGAAATTTTTTAAATATGCATCATTTCGGCAAGAAAATCAAGGCGGGCGGGAATGCTCGCGCTCTGGTCGTGCGACGAGCATCCATCAAACAGCGGAAGGTAAGACGGATTCGAGGATTTTCTGCCAAGCGCGCATAGCTGTGTTAAAGCCGTGCTCTTCGGCAATAAGCTGCCGGGCCGCACGCGAATGACTCTGGCGGAGTCCGTCATCTGAAAGAAAGCGCATGACAGCATCTGCGTACTGTGCCGGCGAGGCTTCGACCGGCCGAAGTTCTCCGGTATGGCCGGGTCGCACAACCTCAGCCATGTCGCCGCAGTCGGATGTCACGGGGACGACTCCACAGGCCATGGCTTCCATGCAACTGAGCGACAGGCCTTCGCTGAGCGAACACAGGAGGAAGACGCGGGAGCGCCGATAGTAGCTCGCTACATCATCGGTCGTTGTCACGAGAACAGATGAGCGCAATCCCAGCTGATCCAGAGCTGCGTCAAACTCGGTTCGCATCGGCCCGTCTCCGAGCCAGCAGAAACGCGATCCCGGTCGGCGTTTCAAAACCTCGGCGAAGACCTCGAGAGTGAAGATGGGGCGTTTGCGCGTGAGAAGCTGCGCGGCGACGATGACATCCAGGTCCCGGGCTGTGTCTCCGGGCTGGAAGCGTTCGAGATCAATGGTGCTGTGCAGGCGAGCGATTCTCTCCGGGGTGAAACCCTCACTCAACAGAAAAGTCTCCGCTTTCGGACCCGGGACAAAGAGCTTGTCGGCTCGACTCGCGGCTCGACGGGCCATGCGTTCGATTCGTTGTGGGTTCTTGCTGCGAGTAATAACGCGGTTGTCGCTGATGCGGGGATTGTGTGCAAAACGAATATCTGCGACTCCAGCAATGAGGTGGAGAAATACAGGCCGACGCCGAAGCCGCGCAAGAGTGACAGCGAATAGCCCGTGCGGAACGACATTGTAGGCCATCACAAGCTGCGTGCGAGAGTGTAGGATTTCGCGAGCCAACAACAGCAGCCGGCCGCCCAGGCGTCCGAAGAGACGGTAGAAGCCGCGAGGCCATACCCACCGTACCCGTTCCATCGTCGGGCCCTGTCGGTCGGTGACGACGACCACCTCGAGGTCGTCGCGGGACTTCAGGAGTGGCGGCAGCTTCGCGCGGAAGAGGTTGTCATTCAGTGTCGTAGTTATGACTATACGAAGGGGCATAAGAGGCGGGTTCGACAAAGGATGGCACGCGCTGAGGTGGCGCGGCAGCCTGGTCATGTTCTTTCCAGTATTTCAGGTCGTGCTCGACCATCATTCCAATTAGTTGCTCGAAAGAAACCCTCGGTTGCCACCCGAGCTTGCTGTGGGCTTTGCTGGCATCGCCCAAGAGACGGTCGACTTCGGCCGGCCGCACGAGTGCCGGATCGACGACGACATAGTCTTCGTAGTCGAGGTTCACCGCGCCAAAGGCGACCTTAAGAAGATCTCGCACAGAGTGAGAGATACCCGTGGCGATGACATAGTCATCAGGTTCGTCCTGTTGAAGCATGAGCCACATGGCTTCTACATAGTCGCCGGCGAATCCCCAATCCCGATAAGCATCCAGATTGCCCATCTTGAGTGCGCGCTGCTTACCGGTTTTGATGCGGGCGACCGCGTTCGTGACTTTCCTCGTGACGAATTCGCGACCACGGCGAGGCGATTCATGATTGAAGAGGATACCCGAACAGGCGAAGATATTATAGGACTCGCGATAGTTGACCGTAACCCAATGGCCATAGACTTTCGCCACGCCGTACGGACTGCGTGGATAAAACGCGGTATTCTCATTCTGAGGCGATTGCCGCACCTTTCCAAACATCTCGCTGGAAGATGCCTGATAAAACTTGATGTTGGGGTCTACGGCCCGAATTGCCTCGAGGACTCGCGTGACTCCGAGCGCCGTGAACTCGCCGGTGAGGACCGGTTGAGTCCAACTGGCGGGAACAAAAGACTGAGCCGCCAAGTTGTAAACTTCATGTGGTTGGGCCTGCAAAACGGCGCTTGTCAGCGAGTTCTGGTCCAGGAGATCAGCAGGAATGAGCGTGATATCGTCCTGGATGTGCTCGATTCGGTCCAAGTTGGCCATGGATGAACGGCGGACGGTCGCAAAGACTTGGTAGCCTTTATTTAGCAGAAATTCAGCAAGATAGGAGCCGTCCTGACCTGTGACGCCCGTGATCAGGGCGCGAGGTTTCGTGGTCATTGTACTCACCTTCGGCTATGGAATCTCCTATTTGCCTGTCCTAAGATACAAAAACCGTGCGCGAAGTTCAAGGTTCGCGACCCAAGCGTCACAGCCGCGGTCTGCGCTCTTCTTCATTATATTCCAATAGGTCCCGGATTGGATTTCGCGGTCCGTGATGTGTCGAACGGGTCAGAGATGAGGAAAATTTTTCCCGTTGTTTGTTTTATCGGTGATAGTTTGGTAAATTGTTGATGACTGGCTGATCCGAGGGAACCCTTGGTGAACCGAGGCCTGCCCGGAATGCGGGGACTGGAGGCAGTCTGGAGAGAAGGTACTACATGACAGCTTGGTGGAGAAGGCTCATGGGCGGTTATATGTGGGTGGTGATTCTGATCGCTTGGCTTGTTCTGTCGATTTTCGTCCTGCCGCGATTCGGAGTGCAGACTTGACTGAGCAGGAGTTGTCGCGTCGAGGATCGGCGCGAATCGCAGCGAGAGCGGAGTAATCAGCTCAACGAGAGGAAACAAATAGATGGGCTGGCTAAGTAAACTTACGGGCGGCAGCAAGCGACCGGCGATCACGGAAGTGGATGATGCCACTTTCCAGGAGGAAGTATTGCAGTCGGATACACCTGTCCTGGTAGATTTCTGGGCACCGTGGTGTGCTCCGTGCCAGGTCATGGGTGGATTGTTGAGGGATCTGCTGCCGGAGTTCGAGGGACGACTGAGGGTCGTGAAGCTCAATGTTGACTACGGTCCACAGACCGCGCAGACTTATGGTGTCCGATCCATCCCAACAGTTATCATCTTCAAGAATGGCCGTGCGGTGGACAAGTTCGTCGGGCTTATGCCGCTGAATCCACTGAGAGGACGGCTGGAACGCCACGCACTGCCTCACACGAAGGAGGTGCCATGAGGAGCGCCCGTGTCAAGTGGGTGGAAGGAATGCAGTTCATTGCGAAAGCCCCTTCCGGCCACGCGATTCCCTTGGATACACATGAAGCGGTCGGTGGAACTGATTCGGCGGCGCGTCCTGCTGAACTGACACTTGTGTCCTTGGGTGGCTGCACCGCTATGGATGTGGTCTCTATTCTGAGGAAGATGCGCGTACCGTTCGACGACTTCGAAGTGGAAGTGCGCGCCGACTCCGCCCAAGAGCATCCGAAGGTTTTTACGCGCATCGAAATTGTCTATCGCATTACTGGCGATGTCCCGGAGGACAAGCTCGTGAAAGCCATCAATCTATCGCAGGAGAGATATTGTTCGATTTCTGCGATGCTGCGCAAAGCCGCTCCGCTCACCTCTCGGTACGAAATCGTGAGGACGAAGGAGAAGGAGCCGTCTCAATGATATTTCAAGAGAAGGATCGGGTTGCGATCCAACAGCGTCTGGCTGCGATGACCGCTCCGGTCAAGCTCATCTATTTCACTCAGGAACTGGAATGCCCGACCTGCCGGGACACTCAGGAGTTGCTCAGAGCCCTGACGGACCTCTCTGACAAGTTGTCGCTGGAAGTCTACAATTTTGTGACGGACAAAGAAACGGCAGAGAAATACGGCATCGACAAGATCCCGGCCACGGTTGTCGCACCGGCGGACGGTGACACGCGAGCCGTTCGCTATTTCGGGATTCCATCCGGTTATGAATTTGCGTCACTGCTTGACGATATCCTGATGGTGTCATCGGGCGATTCGGGTCTGACGGACGCCAGCAAAGAAGCGGTGCGGCGAATTGACGCGCCAATCCGTCTTCAGGTATTCGTGACGCCAACCTGTCCTTACTGCCCAGTTGCGGTGCGCTTGGCGCATCAAATGGCGTGGGAGAATCCGAGGATTATCGGTGACATGGTCGAAGCGATAGAATTTCCTCATCTGGCCCAACGGTACAGCGTGATGGGCGTGCCGCGGACTGTGATCAATGAGACGGATCACATCGAAGGGGCGCTGCCGGAGCAGCAATTCGTCAGCCGAATCGTGGATGCCGTTCTCCAGGAGACGGTCTGAGCGCGCTTCAGGGCGAATCGATTGCTCTCATTCATGCGATTGAGAGAAAAGGAATGATTAACGAGCAGACACCGGTTGAAGACATTGTCGCAGAGCATCCCGAGGCGACACAGATTTTCCTGCGGTGGGGTTTACCCTGTGTGACCTGCGGCGAGCCCTTCTGGGGGACGATCGAGGAATTGGCCAAGCAGAACCATTTCGACAAGACGACCGAGCTATTGGAGGATCTGAATCGCGAGGTCGCGAGTCCTCGCCGCATCATTCCCTGATTACTATAGTCCGGAATTCCGTGCTGTAACCGAAGATACTCGGGGTTGGCAACATGCGAGCGATGTCAGCCCCGTTCTTTTTCTCTCACAAGAGCCACATCGCCGGAGGCTGGCCAAGCGGCCTGCTGTCTGGATGGTCTCCGATGGTGCCTGCTATCGTGATTTCCCGCCGTGTCTTAGATTGGGTTGTTCACAAGTCTCCCACCGGTGATGGCTTTGCGCCGCGGTCTTCAAACATTAAGGATTCGGGACAATCGGCCGACCCGACATCGAATCCACGGCCAACGAAGGAAAGCCGAGGAGATGTTGATAAGTGGAGGTTGGGCGGGTTTTCCTGCAGTTCTTGCGGGTGGCGATGAGACTGAGAAGGGCGAAGAATTTAGAAATTATGGAATTAAGTAAATTACGATTTTGTAATTATAGCTCGACATTTTCGAGAGATTTTATTACATTGGCGATATAACCGGCCCAATCGATTTCTCCAGTACAGTGCAAGGAGAGGTTTCCATGTCGAGCGCGAGTTCTGGTCACGAGGCGATCCCAGGGAACATCGGCTTGTTTCTGCACCGGATGGCCCAACCGGCGACAGCCATTCTGGGCTATCTGGAACTGCTTCTTCGCGACAACGACATGACTCCCTCCGACCGGCAGCGGATGCTTGCCAACTGTCACGCTTCGGCAAGGCAAATGCGTGCGATCCTTGACTCTTGGCACTTGGTGCGTGACGCCGACCGAATGCACAAGAAACCGGGCTGAGGGCTCGCCGAGCCTTGCCTTGCCGTCAACGCCTTCGCTCGAGGAAGTGAAGGCGTTTTTATTTTCGTTGTTACAATGACTTAGGTTAACTGGCTCTGGCAAGTGTGACAGTGGATACAGTCTGTAAAGACGAGCGTGTTCGGCTGTCTGGGTTGATTACAGAATGAAGGTGAAATTAATCCAGTGCCTGCGAATCGTCGGGCAATATGCCGAGTTGCGCTCCGAAGTGTTGACAAATCTGAGGAATCTCATTATATTAGTAAAGTGCGGGACAAACAGGAGGGACGGATGGACGCCATTGATCGAAAGCTTCTCCGGCTGCTTCAGCAGGATGGACGCCAAACCCATGCAGCCCTGGCCCAGGCTGTCGGACTCTCGAGGCCGTCGGTCATTGAGCGGCTGCGCAAACTGAAGGCATCCGGCATCATTCGCGGCTATACTGTCGTGTTGAACCCGCACGCGATGGGCAAAGAGGTCACGGCTTTCGTCGCCGGTCGGTTTCGCGGCGGCACGATCTCCTCGGAGGAAGAGAAGAGCCTGATGGCACTCCGGGACGAGCCGGACATCCTGGAGTGTCACAAAGTCGCCGGGGAAGAGAGCATCATCATGAAAATCGTCACTTCATCCATCGAAAGTCTGGAGGATATCCTGACACGGATCCGGAATCGGGATGTCATCTTTTCCACGACCACATCGATCGTGCTTTCCACTTACTACGATAAGCGTCAAGTTCAGGTCTGACAAGGAGGAACTCATGTTCGACTCCAACTTGAAAGTCTGGTACAACGGCAAGATCGTTCCATGGTCCGATGCGACTCTTCACGCGGCGAGCCATGTGGTTCACTATGGTTCGTCCATCTTCGAGGGCATCCGGGCTTATACCACATCAGACGGTCCGGCCATCTTCCGTCTGCAGGATCATCTGGACCGTTTCTACACCGGCGCGAAGATTTACGGGATGGAGATTCCGTTTGGGTCGGAGGTGCTGCGTGAAGCTTGCTTCGAGCTGTTGCGGGTGAACGACCTCTCATCGGCCTACATACGCCCAGTCGTCTTCCGCGGTTTGAAAGCGCTCGGGATTGACCCGACCGCGTGTCCGGTTGAAGCCTTTGTTCTTGCCTGGGAGTGGGGACCGTATCTGGGTGAGACGGCTCTTCAGGACGGGGTGGATGTTTGCGTGAGTTCGTGGCGGCGCATGGCTCCCGATACTCTTCCTGCGATGGCCAAGGCGGGTGGGCACTATACAAATTCTCAGCTCATGAAGATGGAGGCGCTGACAAACGGCTATCACGAGGGAATCGCGCTGGACTCCAGCGGACTCATATCGGAAGGGCCGGGTCAGAACATCTTCGTGGTCTATCGCGATACGCTCCTGACGCCGCCGATGTCCGCGGCGATTCTGCCGGGTCTCACACGCGATAGCATACTCCAGTTGGCGGAACACTTGCGAATTCCGTATCGGTTGGAGAATCTTCCGCGCGAAATGCTCTATGCGGCTCGGGAGGTCTTTTTCGCGGGCACGGCGGTCGAAATCACACCGATCCGCTCGGTGGACCGCAAGCCGGTGGGCGACGGCAAGCCGGGTCCAATCACGCGGAAGTTGCAGAACATGTTCTTCGATGTTGTCCATGGGAGAGTGGCCGAATTCTCCGGCTGGTTGGAGAGACCGGTCTCGCATGGAGCGCGTCTCGAGGCAGCGGCGGCTTCGTAGGGGGTTTTCTGATGCCCTGTCCTGCGTTGGCAGGGTTTCATCGCTATTCAGCCACATGGGTCGACCATTCATCACGTCGCGTTCGATATGACCGGCGTGATTTGTTTTTCTCTGAAGCCGGTCGGCATCATTACAGGAATTCCCGCCGACAATGTCAGAGAAAAGCACTCTGTGGGTCATTTTCCTGAGAGTTGATTCTCTATGTGAAAACGCGTATCTTACGAGTAGTGAAGTGCCGGGTGGGCGGCTGTCAGTCCCTTTCCGGATGGATCAAGTGCGAAAGATACTGGGACGCCTGGTGGTGTTCTGCGGCCTTGCTCGGTTGCTGTTCGGGGTGTGGGAGCAAGAACCGAACGATGATTTTGAACAGGCAAATCATGTAGCCTGCGACGATACGGTTTACTGCGCGACCTTGGATCCTCCAGGTGATCGCGACACATTCTGGTTCCTCGGCCAGGCGAACGATACTCTCATCGCTTTCACTTTCAACTGCGACGGACCCAATACGAACACTCTCCTTTGCTTCTACGATTCACTGCAGGAGCTTCTGGTTTCGAACGACGACGGCGGTGGGGCGGGATTCTCCCTTATTGAATACGTCATGCCGTATTGTGGTGTGTATTTCCTTCGAGTTGCTGAAGTGGAACCGTCGTTCGACAGCAGCTACAGTTTCGCGCTGAATTGCCGGAACTGGACGCAGCCGACGCACGATTCCTGCGCCAATGCCCGTGTTGTAGAGAGTATCCCTTACCAGGATGAGTCGAGCACGGCTGACTGTGGTGACGAGTGTGGCAGAGCGGCGCCGGATGTCTGGTATTTCTTCTCGAATCCGGTTCAGCGCACACTGATTATCTCGGTCTGCATGACCGATTTCGACGCTCGTGTCCAAATTATGGGCGGCTGCTGCGAGCAGTTTGGTGATGATTCTGAAGACGGTTGCGGTGACGGCGCGATACTGACAATCCCGGATATGGAGGTTGGTGACTACTACATCATGGTGGAGGGCACGGACGCTGATGAGGCGGGCAGCTTCGTTTTTCAGGTGAACGGCGAAACGGAGCCATGCCCTGACCCAACCGAACTGGCTCTGGCTTCGGTAGGCGGCTATCCATTCTTATTCTGGGAGGCTTCGGCGGGTGCCGATTTCTATATCATCTGGCATAGCACGGATGCCATTGGTGAGTATGAACATATTGGCGTGACCGCCGAGACTTTCTGGACTGATTCCACCGGATTCACCAGTATGCGCCGATTCTATCGCGTGACAGCCTATTGTCCTTGGTGAAGGCGTTCTGCGGAGATGTCTCAACGATAGACGATGATCCCCTGATATGAGTGATGCAAGCTCCATACGAGAGGTCCGGATTGGAACTGTGACCATCGGCGGTGGCCATCCGGTTGCTGTCCAGTCCATGACCTCCACGGATACTCGGGACATCAAGGCGACTGTCCAGCAGATTCAGCGCCTTGAAGAAGCGGGTTGCGAAATCGTGCGCGTTGCAGTTCCGGACGATGAAGCAGTTCAGGCCTTCTCCAAGATAAAGAAAAACATTGAAGTCCCTCTGGTCGCCGACATTCACTTCAACTATCGTTTGGCGCTGGCAGCTATCGATGCCGGCGCGGATAAGGTGCGCATCAATCCCGGCAACCTGGGAGGCGAAGACCACCTCAGCGAAGTTGCCAAGGCAGCGCGCCAAGCGGGAATCGCGATTCGTGTGGGTGTCAACGCCGGTTCCCTCGAACGCGACCTCGTCGACAAATACAACGGGCCGACGGCCCGCGGGATGGTCGAATCGGCTCGGCGCGCTCTTGATGTTCTGGAGCAGTGCGATTTCCACGATATTGTCGTGTCGCTGAAGGCCTCGGATGTCCGGCAGACCGTGGAAGCGTATACTTTGATGCGCGAGGAGTGCAACTATCCGCTCCATTTGGGAGTTACTGAAGCAGGCACACCAAGAACGGGGCTGATTCGATCGGCGCTGGGCATTGGCACCTTGCTGATGCAGGGTATCGGTGAGACTTTTCGTGTCTCGCTGACGGCGGATCCTGTTGAAGAGGTTCATGCGGCGTGGGAAATCCTGAAGGCGTTGCGGCTCCGCTCGCATGGGCCGATGCTGATTGCGTGCCCGATGTGCGGCCGGTGTGAAGTGGACCTTCTTTCGCTCGTTCAGCGAACCGAGGAAGCGCTCTCGAAAGTGCGAGAGCCGATTCAGGTGGCGGTGATGGGTTGCGTGGTGAACGGCCCCGGAGAAGCTCGCGAAGCGGACTTCGCCATCATCGGCGGCAAGGGCAAGGGGCTTGTGATGAAGAAGGGCGAGGTCGTGGCGTCACTGCGCGAAGACGAACTTGTTGGAGCACTGCTGCGTGAGATCCAGGGATTTGTCTCCACGCAGGAAAGGCGGACGAAATGACAAAAGGGCGTTCCGAGGAAGACGCGAGTTCGCCGGTTTCGGACCGAGTCGAGTCGCCAGCGGATCTGCGCAAGCTATCGCTCGAAGAGCTCGAGGCGCTCTGCGGTGAGTTGCGTCAGTACCTCTGGAATACCATCACTCGGCAAGGGGGACATCTTGCCGCGAGTCTTGGCGCGGTGGAATTGACCGTGGCTCTGCATCGCATCTACAATACGCCGACCGACAAGATTATCTGGGATGTCGGCCACCAGAGCTATGTTCACAAGGTGCTCACGGGACGCAAGCGGGACTTCTCGCAGATTCGTCAG
>CAZJAD010000061.1:0-7566 GCA_964543855.1 uncultured Alphaproteobacteria bacterium
AGGTGCGGCTCCAAAGGCTGTCACCAAGGCTATCCGTCTTCACCAGCCAGAAATCATCATTGCCCGCCCCGTAGGAAGCGGTCCACCCGCCCAGGATATAGCCGCCGTCGGTGGTCTGCTGAACCGACCGGCAAACATCACCCTGACTTCCCCCGAAGGTGCGGCTCCAAAGGCTGTCACCAAGGCTATCCGTCTTCACCAGCCAGAAATCCCCGGCCCCCGCGCCGAAGGAATCGGTGTAGCCCCCAAGGATGTAGCCGCCGTCCGTGGTCTGCTGAACCGAACAGCAATAATCGAGGTTGCTTCCCCCAAAGGTGCGGCTCCAGAGGCTGTCTCCGTTCGCATCCGCCCGAACCAGCCAGAAATCCGCCTGCCCCGCCCCGTAGGACCTGGTATGCCCCCCAAGGACATAACCGCCATCCGAGGTCTGCACGACGGACTTAGACTCCTCGCTATCACTTCCCCCAAAGGTGCGGCTCCAGAGGCTGTCGCCGTCGGCGTTGATCTTCACCAACCACGAATCGTTGAACCCCGCTCCGAAGGAGCGCGTAAGTCCCCCGAGGATGTAGCCGCCATCCGAAGTCTGCTGAACGCAATCGCAGATATCATAATCACTTCCCCCGAAGGTTCGGCTCCACAGCGAACTCGGTGGCTGGGCAAGTGCCTGAGAAAACAGCAGCCACAAAAGACTACCGACCCACGCAGTCAAGAGAATGTGCTTTTTCATGATTCCACCTCCCCTGTTTTGACGTTCTCGGTGAATAACATAATCAATATATCGATAATCACACCGCGAGTCAAGGAAAATTGCCTTCCGGATGAAAGAAAAAACCCGGATTTTCAACAATCCGGACCCAAGGGAATACCTGTGATTGAGCACACAAGCTATCAAATGAAGGATGTTCTTTGCACGGAAGAGTGAACCAAGTTGTGTGAATGCGGTTATCGCATGTCGGTCGTGCTTAGTAATCGTCGCTCGCTTGAATGATGTAGAAGTATTTGTCGTTCGAGCCGATCTCGTGCTCGAATTCCAATTCCTGCGTTACGGTCAGAAGATTCTCGGGCGCAGGTGTGAATGTCGGATCGGTGCTGCCGTACACATGATACCAGACACCACCCTGTTCCGGTTGCCCACCGCCGCCTGTGGTAACTGCTTGCCAATGTAAATGAATATAACCCGGCGCTTCGGAAACCATTCCCGTCATCAGCGTGACATCCGGCGGCAGGTTGTCTACCGAATACCCCGAGTCAGGTTCGGAGTCGAAGTAGGTTCCCGGATCCGATGTCCCGGCTCGAATAAAGAACGTTGACCAATAGATGCCGTCGGATGAGGAATCGGCAAGCGTGGGGCAAATAGTTGCGTAGGTACCTTCTTCAAACGCCGGCACGGTGACGATAAACTCCCATTCGCCGGGGGGCCAATCAAGGCCACTGTGCCCGTCTTTGCTCTCACCAAACAGATATTCATCAATCCGGCGGTAAATGCTGTAGCTCGTTATCGTGTAGTCTGGCAAATAACCATCATAGATGCAGCGGAACCAGCGGATGCGTGCTTGTCTGCCCTGATCATTGCCGACATCCGTGATGGAGAGGATAGTCGGGGAGACGAATGCGGTGCGCACCAACCACATGTCTTCCAATCCCGCGCCGAAGGAATCGGTCCATCCTGCCACGATACAGCCACCATCGGCAGCCTGCTGAACGGAATAGGCCCCATCATCGCCGCTGCCCCCATAAGTGCGCGTCCAGACCGTGTCGCCTTGGCTGTTTGTCTTCACCAGATACAAATCGTAGTCGCCTGCACCGAAAGACTCGGTATATCCTGCCAGGATATAGCCTCCGTCCGCTGTCTGCCGAACAGAATAGGCTCCATCCCAATTGCCCCCCCCATAAGTGCGCGTCCAGAGCGTGTCACCTTGACTGTTCGTCTTCACCAGATAGAAATCCTGCTCGCCCGCGCCGAAGGAGCGGGTGTCTCCCGCCACGATATAGCCTCCATCTGCCGTCTGATCAACGGAATAGGCCTGATCATCACTGCTCCCTCCATAAGTGCGCGTCCAGAGCGTGTCGCCCTGGGTGTTCGTTTTCACCAGATAGCAATCGCCCAAACCCGCACCGAAAGAATAGGTAATTCCCGCCATGATATAGCCTCCCCCTGCCGTTTCCTGAACGGACCAGGCCACATCACCGTAGCTCCCCCCATAAGTGCGCGTCCAGAGCGTGTCGCCTTGGCTGTTCGTCCTCACAAGATAGAAATTATTGAATGAGGGAGTTCCAGCGCCGAAAGAACAGGTGCTCCCCGCCACGATATAGCCTCCGTCGGCGGTCTGTCGAACGGAATAGGCTCCATCCCAATTGCCCCCCCCATAAGTGCGCGTCCACAGCGTGTCGCCCGAGCTATTCGTCTTCACAAGATAGAAATCGCCGCTGACACCGAAAGACTGGGTGAATCCCGCCACGATATAGCCTCCGTCGGCGGTCTGCTGAACGGACCACGCTTCGTCATAGTTGCTCCCCCCATAGGTGCGCGTCCAAAGCGTGTCGCCCTGGCTGTTCGTCTTCACAACATAGAAATCATAAGACTCCCCACTCAAAGAATACGTAACGCCTGCCACGATATAGCCTCCGTCGCTTGTCTCCTGAACGGACTGGGCATAATCGTCGATGGTCCCCCCATAAGTGCGGCTCCAGATGGTGTCTGGAACCTGGGCAAATGCCTGAAAAACAAAGATGACCAAAGCCACGGCCGCCCATGCGCAAAGAGCAATGTGCTTCTTCATAATGCCTCTCCATAGCTTACTTGCCCTGTCCATCAGACAATATAGCCCGAGCATTAGGCTGAGTCAAGCAAAATGGCCCCTTGAATAAAGAAAGAGCCCGGATATCAACAATCCGGACCCAGACCGTCTCCCCATCGCCGCAAGAACACCCGCAACTAACCCTGTGCGTGACAGATCAATAACTTCTCAGAATCGCTTGACTCGCACGAGATTGGCGTTGCCGCGGCCAGGAGGGTAGCCTCCGACTTCAACGACCACATCCCCTGCCGACACAATCCCTTCGTCTAGTGCTACTTGCTCGGCGGCGAGAATCCTTTCATCGGTGTCCTGCGTCAGGTCTCTGTAGAACGGCAAAACGCCCCTCTGCAATGTCAAGCGGCCGACGACATCGCGACTGTTGCTGACCGCAATGATGGGCACGCGAGGGCGGATTTTTGCAACCGCCCTCACGGCTGCGCCCGACGTCGTGGGGCATAGAATCGCGCGTGCCGAGACTTCGTGTGCCAGACGGGCTGCCGCCGCTCCAATGGCCGCCTCAATATCGACATCTTCACTTTGCGAAAGCGTCGGAATGCTTGAGTCGAAAGGCAGATCTTCAGTCGCCCGTGCCACCCTGTCCATGACCTGCACTGCATCTATTGGGTTCTCTCCTACAGCGGTCTCTTCAGAGAGCATCACCGCATCGGTGCCGCTCTCTATGGCGTAGGCAATGTCCGTGACTTCCGCCCGCGTTGGCCGAGGGGAGTGCACCATTGATTCCAGCATCTGTGTCGCGACCACAACAGGTTTGGCCATCTGAATAGCCGTGCGAATGATTTCCTTTTGCACAGCAGGCACCTTCTCGAAATCCATCTCGATCCCGAGGTCCCCACGGGCAATCATGACGCCGTCGAAGGCGTTGACAATTGCGGGCAGGTTTTGTATGGCTGCCGGCCGCTCGAGCTTCGCCAGAAGCGGTCGCTCGACGCCCATCTCTTGCATCAGGCGGCGCAGCACATCCCCGTCACCTGCATCGCCCACAAAAGAGAGCGCCAGCCAGTCTGCTCCCGCCTCGAGGGCACTTCGAGCATCCTCGATGTCTTTTTCGCCCACGACCGGAAGCGGCTTGCGCAGGTTCGGCAGATTAATCCCTTTGCGACTGACGATGACGCCTCCCACCTCTACCCGGCAGCGCACGACATCGCCAGCGGTCGCTTCCACGCGCAGGCGCTTGGTGCCATCATCCAGATAGACCGAATCACCGGGCGTGACATAGCTGACGAATCCCTGAAGTTGAACCGGCCACACCTCAGGACCTGACGGCTTGTCGGAAAGAGAGATGAGTTGTCCTGGCAGGAGCCGCGCTGTCCCACCCGGCAACTCGCCGAGGCGAATCTTCGGCCCCGCGATGTCGGCGAGGATACCGATTGTCATGCGGCGCTCCTTCGACAAGCGTTTGACAACAGCAATGGTCTCGGCGTGCAGGCTGCGTGTTTCATGAGCGTAGTTCAAACGAAAAAGGTCGACGCCCGCTTGCATCAGGGCCGCAATTGTCTCTTCATCGTGGGAGGCAGGGCCTAAAGTGGCAATGATTTTGGTGGCTCGAAAGGGTTTCATGACGGTATTGCTCTCTGGAAGTGGTCTATGATTTTCTGCGCGGTGCTTTCCGGTGATTCGTCCGGCGCGCGGTCAATCCAGACAACACGCGAGTCGCGACGAAACCAGGTGAACTGGCGCTTGACATAGTGGCGCACCGCTTTCTGGATACGATCCACCATCTCGTCATAGCCATACTCGCCGCGCAGATAGGGAAAAACTTCTTGATAGCCGTGCGTGCGCAGCGCGTTTGCTCTTTCATCGAATCCGCGCTCGAAGAGACCGCGAACTTCCTCGACGAGTCCCTCGTCCATCATGCGCAGTACGCGCCGGTTCACGCGGTCATAGAGAATAGCACGATCCATGCGCAGGCAATAGAACGCGACAGGATAGGGCAACGGATCGGTTCGACGCTTCTGCCATTCCGATAGCGGAACGCCGGTGCGGCGGTAAACCTCGAGCGCACGCAGGACGCGATGTGTATCTCGCGGCATGATGCCCTCGGCAACAGCGGGATCAACCTGCCGCAATTCGTCATACAGTGCCTGAGCTCCTTCGGTAGCAAGGCGCTGCCGCAGCGGGCCGTAGTCCACATCCTCATCATCGGCATCGAAGAAACCATCGAGAAGGGCGCGGATATAGAGGCCTGAACCTCCGACCACAATCGGCAAGCGACCGCGCTGGAGAATCTCGTCCACTTTCTCGCGAGCCGCGCGTCCAAAGTCGCCTGCGGTCCAGCGCGCATTCAGATCGATCTCGTCAACGAAATGGTGCACGACCTGAGCGCGCTGCTCCGGCGTAGGTTTCGCCGTCCCGATTTCCAAGTCGCGGAAGATCTGCCGTGCGTCCGCCGAAATAATATCCCCCTGGAGTGCGAGCGCCAAGGGGATCGAGACATCGGTTTTGCCCACCCCTGTCGGACCGGCCAAAACCAGAACGCTCATCGGCAACTCCGTTTCTCAACTCGTGCGCCGGAAACGGCGGTCAACTTCCGTCAGTGTCAGGTAGATTACGGTCGGGCGACCGTGAGGGCAGGTGTAGGGGAAATCTGTGGCAAAAAGTTCGTCAATGAGGGCGTTCATTTCAGAAGGAGAAAGCGGGTCGCCGGATTTGATGGCTGCTTTGCAGGCGAAGGAAGCGGCCAAAGCCTCCTGAGGCTCGAGTCTGCCTTCACGACCCTCGCGATATTCATCAAGAAGCTCAGCCAGAAGGCCAGCTTCCGAGGCATGGGGCAATCCGGCAGGAACCGCCTCGAGAGACCAGGCCCGGGGGCCGAATTCACGAATGGCGAAACCCAATTTCGGCAATTCAGGCAGAAGGTCGCGCAGCAGCAGGTCGTCTTCCGGGGAGAGCTCGATGAGCATGGGGAAGAGAAGTTGCTGCGAATTGAAACTCTGGCCTCGCAAGGCGCGTTTGGCTTTCTCAAAGAGAATCCGCTCGTGGGCAGCATGCTGATCCACGACAGCCAACCCCGATTTTACCTGCGAGAGGATGTACTTGTTGTGGATTTGCCAGATGTTGACAGGCGGAGCGGCCGTTTCCGCCGGTTTCTTCATGGACACAGGCGGCATCACGGCTTCGGCACCAAACAGACTCTCGTACGGTTTGAGAGCCTCGCGCAGGTCTCCCGGCAGCGCCGACCCACCGTGCAGGTCGATTGGATGTAGCGGTCGGGGTCGCGACGAGGTTTCCGTTAGCGGCATCGGCTCTTCTCGAAGTTGGCTCAGGGCCTGCCGAATCGCCTGGCGCACGACCGAATGAACCAGCCTCTCGTGATCGAACTTCACCTCTGCCTTGGCCGGATGGACATTCACATCGAATAAGCGAGGATCCATCTCGAGAAAGAGAACATAGAAAGGCCATTCACCCGGTGGCAGATAGGCGTCGAGGCCGACCGTGACCGCGTTGTGAATGAGGCGGTTCTGAATAGACCGGTTGTTCAGGAAAATATATTGATCCCCGCGACTTTTCCGATGAAGCTCCGATTTGCCAAGATAACCGGAGACTCGGAGCGATTCACGCTCATAGCTCAACGGCAGCAGCTTTTCGAGAAAGCCCGCACCGAAGAGGTCTGACAAGCGATCTTCAATCCCTGAACGGGGAAGCTGAAAAACCGATGTGTCGTTGTGAAAAAGGGACCAGGTTATGTCCGGGTGAGAGAGAACGAAGCGTTTGAAGGTGGTCAGGATATGCTGAAACTCGGTGGTGGCGCTCTTGAGAAACTTGGCACGCGCCGGTGTATTGAAGAAGAGCGAGTGCACGGCGACCGAGGTGCCTTTCGGACAGGAGCAGGGCTCGCCGGCGACAACGACGCCTCCCTCGAGGCGCAACAGCGTTCCCGCCGTGGACTCCGCCGTTCGCGTGCGCACTTCTACGACACTGACCGACGCGATAGACGGCAACGCTTCACCGCGAAATCCCAACGACCGCACCTCGAAAAGGTCATCGAGCGTCGCAATCTTGCTCGTCGCGTGACGCTCAAAGGCCAGCAGAAGGTCATCGCGGCTCATCCCGTCGCCATCGTCGACAACCTGGATGAGTTCGCGACCTTGACCGCGCAGGTGAATTTGAATCCGCTCCGCCCCGGCGTCAATCGAGTTCTCGACGAGCTCTTTGAGCACCGAAGCACTCCGCTCAACGACTTCACCGGCGGCAATCTGGTTGGCCAGATGTTCAGGCAGGATTCGTATGTGACCCATCGAGCTTTTCAGAAACTATCTTGATGGCTTGCTCGAAAAGTGCTCGGCCTTCTTTGCGGGCGACTCGCACCTTCTCACGCAGCGCCTGCACTGTGGCGGGGTCTTCGAGGCCATCGAGGTTAATCAGGACATTGTAGGCGCCGCCCTCAAGGCCGGTGAAGAGCTGACATGCACCGACGCCCGCATCCGAAACACAATTGACATTGCCCTTTTGTGCCACTGTCGGCGCCTCATGGAGCGCCACCAGACACATCTGCATCGTGGTCAGCGGCACTTCGATAGTCATGGTTGTCGCAGCCGCGACTTCCTCGTCTTTCGCTTTCTTCTCGGCATCATTGCGAGCAGGAAGTTTGCGCGCGACTCGAAAGCGGTTGAACGCGGTCGTGTCTTCGTCAATCAAATCTGAAAGCCGGGCGCGAGCCGCTTCGGTGCGCGCCCGCACCTCTTGCAGCTCCTGTTCCACTTCGGCGTAACCCTTTTTGCCGATGGTCAGCGTGCAGACCATCGAGAGC
>CAZJAD010000061.1:7666-13118 GCA_964543855.1 uncultured Alphaproteobacteria bacterium
TTCCACTTCGGCGTAACCCTTTTTGCCGATGGTCAGCGTGCAGACCATCGAGAGCAGCGCGGCACCGACGGCACCGGATAGCGCCGCGGCGGAACCGCCTCCCGGCGCCGGCGCTTTGGAAGCGACCTGCTCAATGAAGTTCTGAGTCGGTTGGTAGACAAGTTTCGCGGGGAAATCAACAGGCTTTTGTGACATAAGAAGCTACCCGGTTTTGGAAAATGCGTATCACGAAATCGCGTATTCGATAATCTTCTTTTCCGGCACGAAGGCGTTGAACGAGGAGAGGCCGAGCTTGTCGTGCGCGAGCTGCACGGCTTCCTGCTCGGTCGCCGGCCGCGGCAGGTCGTCGCGCCAGATGTAATACTCGGCGGCAAGCAGCAGGGCTTCCAATGGAATAAGGCCGACAACTTCGGTGCCGCTCGTCTTGACGGCGCGCTTCCCGGCTTCGCACTTCACCTGCTCATAGGCGGTGTGCGGCGGCGTGATGCGGTAGTTTGTCAGGTTCATCGAAATCTGCGTGAAGTTCCCTTCTTCGAGATAAACTCCCATGCCTTTGACATCGAGGAGCGGGCCGGGGTGATGCACCTTCCTGCCTTTCGGGGTCAGAACTTCTTTGCCCTTGGCGTCCACCATCGGCCAGCCCATCTGACGCACATGCAGTGCGATGTCCTGAGCGACATCCGCATCCGGCGTCTGCAGATTCACATTGTAGGCAATCAGAAAGAAGCGCGCGCCGGTCACGACGGCTCCGAATTTGGGCACGAACTTGGCCGGACCGAAATCCGGCGCCCACTCCGGACCTTTGAGCTTTTCCTCCAATCCTTCATATTCGCCGCGGCGAACCTTCGCCAGATTCTGACGCGAGGGCTTTCGGGCTGCGTGCTCGTAGAGATAGACCGGAATGCCAAGCTCTTTGCCCGCTCGCTCGCCGTACTGCGCCGCCAGTTCGGCGCACTGGACCATCGTAATATCCCGCACCGGCACGAACGGCGCGACATCAACTGCTCCCATGCGCGGATGCTCGCCCTTGTGAACGGTCATGTCAATCTCAGCCATGGCCGCCTTCGTCAGACGGAACATGGCTTCGACGCAACCGTCCGGCGAGCCTGCAAAGGTGATGACGCAGCGATGATAATCCCCGTTCGGGTCTACATCGAGCAGCGTCACGCCGGGCACCTTGGCAACTTCACCGGCCACGCGGTCAATCTTCGCCCGGTCTCTCCCCTCAGAAATATTCGGCACACATTCAACAATGGGGTTCATAAACAACGATTCTCAGTTTTCGTCCCCGCGTGGGTCTGGAGACCCGCCATGGCGGAGAGATTTCTTGAACGGCCTCTGTCGTTTACAGCGCTTTCGTCAATGCGCGTGCGCGTTTGCGTGCTTGTTCAAGATAAGTAGATTCGGGGAAATCGGCAAGTATTTTTTCGTAACTGGCCAGGGCCGCGGCGGCGTCCTGCAAATCCTCTTCCTGCACCAGGCCCATCAGGAAGATGGCACGGTCGATATCGCGACTCTCAGGGAAGTCTTCCACAAACTGTTCGAGGGTCCGGATCGATGCTCCGGCGTTTCCTGCCTTGCGCAACGCGACCGCTTGCTGGTATCGGCCCCATTCAGCCAGGCGTCCTCGCCGTGCCAACTTCACCGCGCGCTCAAAATGCTCAGCGGCCTGGCTCGGTTCTTCACGGAACAGGAAAAAATCCCCTTGCGCAAAGGCGTGCAGCGCCGCGCTTGGACCACCTTCGATGATTACATTGGAGTAATAGACTGCGTCGTTGAAGCAGGTGTTGGCGAGGTCTCCTCTCAGGATCGAATCCAGAACCGCATTCGCCTGCACCAGAGAATCCAGCCACAGGTGAGCGCGCATGGTTCGGAGGTGAGCCTCGGCGCGGATATCGCCGCTGTTCCCAGCGGCGGCCACCCGCTGCCAGACCTTGATCGCTTCGGGGACTCGGTCCAGCCAAACGAGACAATCGCCGATCTTCAGACGCACGTCGGACTGGCTGATATTTCTGCCACCTTTTTCAATCGCGCGCAACTGCTCCAGAGCGTCCTCCGGTCGGCGTTCATGCTGGAGAGTGATGTCGGCAATCCGGAAACGCGCCTGGGTGACTTCATTCGCCTGAGGGTACGCTTGCACAAAAGCCTCATAAGCCGCTTTCGCTTCGCCGTACCTCCCCAATTGAAGCAGGCAGTCCGCGAGGCCCAGTTCCGCCTGAAGGCGCGTTTCGAGCGTAGGCTCTCGGCTCAGCACCCTCGAAAAGACTCGCGACGCGAGAGCCGTCTCTTCCTCACCGAGGAGGTTCCGGGCGAAACCGAGGATATCCACCCCGTGGCGATCCGCGAGTGAATCCACGATGATAATTTGCCGATAGGCCCCCTCAAAATCGCGGATTTTGAAAAGATAGCCCGCGAGGAGGCGGCGCAGATTAATGTCCTGTTTATTCTTACGGACGGCCCGGCTGAGCGCATCGGTGACCTCTGCGTGGACGGCGGCTTCATCCGGGAAGCGCGCCAAGACTCTCTGGGCGATTTCCCAGCCCGCAGGCAGTTCCTTCATGTAGATGAGGAGTTCCTCGGTGGCCGCACCGAATTCCATGCGCATCTGCAGGCTCTGCGCCAACTCGCGGCTCATGAACGCCGGCTGGTTCGTTCGCTTGCGGAAATCACGGATCAGATTTTCTGCGTCCTCCCATAGACGGTTCTGCTGGAGAACGCGAATCAACAGCATGACGGCGTAGGGGCTCTCCGCCTCGGACGCCAAAGCCCGGTTCCAGACTTCCCAGGCTCGCTCGGATTCCCCCTGCGCGAGGTAAATCTCGCCCAGGCCAAGCGTGAGGGCAAAAGGACTTGTCGGGTCATTCAATGGAATCGATTCCAGGCTGCGCACTTTGGCGCGGGCAAGAACACCCTCGGTGAACTGGATGGCTTCATCGTAACGCTTGAGATGCACGAGAGTGCGTCGGATGCCGTCAATCGCGCTGGCGTTCCAGGCGTTCTGCTCCAAGACGGCTCGCCAAGTTTCCAGTGCGCGCTCGGTATAGCCCCGCTCTTCGTAGCGTCGGGCCCGATCCACCAGATTCTGTTCAGGCCTGTCAGTTTGTGCGCGAACTTTGGCCGGCTGGATTTCGATACGGAACGGTGGCTGGTCTGCAAAGGCAAGCGCGAGACCCAGACATAGTGTCGCAAAGATGGAAATAAGTGTGCTTGGCAATTTCATGAGTCTCTACTTCTGATTCAATTTACCCAGCGCGTCGAAATACTGGCGGATGAGCACCTCGTAGTCACGAGCGAATTTCGACTCGAGGGCCCGCAAAAGGTCTTCTCGAAGCTGGTCTTTTCCAGCCTCGGGAGACACCGGAGGCGGGCTGGCGCGTACAACATCAACGCCCGTTTGAGCACGGCGTTGGGGCTTAAACTCCCGCTCTCGCGCAGACCTCTGAAAGTCCAAGAGACGCGAGACGATGCGCTCCTGCCGCTCCCGGGTGCGGTAAGTGACATTGCGATCGTGCAGGTCCTGTGCGATTTCGCGCATCTCCTTGCCGACATCTCCGAGCCGTCCCAAGGTCTGACGGGATGCCGCCGCTTCGGCTGCGAGCTGTTCCGCTGCCTTCGCCAGCGCTCCCTGCTGCTCGGCCAGCCTTCTCAGCGCAGCCTGCTGGCCAACGCTGAGCACACCGGGATTGCCCTCATCCATCAGGAAGGGCTCGGTGGATTGATTGATCGACATCTGCTGCCCAGCCATTTGGCCAGCCTTGTTACACATCTCGTTCATACCCGACGCCGAATTGCAGGCAGAGTTGCAGCTCGAGGATGAACTGTTGACCTCCTGCAGGGCATTGTTCAAGGCTGCCATAGCTTGTCGCTGGTAATGCGCGGCGGTTCGGGGATCGCGACTCTGGGTCGCGCCCATCACCTGATTCATCTTCATCGAGGCCGTCCACATCGCCGCGCTGATTCGCGGCCCCACAAAGAGCGTGCGCTGGGCAAGCTCGGCCAAGGCACTGGAGATCCGGTCCAAGGCAGCCGACAGATCCTGCTGCTCTTCTCCGACATGCGGAAGCTGCGGACTCGTGCTGGGGAGGGATTTCGTATCATCCCACAGGGCCTCTTGACGTTCTGAAAGGCGCAGAATCTCGTCGCGCGCCTTCTCGAGCCGCTCGCGAATCTCGGCAAGCTGCTGCTGCACCATCTGCTTTTTCATGTTGCGCATGCGGTTGGCCATTCCGGTGAGTTGCCGCGAGATTTTGCGCCCGCGTTTCTTGCAACTCGATGCCTGGCACTGTGAGAGCCCTTCTGCATTCTGCTGCATCTCCTGGGGCAGATTCGCCTGCTCCATCTCCCGGTTATAGTCCGCCATCTCTTCTTTCGGCGCGTTCGCAATCTCCTTCATGAGCTCTTCGAGCGCAGCGGATTGCTTTTCGATGTCGCGCATCTCTTCGGCAAGTCGTTCCTGCTCGGCAGCCAGTTTATCGGCGTCTTTGGGCGACGAGCTCTCCTGGCATTGGTTCAGATTCTCCTGACGGTTGGCCAGCTCGTCCAAACGCCGGGTGATCTCGTCCATCTTCTGCTCGACCTGAAGCTGCTTGAGGATGTTCAGCATGCGATCCAGCGCCGCCTCAAACTGCTCCTGAGTCAGCGAGAAATTCTCCATGGCTTGCCGAATCTGATTCTCGTTGGCTTGCTCCATCGCTTCCTGGAGCTTCCGCAATGCTTCCCGCATCTCCGGCGTGATCACTTCCTGAATGAGCTTTTGGAGCTCCGCGTGTTTCTGGAGTGTTTCCGGTGAGAAGAGCGCCCGCGCCTCCATCTGCTCGGCGCTTCTTTCCAGCGCCTCGGCGATGTCCTCGAGCATTTGCGCCATCGCCTGTTGCTCCTCGATCATCTGCTGCAGTTCCTGCTTGCGCTCCCAGCTCATCTCCGGATTGGACTTGTATTCTTCGAGCGTGCGGTCGATTTCTTCACCCAATTCCCGCGATCGATCCAGCAGGTCCTGGAGGCTGATGCGGCGAGCCTTTTCGGCATTCTCCTGGGCGTCGAAAATCTCTTGCATCGACGGGAAGCGCAGAACACGCCGGACCGATTCGGCACGCTTGGGGCCCGTCAGTGCGTCGTTGTCCCAGACCTCAACAAAGAACTCCACCTGATCTTCCGGCAAGAGGTCGAGGGGAGTCAGGTCCCAGTTGTATTCCGACCGAATCTCGGCGCGACCCTGATACTGGTAGGCCAAATCCATTTTCTCAAAACTCGAAAGCGGTGTCGCACCGGTGTCCGGCTCGAAAGTTGATGTGCGGTGGTACCGCAGCGCCATGCGCGTGAAGCCGAAATCGTCGGTCGCTTCACAGACTATCGGGATCAGCACGCCGGCGGCGACATCCAAGTCTCGCGCCGGTTCGACCAGGCTGACGACCGGTACTTCATCCGGCCGCGCAATCACTCGATACAAAATCGG
>CAZJAD010000062.1:0-7349 GCA_964543855.1 uncultured Alphaproteobacteria bacterium
AGATTCAGGTGACTGAAGTCCGGCATAAACAGGAGCTTGAAGCAGTCAGCCAGGCGCTTGGTCGAGCCGTGGCATCTCTGGAGGATTCAACTCTTTGCGCGACAGACCTGCGCGAGGCCGCCGATGCCTTGGGCCGAATCACCGGCGAGTCCATCGGCGAAGAAATCCTCGACCGAATCTTCTCGAAGTTCTGTGTCGGCAAGTGAGAAAATCCACAAGAAGAGCTTAATCCGGGAGGAAGAAATACGGTGACAAAGAAATCATATCCAGCCATCCTTATTGTGCTCGTCATTCTGTTGGCGTCTACCACTTCGGCTTTCGCGCAGGAATTGAAATCGATCCAGCTTCCCGGGCCGCGAATGACCGGTGGCAGACCGTTGATGGAAGTGCTGAAGGATCGACACTCGTCGCGTGAATTCAGCGAGCAAGAGCTGCCGTTGCCCGTGCTTTCAGACCTCCTGTGGGCGGCATTCGGCATCAATCGTCCCGATGTGAAAAAGCGGACTGCACCATCGGCGGTGAACTGGCAGGAGATCGACATCTATGTTGCGACAGCGGGCGGCCTGTTTCTCTACGACGCGGAAGCGCACGCGTTGCATCAGATTCTGAGCGAGGACATTCGAGAAATGACCGGGCCGCAGGCCTTTGTGAAAGACGCCCCGATGAATCTCGTCTATGTTGCCGATTATGCAAAAATGGGCGAGCGATCCGAGGACGACAAGAGATTCTACTCCGGAGCGGATGTGGGTTTCATCGGCCAGAATGTCTACCTTTTCTGCGCGTCCGAAGGATTGGCGACCGTCATTCGCGGGCGCGTCGACCGAACGCCCCTCGCAGAAGCAATGAACCTGCGCCCCGATCAGCACATTATCCTTGCCCAGACGGTAGGATATCCAGCGGAGTAGTCATGGAAGAAATAGAGGGGGGTGCAGATGAATCTTCATGGGCATAGGTATCTCCGAGTCCAAGACTTTGCCAAGTACTTTCACGAAACTGCACAGCCTCACCGCAACCATTTTTCAGAGAGTTCTTATCTTCACGAATTGGAATTCTGGGAGAAGGAGAGACTGTTCTTCCCGTGCGTGCGACTCGTCCTCCCAAAGGAATATGTCGCGTTTTTTGAATCAGCACGTCACACTCCTGGTCCAACAGAGTTTCCGCCTGAAGGATGGCCTGACACGTGGATACACCTAGCCGAGTTTCTACAAATTCATGAGAGATGGCATCGGTCAAATTCGGATGATATATACCATCCTTTCGACACAGAACATGGGCTGAGAGAGTTCTTTGAAGATCCTAGATTGACCGAGTTTCGATCGTGGAAGTCCTTCAAATTCCCCATAAAAGAGCCCGACTACGTAAGGCAGGTAAGTCGAGCGAAGCATTACTACCATTATTGGCAAATTCATTTATTGGATGCACTTCGCCGAGAAAACACTCTGAACATCTTGGGTAATTTCCCGAAGGGAGAGACATTTGACAGTTTGGCGAAAGGCGTTCTTCCTGCTGGAACGTTTAGACGCTCTTTGAGTACTGGTTACTACATACGTAGCTCGGATATTCGGAAGATCGAGAACCACTATGAACTCCTTTCAAAATATGTCTTGGCTGATAAGCGAGAATTTCAAACAAGTGCTCGCAAGCACGGAATCCAAGAAGGAGGTAGACATGTAATACCTCCACCAGAATCGCGGAAATACCGCGAAAGGTGTAAAGCGTATGGCATCAAGCTGCTGTCGGGCTCTAGATATTCAGAGGATGATTGGCTTTCGTTTCTTCGCACACTATGCAATCTGTATGTGGAATACGAACAATATGAACGGTCTCTGATGGCGAAGGAGCTCAAGAAGGACATATATGATCTTCTTGATCTCATTGCAGGTGTATTTGGTTTGGAAGAGACCGTCATAAACGCAAGAGTCGGATACCCGGTCTACGGAGGGTCCAGGAATACGTTGCTCGAGATTGTCTTCCCAAATCTGTTGAAGGAGGCCAAGGATGATGCGATTCAGTTCTTGGAGCAGCGGCGAGGTGGATTTAACGCCAAGGTGACTTCAGACTATCAATTGGAGGTACAGGATGTAAGAGACCTGTGCGAATACTTAGAGGCCAAAGGATTGTGGCTTGTCTTTCGAACTTTGAAGGAAGTTGACAGGGAATGGTGGGAATGGTCGCCGTTCCAAACAGTCAATCTATTCACCTGTCTGAGGAGTCTTGCTGTTTCCATAGAAGACCTCATCAAGAACATTGGCGCTGAGACCCCTAAGGCGGATATTGCGTCACGGTTTGTAAATGGACCTGCTCGCAAACAGCATCTGGGAAACGTGCTCAAGTGGATGTTCTGCGGAGCACCTTGGTGGGCAGCATATCCCGTAGCGAGCAAGAAACTCACGGATGTCAAACCTGAGGACTTAGAGCAAAGAGCGGTTGAAATACTGGGCGGTAGTTTCCATAGCACGAATTGGATGAATTTCGTGATGAAGAGTTTTCTCATGCTTGAGGTGGTCCGGAACTATGTAATGCACAAAGCTGTCTCGCGCGAAGACTTCTATCGCCTTCATTACATTGATGCTCTGAATCATGTAACCTATGCCCTCTTGTTTATATGGGCCAATGCGAAGAATGAGAAGCTGCTTGTGACGACGCAAGTGTCTGGCATCGAGAATTAGGATGCAGAAGCCGTACAACATCATTATCATCGGTGGCGGGCATGCGGGATGTGAGGCAGCGTCGGCGGCCGCGAGGATGGGTTGCAAGACGCTGATGATCACGATGAACCTGCCGACTATCGGCCAGATGAGCTGCAATCCGGCTGTTGGAGGTCTCGCCAAAGGGCAGCTCGTCAAGGAGATTGATGCGCTGGGCGGCGAAATCGGCTATGTCACGGACCTCGCGACCCTGCAGTTCCGCATGCTGAACCGCTCTAAGGGCCCGGCGGTCTGGTCGCCACGCGCTCAATGCGATCGCGGGCTTTACGCGCGAACGATGCGCCGCGTTCTGGAGCAAGTGCCGAATCTCGACCTCAAGCAGAACATGGTCGTGGAGGTGCAGACCAGCGGCGGACGCGTGTGTGGAGTTGTCTGCGAGAGTGGAGCCACCTACGAATGCCAAGCCGTCGTGCTCTGCGCGGGCACATTTCTAAACGGCCGCATTTTCACGGGAGAATGGTCAACTCCAGCCGGTCGCGTGGGTGAAGGCCCCGGATTGCGCCTATCCGAAAATCTTATAAGACAAGGATTTGAAATTGGCCGCTTGAAAACAGGGACCCCTCCTCGACTCGACGGCCGCACGATTGATCACTCGAAATGCACGCCGCAACCCGGCGACGAGCGCCCCGTCCCATTCTCGCACCGAACCGAATCGCCTGTTCTTAAGCAACTTGACTGCCACCTGACCTACACGCATCCGGGCACACATGCGATTCTGCGGAAGGGCCTGGACCGATCGCCGCTCTATATTGGTCGCATCAAAGGAGTAGGCCCTCGGTATTGTCCGTCGATCGAGGACAAATTAGTGCGTTTCCCTGACCGGGATCGTCACCAGATCTTCCTTGAGCCGGAAGGCTGGGAGACCGACGAGGTCTACATGAACGGCTTTGCATCGAGCCTGCCCGAAGAGATCCAGTACGAAGCCCTGCAAACCGTTCCCGGCCTTGAGAATGTGGAGATGATGCGGCCGGGATACGCGGTCGAATATGACTTCTTTCCGCCGCATCAGATTCATTACAGCCTCGAGACGCGGGTCGTGGAGGGGCTCTATTTTTCCGGAAATATAAATGGAACAACAGGTTACGAGGAAGCCGCCGCTCAGGGCATCATCGCCGGCATCAACGCCGCACGCAAGCTTCGTGGCGAAGAGCCACTGGTTCTGCGCCGTGACGAGGCCTACATCGGCGTATTGATTGACGACCTAATTACGCGCGTGCCTGATGAGCCTTACCGGATGTTCACTTCGCGCGCGGAGCATCGGCTTCTCTTGCGCCAGGACAACGCTGATATGCGTCTGATGGAAACCGGCTATCAAATTGGGCTCGTTCACGAGCACTATTATCAACAACTTATGGACAAGAAGCAGCGTCTTTCGGATGCGGAGATCTATCTGGAGAGAACACGGCTTTCGAACGGGCCTGTGCCGGAACTCAAAGGGGAGACCTTTGCGGCGATTCTGCGCCGACCGGAGTACGGCATTCGAGATGTCGTAGCGATGATGCCGCAGGATTCCCCATTTGAAGAGCAGCAAACGGATGACGATTTCCTGGCGGCGGTCGAGCTGGAGATCAAATACGCGGGCTATATTGCCCGACAGCGCGAGCGCGCCGAGCAGATGATCCGCATGGAGGGGCGGCGGATCCCGCGGAACATCGACTACTTGAAAATCCCGGCCCTGTCGGCCGAGGGACGCGAGAAACTCGCGAAATACCAGCCGTTGACACTCGGGCAAGCCGGTCGGATTGCCGGAGTAAGCCCGGCAGACATCGCCGTGCTCATGATTCATATGAAGAAACACCAAACCGGTTGAACGGGTGGGTCAGTGTTTCACGTGAAACACTGCCGGTCGAGTGAATAACTCGGGCTCAAGGGTGCGAACTGGCAGTCGCCAAAAGTCCCGGAAAGCCGCGAAACAAGGCGGATTGCGGCTCCTACGACCTGTTCACTCGGGCCTGTGAACAGATTGTGGATAACCTGTGAGCAAGTTCAAGTGACGCAACCAGTTGATATTGCGGATATCATAGCACAAATTGGATGGAAGCGGGACGATCCCCGCGCAAGCAGCCTGGAGATGCATCTTGACGCGGTCCGTCGTGCGCCGCTGGCTCTTGTCTCGCATCGTGACAGAGATCGTCTCGCTACTCGCCATCTTGCGCCGAGTCTGGCGGCATTACCGTTCCTGCCAGCGAATGGGCGCGTGCTCGATATGGGAAGCGGCGCGGGGTTCCCGGCGATTCCGCTTGCTGTCGCGCGGCCGGACCTGGAATTCGTGCTTGTCGATTCGACTCGCAAGAAGACAGACTTCCTCGCTGCCTGCGCTCATGCACTCGGGCTCCGGAATGTGCAAACGAGATGGGAGCGCCTGGAATCGCTTGCCAGTAAGAGCTCTTTCGCGCATCGGTTTCAACTCGTGACGGCCAGATCGGTCGCGAAGCTGCCGCAGCTGCTGCCGCTCGCGAAGGCTTTTATCGCGCCGGATGCCAAGGTTCTGCTGTGGAAGGGCCGAAACTGGCGCCGCGAAGGAGACCCGGCGCATTTCGGATTCGTCTTCGAGCAGGAGACTGAACTCCCCGATGGCAGTGTGTTGATTCTCTTGACCGTTCCAAAGAGTAGGTAAGGACCGTGCCTGAAGAGCTATTGAAAGAATTGCAGGCGTTGATCACGGAGGGGCGAAATCCGCTCTCGGACCGCCTGGATGCGATGTCCACCGGCGAAATCCTCGAGCTCATCAATCGCGAAGATGCGATGGTGCCGACAGCGGTGGCGAAGGTTCTTCCCCATGTCGAAAAGGCCGTCGAGATGGTGGTCGGTGTCCTCCAGTCCGGTGGGCGGCTTTTCTACATCGGTGCCGGGACGAGTGGCCGCTTGGGGGTTTTGGACGCGGCCGAATGTCCGCCGACTTTTGGGACGGATCCTGAGCTGGTTCAGGGATTCATTGCCGGTGGTTATGGCGCACTCATCAAGGCGGTCGAAGGAGCTGAAGACGATGCCACGGGGAGTCATGAGTTTCTTCAGCAGAACAAGTTGACCTCGCGTGACTGTGTTTGCGGCATTGCCGCGTCGAAACGAACGCCGTTTGTACGCTCCGGTTTGGATTACGCCAAATCTGTTGGTGCGCGAACGATCCTGGTGACATGCAATCCGCCGGAAAGCGCAGATACACAGATAGATGTCATCATTGCGCCGATCGTGGGGCCGGAAGTACTGACAGGCTCAACCCGGATGAAAGCCGGAACAGCCACGAAGATTGTCCTCAACATGATCACCACGGCGTCGATGGTGCGGCTTGGCAAGTGCTACGGAAACTTGATGATCGATCTTCGTGCGACATCGGACAAGTTGCGCGAGCGCGCCCGCGCGATGTTGATGCTGCTCGCTGGAATTGACTACGCTGAGGCTGAGCGTGTGCTGACGGCTGCAGGGGGCGAACTCAAGACGGCTATCGTCATGGTGGCTCGCCGAGTGGATGCCCAAGAAGCGCGGTCGCAGCTCGCGGCTGCGAAGGGCCAGCTTCGAAGTGCCGTCGGCGATGATCTCTTGCCCAAGGCTGGCAAGTAACCCCGGGTCACACAGGTCGGGCTTACAAGGTCTGCCCTGCATTACTTAATTATTTGATTTCAATATATATAGCGGGTTCATAGCACATCTTCTTGAGAAAAAATTCACATAAGCCTGCTTCGGATTAAATCATGCTGTCCTTGGGTGACACCGACGGATTTTGGCAGCCGGGGATTCCCAGTTATCTTATTAATAATCTCGCCCATAGACAGGAACTTAAGAGCGGCGGCAGGAGTAGTCAAAAGTGCAGCGGTGTGCCGGGGAGTTTAGCGACTTTCCGAAACTGCCTGGCGCCGTGGAACGGGACTTGATGGACTGGCTGAAAAAGGCCCTTTACGATTCCCCACCTTTTGACGCGCTGGGTGCAGCCCTGCGTGACGGGGGGAGACTCTCTCTTTTGGGGCTGCCCGGTTCCCTTCCAGCGCTCATCGCTTCATTTGTTGTTGAGCGAGCCGCGCGCCCGGTTCTCGTCATTGGCCAGACACTTGAAGATGCCGAAGAGCTTGCCGATGACCTGACCAGTCTTTTGTACGGACCCGGACCCTGCCTGTTGCCGGGAGCGCCGCATTACGGCCGGGCGCCGACCCGGGTTGAACTCTCCGAGCGCGCTGAGGTGCTGCTTGCGCTGCGCCAGCAGGAAGCCGCCGTTGTTGTCACGGAAGCCTCGGCTCTGCTGGACCCGCTGCCATCATCCGATGCTGTTTCGCGAAGCGTTCTTGCGGTTGCTCACGGTGACGATCTTCCGCGCGATACTCTGATCGAATTCCTCGCTGAAAGGGGCTATACGCGGGAAGCGCTCGTGGAGTCCGTGGGCCAGTTCGCCGTGCGTGGAGCGGTGGTCGACATCTTCTCCTATGGTGCCGGCAGCCCCGTGCGCATCGAGTACTATGACGACATCGTCGACAGCCTGCGCACCTTCGATCCGGAAACGCAGAAAAGCACAGGTCGGACAGAGAAGTTCGAGGTTTTTGCCGCGCAAGAGCCGGAAACTTCAGCGAGTACCATACTTGACCATTTGCCGCAGCGCAGCACGATTATCTGGGTTGACGGACGAGCGTGCTGGCACGCGATCAAGGATGCGTC
>CAZJAD010000062.1:7449-13032 GCA_964543855.1 uncultured Alphaproteobacteria bacterium
GAGGATACACCGGATCAGCTTCAGGCCGCCGAAGAAGTCAAGCGCGACATGGAGAACTCCACTCCGATGGATCGTCTGGTTTGCGGCGATGTCGGCTACGGCAAAACGGAAGTCGCCATGCGCGCGGCGTTCAAAGCGGTCGTGGAGGGGAAGCAGGTGGCCATTCTGGTGCCGACGACCGTCTTGGCCCAGCAGCATTTCCGCACCTTCCGCGAACGCTTCAAGTCCTGGCCGATTCGTGTGGAAGTCCTGTCGCGATTCCGCACGCCGAAGGAAGCTCGCCGCACGGTTCAGCAGACGGCTGCCGGTCAGGTGGACATCCTCATCGGGACCCATCGCCTTCTGTCAAAAGATGTGCACTTCAAGGATCTGGGGCTCCTGATCATCGACGAAGAGCACCGATTCGGAGTCGTCCAGAAGGAGAAGCTGAAGAATCTGCAGATGAATGTGGATATCCTCACGCTCTCCGCCACACCGATTCCGCGTACGCTGAACATGGCGCTGATGGGCGCCCGGGACATGTCTCACATCACGACATCACCACCGGGGCGGCTGCCGATTGAAACGGATATCGTGCCGTGGTCGGAGCGCGTGATCCGGGACGCGATTCTCTATGAGCTTCAGCGCGGCGGTCAGGTGTTCTTTATTCATAACCGTATTCAGTCGATGGATGCCGTCCACCGGCTCCTCAAGCGACTTCTGCCGGGCGTGCGGATTGCTGTGGCGCATGGCCAGATGCGGGAAGATGCTCTCTCGCGTGTGATGGTTGACTTCCTCGAAGAGCGCTACGATGTTCTCATCTCGACGATGATTGTCGAGTCGGGACTCGACATGGCCAATGTCAATACGATGATCGTCAACCGTGCCGACCGCTTCGGCTTGGCGCAGCTCTATCAACTTCGCGGACGCATCGGGCGGCGATCCCGCAAGGCCTACGCCTATTTTCTGGTTCCGCCGCGTTTCGAGGTCAGTCGCAGCGCGCAGCAGCGTCTGGCGACACTCGCGAGTTTCAACGCCTTGGGTACCGGCTTCCAGATCGCCATGCGGGACCTGGAAATCCGAGGGGCCGGCAATCTTCTGGGACGGGAACAGTCCGGCTATATCAATGCGGTCGGCTTCGAGCTCTATCAGCGCCTGATCGAAGAGGCGGTCCGAGAAGCACGCCAGGAGGCGGAGGGCGGCAGCGCTGCCGACGAGGAGACACCGCCCGAGCTCAAACTGGAGTTTTCCACGGATGCGTTCTTTCCGGAGGACTACATGCCGGAGGGAAGCCAGCGCCTGGGGTTCTACCGTGAACTCGTGCACGCCACCGAGCCTCATCGTGTTGACGAGATCGAAGCGGAGATTCGTGATCGCTTTGGGCGGCTGCCACGGCCCGCGCAGAACCTCATCGCCATGGCACGCGTGCGCGCGCTTGGTCAGCAGATGGGTGCGGTGAAGATCTCGGTCAAAGGCGATCGGCTGACGGTTGAATTCCCACATGACGATGAGAACGGGCGAGATGTCAAGGAACTGCTGCCCAGAGTGGCCGGTTATCCCGTCGAGTTCTCGGCCTATGAGAACCTCGCCGTGACTCTCCCGCTGGCAAACGCCCCGCAGGCGAGCGGCCCGCTCAGCTACCTTGTCCAATTCCTCCGGGACTTGGCCACACCACCTGAGCAAGTCGTTGAGGCAACGACCCGACCGGATATGATGTCTGCTACAGATAAGTGATACTTGAAGTAAGTACCGTTTTTCAGCAATTCCATACCGAGAGGAGGTTTCCGTGTTCATCCGATCGAAACATGTTTTGCTTTGGACTCTCCTTGGCGGAGCCGCGCTGGTTTTATCTGCGTGCGCCAAAGAGGAGCCGATCGTCGCCAAAGTCGGCCGCTATCGCATCACGGCGGAAGACTTCAAGAACGGATTCATTCAGAAGTGGCGAGGAGAAAAAGCCGCTAAGACGCGATCGTTCGAGGATCGGCGGGCGTATGTCGATGAGCTCGTCGATCAGAAACTGCTTGTCGCGGAAGCCTATGCGCAGGGCTACGACAAGAAGAGCGAAGTTCGTGATGAGCTCGAAACCATGGCTCAGCGCAAGTCGCTCGACCTCCTCTATCAACAGGAGATCGTCGACAAGGTTATCAGCGAGGAGGCGATACGGCACTTTTATGACCGATCGGGTGAGGAACTGCACGGGCGACACATTCTGGTCAAGGTGGCTCCTCCCGACACATCGACCGAGGCAGTGACCATCGCGAAGACACGCATCGATAGTATCCATAAGGCCATTCTCGACGGCTTGGATTTCAAGAAAGGCGCCTATCTCTACAGCGAGGATGTGACGACCGCTCGCGACAGCGGCGATCTCGGCTGGTTTCCTTGGGGGAAGATGGTCGATGCCTTTCAGGAGGCGGCTTGGGACTTGAAAGCGGGTGAAGTGTCCCAGCCCGTGCGATCCCCTTACGGTTGGCACCTCATCTTGGTGGAGGAGCGCCGTCCCGTCCCGGATCGGGGGCCATATGAGGAAGCCAAAGAGTCGATCAAGAACCAGATGTACCGGATGGAAGGCGAGAAGCTGAATAAACTGGCCCGCGACTATGTTCGGAATCTGCGCGCCAAAGCGAAACTTGAGACGCATCCGGAGGTCTGGGAAATGATGCGCCTGAAAGTCACGGATCCGGCGGCTCCTGCCGTCGAGGACCTCGCAAACTACTTCACGGAAGAGGAGAAGGCGCAGGTCGCTGCTACTTACAGCGGCGGCAAGGTAACCGTGCAGGACATCGCAGATCGCGTGGGCAGTCGGGTCAGCCGAATCGAGTGGGATAGAGAAAGCACTTTCGATGACATCATTAGCTCGATCGTCGAACCAAAACTGCTCGAGGAAGACGCCAAGTCCAAGGGCCTTGTCAAAAAAGCGAGCAAGATGCCTGAGATTGTTGACCGCAAGGAACAGCAGATCAGCGTGATGATTGAGAGGGCCGAAGTAACGGATCGGGTGGTGGCGGACTCGGCCCAGGTCGAGGCGTACTACCTCGCTCACCTGGGTGATTTCATCCAGGAAGAGGAGCGGGTCGTGCGCGAAATATTCATTAAAGATGATTCCGCCAAGGCGGCCCGAGTTGCCCGCCGTGCCCAGAGCGGAGAGGACTTCCTGAAACTCACGAAGCAGTTCAACGAGAAAGAGTCCACGAAGGCCGCCGAGGGCAGAGTCGGGCCTTTCGGGCAGCGCCGCATGGGGCTGATTGGCACACGTGCCTTCGAGTTGGAGAAGGTCGGCGACATCGCCGGACCCATCCGAGTTGGACGGAACTGGTCGATCATTCGCCTTCTGGAGATTATTCCGTCACGGACCAAGACTCTCGACGAAGCGCGAAGCACCGTGGAACGCCAGTGGCGTATCGCGAAGACCGAAGAGTTGAGGGCGGGCCTGAAAGAGCGACTACGTCAGAAATTCCCTGTTACCATCTATGATGATGTGCTGGCCAAAATCTGGATCGAGAAAGCGACACCTCCCGTCGTCGCCGACACGATGCGCACTGGTGGCTAAAGCCAGCGCCTTGGTGCTGGCGCTGCTGCTCTTGGGTTGCACGCAAGTTGCGCCGGAAGACATTGTCGCCACCGTCGGCAATCAAACCTTGACCCGTGCCATGGTGGCCGAGCGGGCCGGAGTGCCCTTCGATTCGCTCTCGACCGATGCCAAATGGCAGCTCGCCCAAGGGTGGGTCGAGGAGACTCTGCTGCTTGCTGAAGCGCAGCGCCGGGGTCTTCAAGATGACCCCACGATTGAGCGGAAGCTGCGCGAATTGCGACTGGAGCTCCTGCGCGCTCGCCTGCTGCAGGCCATGCGCGGGCATGAAACCCCCAGCGATTCGGTGATCGAGCGCTACTATAATGCTCACCGGAGCGAATTCGTTCGGACGCAGGACGAGTACGAAATCGAGCTCTACTGGGCTCCGGATCGAGTGACCGTGGAGCTGTTCCGACGAGCCGGCCTTAAGGACATTGAGCTGGCGGAGATGGCTCATCCGGATGTGACGATGGAAGGCGTCTGGCATGCATCAATCACTGATCTGGATCCGGATCAGGTGGCCGAACTCGCCACGCTCGAGCCGGGTCAGTTCGGCGATCCGCAACAGGCGGACGAGGGCTACCGTCTCTTTCGGTTGCGAGAACGGTTGCCCGCCGGTGAGCCGATTCCTCTCGAGAATGTCCGCCACGAAATCCGCGAACGCCTGCTGTTGGAAGCGTCTCGCACGGGCATGGAAACCCTGCTGACCGACTTGGGTCGAAGGTATTCGGTGACTTTCAATTTGGGAGACAGTTTGCGATGAATATGTGCGCGGCCCGAGGTTTTCTTCTGGCTCTCCTCATGGCTTTCGCTTGCGGAAGTGCGCCTGCCGCCGAGGTGATTGATCGCATCCTCGCCGTCGTCGATGAGGATATCATTCTGGAATCCGAAGTGCTCCAGTATCTTCAGTTCAACCTGGGGGCTGACATGGATCTGGCCGCGCTCTCGGACGAGCAGGTTGCCGATCTGAAGATGCGGATCCTCGAGGAACTTATTCGTCAAAAGGTGCTTTTGGCCAAGGCGCGCGCCGACACGGTGACGATCCGCGACCGCGATGTCGACCGTGAACTTGAAACGCGTATTAAATCACTCGAGACGCAACTCGGCTCGGAAAAGAAAATCACGGAATACTATGGCATGTCGATGACACAGATTCGCCGGGAATTCCGTACCCTCGTCCGTGAAGGAATGATGATTGACCAGATCAAGCGGACGCATTTGGGCGACATCCGAGTCAGGCGGAGTGATGTTGAGGCGTTCTGGAAGGTGTATCAGGATTCCATTCCGGCGATTGAAGAAGCCGTGAAGCTTTCTCACATCCTGTTGCGCGATGAAGTGTCCGACGCCAGCCGACAGGCAACGATGGCGCGCGCCGATTCCGTCCGCGAGATGATCCTGGCGGGCGAGGTGGAATTTGAAGCAGCGGCGAGGCGACTCTCCGATGACGCGGCGTCCGCCAAGAAAGGCGGTCTTCTGGGAACGACCAATCGCGGCGACCTCGTGCCGGAATTCGAAGAAGTCGCGTACAATCTTGAAGAAGGCGAGATTTCATTTCCCGTCGAAACCAAGTTTGGCATCCATGTCATTCGTCTGAATTCGCGCACCGGTGAGAAAATCAACACGAGCCATATTCTGTTCAACATTACGCCCGGTGTGGCTGACCAGGAGGGCACGATGGTGCGGGCGCGTGCCCTGCGCGAGGAGATTCTCGCCGGGCGGGATTTTGCCGAAGCGGCCTCGGAATTGTCGTGGGATGCCAAGAGTGCGGCCAATGGAGGGGACCTCGGATGGTTCAAACCGGAGGAACTTCCCGAAGATTTCCGCGTTCCTGCACGCAACTTAGCCCCGGGCGAGATTTCCGAGCCCTTCCGGTCTCAATTTGGTGTTCACCTGCTGAAAGTTACTGACCGCCAGACCGCTCGGCGCGTCACCCTTGCCGAGGACTATGACCGTATCGAGCAGATGGCGCTGATGCAGAAAAAAGAACGCGAATTCAACAAGTGGATCGATAATCTGAAGGCTGAGACTTTCAT
>CAZJAD010000063.1:0-1320 GCA_964543855.1 uncultured Alphaproteobacteria bacterium
CGAGGTGGCCTGTTCCTTCGTGCATACGGCTGATCCGGCCAAGCTGGCGCGCCCTCGAGTCCGCGCGTATTCCATGTCCGAGACGGAGAGCACGGTCAATCTGTGTCTGCAGTGCGATGATGCAGCCTGCCAGAAGGTATGCCCTGTCGATGCTCTCGTACGCAACGAAAAAACCGGAGCCATCGAGGTGAATCTTGACCGGTGCATTCGGTGCCTGATGTGCACGATTGCCTGCCCCTTCGGGAATATCTATCTTCATGCAGAACTGAATGAGATTGTGAAGTGTGACCTCTGTCACGGGGATCCTGCGTGCGCGAAGTTCTGCCCGACACTGGCTCTCGAGTATGCCGAAGAGCCGAGTCCGGAGCCTAAGGCAACCGAGGTTCTGCCACTGCCGCCGATTCCGTGGATGCTCTTTTCCAGTCGACCAGCGGAGAAGTGATCGATACTTTGACAGGCTTCTGACCCCGGATTGGCATGATCCACTCCGGGGTTTGTTTTATGAGCCCCGAGTGTGGGGGCAAGAAAAACCCGCCGTAACTTTCTCTACGACGGGGTCAATCATGGTGCCGGAGGCGGGATTTGAACCCGCACGTCCATAAATGGACACTAGACCCTGAATCTAGCGCGTCTGCCAATTCCACCACTCCGGCGTCGGCTGTAATATATCCAATTCTGGCACGAAAGTCAAGCCGTCCGATGGGACAAGACGCTTGCTTTTGGCGGTTTTTTTCTTTATTTTGGATTTTCGTGGCTGAAACACCGCTCATTCGTTACATTGCCCGCAATCGCAAGGCTTTCCATAATTATTTCATTTTGCAGCGGTTCGAGGCCGGCATTGTCCTCTTGGGTACAGAGGTCAAATCGGCGCGCTCGGGTGCCATCACCCTGCGCGAAAGCTACGCGCTGCTCGACAAAGGAGAGCTGTGGTTGCACAACCTGAACATCCACCTCTACGACCACCGCGGCTATGAAGAGCATGAGCCTCGCCGCCGCCGCAAGCTACTCCTGCAGAAGCGCGAACTCCGACGGATTGAGCAGCGCATCATAGAAAAAGGACTGGCCGTTATCCCACTCTCCCTCTATTTCAAAGGTCCCTATCTAAAGGTAGAACTTGCCCTGGTTCGTGGCAAACGGCAGTATGACAAGCGGGCGCAGAAGGAGAAAGCGCAGATGCAGCGCGAGCTGGACCGAGAAATGAAAGGCCGTTATCGCATCAAATCGTAATCTAATGCCCTTTCCACCTCTCAATGAACAAATGGATTTGATTCTTCGCGGCGCCGAAGAAGTCATCTCCGTCGAGGAACTGGAGCGGAAAGT
>CAZJAD010000063.1:1420-13031 GCA_964543855.1 uncultured Alphaproteobacteria bacterium
TCGGTGGCACTGAAGGCTGATGTTGAACTCGGTGGCACAGACCAGAAGTTCAATTTGCTCCTCGGTCGCACAATTCAAGAGTATTATAAGCAGGAGCCACAGGTCTGCTTGATGTTGCCCCTGCTTGCGGGAACAGATGGCGTCGAAAAGATGTCGAAATCATTGAACAACTACATCGGAATCAACGAACCTCCCGGTGAAATCTACGGCAAAACGATGTCCATTCCCGATACTCTCATCCATCCTTACTTCAAGTTGTGCACCCAAGTCTCGGGACAAGACCTCGACAGAATCGAAGCGGATCTGGCCAAGGAGCGCGTAAATCCCCGCGACCACAAACGGTGGTTGGCGCGAGAGTTGGTCACGCTCTATCATTCTGCCGAAGAAGCCGCTCAGGCGGAGCGCGAGTTTGACAAGCTCTTTCGCAAGAAAGAAGTGCCGGATGAGATCGCCGAATATCTTTACGTGGGCGGAAGTCCTGTCTCGACATCGAGTTTGGTCGTTCAGGTGGGTGCTGCACCTTCTGGTTCAGCAGCACGTCGCTTGATTGAGGGTGGAGGGGTTCAAATAGACGGTCAGAAAGTAACAGATCCTCTTGAGAAGAGAGATATTGACCATCCAATTCTGCTGAAGGTCGGTAAGCGGTTCTTCATACGCGTGAGGCCAAAAAACTGACAGAGACTCTCGCCGCAAGATCAGGTGCGCCACCCGCCCTGAGAGAGCTCATGGAAACGCTGGCGCCGGACTTTGACGCTTTCTACCGCGAGTTTCGAACTCGGGTCCGGTGTGATGTGTTCATGGTTGACCAGGCCGTGCGCTATCTGGTCCGGCGTCGAGGCAAGGCGTTGCGTCCGTTTCTGGTTCTCGCGTCCGCCCGACTCTTTGGCCAGCCCCAGACAGCGACTCTGCGCGCCTGCCTCATTGTCGAGTTGCTGCACACAGCGACTCTCGTTCACGATGATGTCGTGGATCAGGCCACAATGCGTCGGCGTTTCCCATCGGTAAACCGCTTATGGGGCAACAAGTTCTCCATTCTGTTTGGGGATTACTTGCTGGCGCACTCGCTGGCAGCGATGCTTGAGGAGCGCAGTCTGGCTTTGCTGGATATCCTTTCTGCAACGGCCAAACGGATGAGCCACGGCCAACTCATGGAGCTTGTGCATACTCGGCGCGGCGTCGTATCTGAAGAAGGTTACTTCGACATGATCGCGGACAAGACTGCAGCTCTCATGCGCGCGAGTTGCGAGCTTGGAGCGCTCAGTCTGGCCGCGACCAAACGCGAACAGGAAGAGCTGGGCAATTACGGCGAGCTCGTCGGCGTGGCGTTTCAGATTCGAGACGACCTATTAGACTACACGGGACGAACCCGTTTCTTTGGGAAGAGAATTGGGGAGGATATTCGCGAGAAGAAAATTACCTTGCCATTCGTGGCGGCCTTCAATCACGCAGGAAAAAAAGAGAAAGAGCGAATGCTTGCTCTCCTGCGCCAAGGTGCACGCGGAAGAGATGTGCAAACCATCATTGAATTCGTCAGGGGAAATGGCGGCCTCGATTACGCCCAGGCAAAAGCGATTGAGTATGGCCAGCGCGCCGAAGCCGCGCTCTCGATGTTCCCGGATTCACCCTCCAAAGACATTCTGGCTCAATTCGTTCACTATGCAACTCTCAGACAGAAATAATGGGGCGAGGTATCCCATGCGAATCATTTTCAGGATTTCAATCACGCTCTCTGCAGCGATTATCCTTGTTGCTTTTTCCGGCTGCGCTCCAAAGGAAAAGCCGATTTCGGAGACTCGGCCTCTGTTGGGAACCGAGGTGACCATTACGGTCTACGACAAAGGCCAGACGCAGGAGTCTTTGCAGCCGGCTTTCAATGAGGCATTTGGCATTATGCGCCAACTGGAAGCCAAGATCCTGACGCCAGGTCCCGAGAATGAACTCGACAGGGTGGCCACCGGTGCCGGGAACCAGTCCGTCGCGCTGTCTCCGAAGGTATTCGACCTGGTTATGGAAGCCTTGAAACTCTATGAGGAAACTGACAAAGTCTTCGATATACGCGTTAAGCCGATGCTGGATGCGTATGATTTCGATGGCGAGCCTCGCGTACCCACGGACGCCGAGCTGGATTCTCTGAAACAGTTGGTGACCGAAGGAGGATTGTTCGTTGCCGGGAAGTCCATTCTGCTGTCGAAGAAGGGGATGGGTTTCACATTGTACGGGATTGGCCCGGGATACATCCTTGACCGAGCCGCAGAGGCGTTGGCGAGCAAAGGAATCCAGAGCGCGAGAATTCAAGCGGGGCATCTGATTCGTTTCATGGGCGAGCCGCCGAATTCCCGAGGCTTCGAGCTCAGTGTGATGGATCCCGATAACCCTGACAAGCCGCTGGGAACGCAGTACCTGCCCGCCGGTGGATATGCCATAGTCACCTGTGACGAAGGCGCGTTTGAGAAGGATGGCAAGAAATACCATCGTTTTCTGGACCCGCGCACCGGCAGACCCGCTGATCTTTGCACCGCTTTCGCCGTCCATGCTAACGACGCAGCCCACGCTCAGGCGCTCGCGGTTAGTGCTTTTATTGTTGGTCCAACGGGTGGCCTAGAATTACTCGACAAATTCGCAGGTACAAGCGGGCTGGTTTTCTATAAGCAGAACGGCCAAGCCGTGCGAAAGGGAACCGGGACATTCGACAAACTATCGTCGCTGTAGAATCGCATTTGTCTCGCCGCAGGTGCATGCGTAAGGCTGTCACGCTATGCCGGATTCCCAACAGGCCCAGGATCTGGACCGCATTCTCGTCATTCGTTTGTCCTCATTGGGCGATGTTCTCCTTACCGCGCCTGCTCTGCGAGCTCTTAGGTCGCGCTTTCCCACATCTCAGATAGACTTCTTGACTTCCAAGCCGTATGTCGACCTGGCATCGGCTCTGCCCGCTGTGGAGCGTGTTTTGGAGTTTGACAAAGGCGGCGGATTGAGGGAGCTTCTTCGTTGGCAATTTCGGCTTCTGCGTGCACGCTATTCCGTCATCGTTGATCTGCAGAACAGCCCACGCAGCGCTTGGTGGAGGGCGTTCGCTTTTCCTGTTGTCTGGGTTAAGGCTCGTCGTTATCGGCTGCGACGGTTTCTGCTCATTCACTTACGAAAGAATCTCTATCCGGGCATTCTTCCTGTGCCCATGCGTTACCTCGCCGCCGTGGATTCCCTCGGTTGCCGTGAAGATGGCGGTGGTCTGGAGCTTCGCGTTCCCGAAGCGATTGCGCGGCAAACTCACGAAGAGCTCGAAGCAAACGGAGTAACCGGCGAAGCAGCTGTCATCCTCGCACCGGGTGCGCGCCACGCGACGAAGCGTTGGCCGGTTCAGAATTGGACGGACCTCGCGAGGACACTGCTGAGCAGAGACTATCAGGTTATCCTTGTTGGAGATCGAGCCGACGAATCGCTGATTGAAGCGATTGTCCGTGATGTCGCGGGAAAGCGAGTCCAGTGCTTCATCAACCAGCCGCTTCTCAAGGTTGCCGCTATCCTTCAGTTTGGCGCTTGCCTCATCAGCAATGATTCGGGCCCGATGCACCTGGCAACGGCCGTCGGAACCCCTGTGGTGGCCCTTTTCGGTCCCACGGTCGAGGAGTTCGGTTTCTTCCCGTTTCGCGCAGAGTGCGAGGTGATTCAGAAGGAGTTGCCTTGTCGTCCGTGCAGTGCCATGGGAACTGAACAGTGTCCAGAAGATCATTTTCGATGTATGCGTGATATCACGGTCGCTGAGGTTCTGAGCGCGACGGAGAGACTCATTTCCCACCCGGAAATGGTCTCAGTGATGTCGAATCCATAAAGCTGTGCAACTTGTGCCATCGTTCTGGAAATTTTCCTACCGCTTTCTGATCCTTCCCGCACTCTGGGGAGGATTTCATGTCCTTGGTCTTTTCAACCACAAAGTCCGGCGGGGACTTCGTGGCCGAAAGGGACTCGCCTCCCGTGCACGCGCCGCTCGGCTGCAGCTACAAGACAAGCCGCTGATCCTGTTTCACTGCGCGTCGATGGGGGAGTTGGAGGCGCTTCATCCTCTGGCGTCAAAACTGGCTGCAAGGAGAGTGGCCCTCGCATTGATCTACTTCAGTCCTTCTGCTGAATCTGCCGCCAAGAAGGCCGATTGCTTCGCCTATGTCGACTATTCGCCGACGGACACGCGCCGATCGGTCCGGAGGTTCCTGGCTTCCCTGAAACCGCAGGCGTTGGCAATTACGAAGCATGATGTCTGGCCGAATCTGGTCTGGGAGTGTCGACGGGCTGGGATTCCAGTTTTCCTGATCAATGCGAGTTTCCCGCCGAACTCACGGCGATTTTGGCCAGTGGTGAGATCCTTCCAGAAGGCCATCATTTCCTCGACCCATATGGTGCTGACGGTTTCGCGGGAAGACGCTGAGCGAGCCCGCCGACTCATCGGCGATAGCGTGCCGATTCATGTTGCGGGAGACTCTCGATACGACCGCATGATTGAGCGCATCTCGCGCGCCGCGTCCGAAATCTCTCTGCCGGCTGACGCTTTTGTTGGCCGCTTTGTCCTCGTAGCTGGAAGCACACACGCGGCCGACGAAGATATTCTCTTGCCTGCAATCGCGAACATTGCCCGTCGGCATCCACATTTCCTCTGTCTACTCGTGCCCCATGAGCCGGTGCCGTCGGCTTTGGAGAGGATTCAGACCAGCAGCGAGCGCCTGAACCTTCGTGTTCACCTTTTGAGCCAGTGGAAGGGTGAGAAGCTTGGACAGGTTCTTTGTGTTGACCGTGTTGGCATTCTGGCCACGCTGTACGAGCGGGGCCAGTTGGCCTATGTTGGAGGCGGCTTTGACCGAGGCGTACACAGTGTCCTCGAACCCATGGCGCATGGCTTGCCAGTTCTTGCCGGACCGAACATTGATGTCTCTCATGAAGCCCGAATGGCCAAGCTTCAGAATATTGTTCAGGTAGTCACCGAGACGACTGAGGTCGAAAACTGGATTGACAAATTCATCTCCGATGACAGCATGCGCCATCGCGTGGGTGAGGAAGCTCGTGTTTTCGTCGAGGAGAGGTTGGGGGCTTCGGCGAAAATCGCCGATTTCCTGCAAAGGGAGTTGAACCTCGATGATCACCGTTGACCGCGTGAATTTCAGTTATCCGGGCCAAGACGAGCTCCTGCGAGATGTCTCGCTCGTCCTGCAGCGCGGCGAACTCGCCGCCCTGATTGGCCCCAACGGCAGTGGAAAGTCCACCTTGGCGCTGCTGTTGAACGGGCTACTGCAGCCGTCCTTCGGGGAAGTGACCGTCGACGGCTTGGCCACCAGCGACCGAGTCCACAGTCAGGAGATTCGGCGGCGGGTTGGAATTCTCTTTCAAAACCCCGAACAGCAAATCATCGCGGATACAGTCTCTGAGGAAATTGCCTTCGGTCTGGAATTGCTGAACACGCCTCGAGTGGAGATGCAACGCCGTGTCGGCAGCTTGCTGGATGAGTTTCATCTGCAGCCTCTCGCCCAGCGCCATCCGGAAGAACTGTCCGGAGGTGAGAAACAGCGCCTTGCTCTTGCCGGTACACTGGCGACCGGTGCTGTGTATCTTGTTCTTGACGAGCCCACAGCTCTTCTCGACCGGAAAGGCCGTGACGACCTTCTCCGGCTCATAGAGTCCCTCCGTCGCGAGACAGGTATTCTTCTGATCACGCCTTTCCCAAAAGAGACCAGTATCGCCGACCGTCTTCTCTACTTGGACAAAGGAAGACTGCGAGAGATCCCCCAGATGGAGAGGGAAAGCTTCTGCGGAGCACTTGACGGTGAATCCTGAACTAGCGCTCTGCGCTCGCGATGTGACATTCAGCTATCCCTCGCGGCATGGTAAGATACTGGCGGTCGCATCTCTCTCTTGCCAGCTTGTGGCAGGCCGAGTCACCGCGATTCTGGGTCCGTCCGGCTCCGGCAAGAGCACTCTGGGACTACTGCTGGCTGGACTTCTGGAACCGGATTCGGGAACGATTAGTTTCTCGGACGGACAACGGTCATCCCCGAAGGATGTGGCCTACCTCTTCCAGTTTCCCGAACACCTTTTCTCCGAGGACACAGTCCGGAGAGAGCTGCATCAGACGAAGACCGTCGCATCCGACTCGTCAGTTCGCGCACTTGAGTCCGTCGGGCTCGACCCGGCGCGTTTCCTGGACCGGAGTCCTTTCGACCTTTCGGGCGGCGAAGCTCGGCTGGTGGCGATTGCGGTGCAACTTGCGCGACCCTCACAATCCGTCATCTTCGACGAGCCTACAGCAGGTTTGGACTGGAACATGCGCGCGCGCGTTCGAAATCTCATTCGTACGCAGGCGGAAACCGGCAAGATCGTCGGACTCATCACTCACAGCTTGTCTTTTGCGGCGTCTGTTTCAGACTTCGCTCTCGTACTGAACGGCGGTCGCGCGGTCTGGGAGGGCGATCCAACACTGCTCGTGAAGGACGGAGCATTGTGTCGCGACCTCGGCCTGTGATCGATGCGAGCCTTCGGTGTGAAGGGTAGGGGAGAGGGAGCAGATTCTCAGAAAGGAGCTTGAAGGAGGAAATCAGCGAATCGCTATAGAGAGGAGCTTCACGACAAGTTCGACTTGCGCGTCGCGAGGTACCCGTTCGCTGTTCATCGTGAGGTGATAGAAGGTGCTGTCGCTGTGGTCTTTTCCCAGGTATTTGTGAATGTAACCTTCTCGCTCTGCGTCCGCTTGCCGCACAAGATCTTCTCCTTGGGCACGAGTCAGATCGCGCTTTCCCATCATTTTCTCGACGCGCCAACTGAATGGGGCGACAAGCCGGATGTGGAACCCGGCCGGAAGGTCGCGTGCCAGAATGGCCCCGCCACGACCGACGATGATACAGTGGCCCTCAAGCGCCAGGGCTCTGACAGTTCGCATGAGCCCACGGAACGCGGCCAGCTGCAGGCTTCCTTTCGAGAAGAGCGTTGTCAGATAGTCGTCGAGTTCGCGATGCACGGACTTCTCGAGAGATTCCAGCAGTTTCTGGCTCAACTGATAGTCCGTCGCGATCTTTTCCATGAGCGCACGGTCGTAGACTGTCCAGCCGGACGCCGTCGGGAAGGATTGGCTCAGCCGCTCGGCGAGCGCCTCAGCCAAGGAAAAGGCTTCACAGCCAAACTGCCGGGAGATGGTCAAGAAAGGGCGATTCCCGGGAAGCGGAAGGACTTTCTGCTGGCGCCGGGCGCGCCACCTCTCCACCTGCGCATGGACACTGGGCTCCAACTTGTGAAATGCGCTGTCGTAAAGCCGCTTGGCACTCATGGGAAGCCACCTTTTTGACCGTCTGGGATGAAGGTATGAAATCGGAAGACAAAAATCAAACCGAACGGCCTATTGACTTTTCGGCAATTTTTCGATATAATATAAATTTGCGGAGCTAATCGCGCATTACAGACATCTGGTAGACAACTTGCATGCACTGAGATTCGCGCCGCTGACAAGTTGTCTCGTTATATCGCCAATTTATAAATAGTTAGAACGTCGGGGCGTAGCGCAGTCCGGTAGCGCACTTGGTTCGGGACCAAGGGGTCGCTGGTTCAAATCCAGTCGCCCCGACTACCTCGTTCGGCCGTCTGGAAAGTCCTGGGCGGCCGGAAGTATATTCCAGCACGGAAGACAGTCGGCGAGTGATTACAAGCGTTATTGAAGTTCTGGCCACATGGATCATTTCGGCAATCTCGTCCATGGGCTACGCGGGTGTGGTCTTCCTGATGGGAATCGAGAGCGCCTGCATTCCGCTGCCGTCGGAAGTAATCATGCCTTTCTCGGGCTTTCTGGTCTCGACCGGCGTCTTCAACCTGTGGCTGGTCGGGCTGGCCGGGGCTTTGGGCTGCGTCTGGGGCTCGATTGTAGCTTACTATGCCGGAATGTGGGGAGGCAGGCCGCTCATCGAACGCTATGGCAAGTATGTCCTGATCTCGCTCAAGGATTTGGAGAGAGCTGATCGGCTCTTCCAGCGTTACGGTGAGGTTATCGTCTTCGTAAGCCGTCTCTTGCCTGTCATTCGCACTTTCATTTCTTTTCCGGCGGGTGTCTCCCGAATGCACTTCGGGAGATTCCTTCTGTATACCTTCGTAGGATCGTTTCCATGGTGCCTGGGCTTGGCCTGGATCGGGCAGGTCATGGGAGAGAATTGGACTCACCTGCGACACTACTGGCACAAATTCGACATCGTTATCGGTGGGCTGATTTTGGCTGGCGTTGTCGTGTATATCTGGCACCATGTGAAACCTCTGGTCGCCAGGAATCGTTCGAGATGAAATGAAACGCAGTATCGAACAGCATTACCCTTTCACCAAAGTCGAGCCGAAGTGGCAGGCTAGATGGGCTGAGCTCGGCACCCACAATTGGAAGTGGGATTCCGACCGTAAGAAGCTCTATTGCCTCGTGATGTTCGCCTATCCTTCGGGTGACAAACTTCACATCGGCCATTGGTACAATTATGGTCCGACCGATACCTGGGCACGGTTTCAGTGGATGCGAGGTTATCAGGTTTTTGAACCTATCGGCTTTGATGCCTTTGGGCTGCCAGCGGAGAATTTCGCGGTCCGCCACGGCGTGCATCCGGCTGAGAGTACGCGCCGGAATGTGGACTTCATGCGTCAGCAGCTCCGCACGATCGGCGCTATGTACGACTGGAACTTCGAAGTGGATACTTCGGATCCGGCATACTACAAGTGGACGCAGTGGATGTTCCTCCTGCTGTTCAAGCGTGGGCTTGCTTACCAGAAGGAAGCGCTGGTCAACTGGTGCTCTTCCTGCCAAACCGTGCTCGCAAATGAGCAGGTTACGGCGGAGAGCACTTGCGAGCGGTGCGGAACGGCGGTCGTCAAGCGCAGCATGCGGGAGTGGTTCTTCCGGATAACCGCCTATGCCGACCGATTGCTTGAAGGGCTCTCGCGCATTGACTGGCCTGAGAAGACGCGCGCGATGCAGCGGTATTGGATTGGCCGGTCCGAGGGCACTGAGATCCACTTCCCGATAGAAGGCCAGAACGATGTCATCGAGGTATTCACGACTCGAGCTGACACCCTTTTTGGCGTCACCTACTTGGTGCTTGCCCCCGAGCATCCTCTGGCTGGGCAGTTGACCACACCCGGGCAGCGAGAAGAAGTCGAGCAGTACATTGACTTATCCCTGAAGGTCTCCGAGGTGGATCGAGCCGCTGCCGACAGGCCCAAAACTGGTGTTTTTACAGGGTCTTACGCTCTTCACCCGTTGACGGATGATCGGCTTCCTATCTGGGTGGCAGACTATGTCATCGGGACTTACGGCACGGGCGCGGTCATGGCAGTTCCTGCCCATGACACACGCGATTTCGCCTTTGCACGACAGTACAATCTGCCCATCGCCAAAGTAATCAATCCACCGGATGTCCCAATTGTCGACGAGGAAATGGAAGAAGCCTACACGGACTACGGCATTATGGTTCATTCGCAGGAGTTCGAAGGATTGGCTTCACAGGAAGGAATGAAAGCGGTTGGGAAGAAACTGGCGGATTCGGGGCGGGGAGGCCCTGCGACATCCTATCATCTGCGCGATTGGACCATTTCACGCCAACGATACTGGGGGGCACCGATACCAATCATTCACTGCCCTCAGTGCGGCCCGGTCGCGGTTCCGCTGTCGGATTTGCCCGTTCGGCTTCCCGAAACCTCGGAATTCACTCCGAAGGGGAAGTCTCCGCTGGAGGCCGTGGCGAGCTTCATCAAGACGAGTTGCCCCAAGTGTGGTGGTGACGCCAAGCGCGATCCTGACACGATGGACACCTTCGTATGTTCCTCATGGTATTTCATGCGATACCCCGACGCACGGCTGGATACGGCACCTTTCGACATAAATCACCTGAACTTCATGCATCCGATCGACCAATATGTCGGCGGCCCGGAACACTCCATGGGTCATCTCCTGTACGCCCGCTTCTTTGCGAAGGTGGTGCATGACGCCGGCTACCTAGAGACCGATGAGCCCTTCGCTCGATTGAAGCATCAGGGTATTATCCTGAACCGCGGCGGGCGGATGTCGAAGACCAAAGGCAATGTCGTCAACCCAGAGCCTTTTCTCCAGCGGTACGGCTCGGATGTCTTCCGGTGTTATCTGGAATTCATGGGCGACTATGAGCAAGGGGGAGACTGGTCCGACGAAGGAATCGCCGGAATTGAGCGCTTTGTCAGCAGAGTCTGGCGGTTAGTCAACGCCCTGATCCTGGCCGAATCCGCCGAAGATGGGCCTCTTCCGAGGGATTTGGAGAGAATACTTCACACAACGATCAAAGCTGTAACCGAAGATACGGTCACCTTCCACTTCAACACGGCGCTGAGCCGCATGATGGAGCTCACGAACGCTCTTTATCTACACGTAGGCCCTGAGCTCGCGGACATCAAGCGTTCCGAGGCTGTCATGGAGGCTGCCCGGACTCTGATCAAGCTTCTGGCGCCGTACACGCCACATATGTGTGAGGAGCTGTGGGAAAGACTTGGGTACACGACGAGTGTGTTCGATGAGACTTGGCCGGGGTTTGATAAGGCCAAGGCCGCTCATGATGTCGCAACCATCGTGATTCAGATTAATGGCAAATTGCGGGATAAGTTTGAAGTGCCTGTCGGGATTGCGAAGGAAGAGCTGGAGAGAATGGCCCTGGATAGGGACAAGGTGAAGGCGGCGTTGCGTTCAGGATCCCTGCGCAAGACGATAGTGGTTCCCGACAAACTTGTCAATATTGTTATACAATAAGGACTTAAGCAACACACGGAATTGGAGGTCCGGCGCAAGTGCCTCGACCTTCCCACTCACCACGGGCGGATTTGGCCGACTTCTTGAGAAGGACATTTGCCACAATCAGTCTTTGCATAATGGGAGAGTACCATGAAACGGGAGACATCGTTTGTATGGGCCAGTGTCTTGGGTTCTATTGTGATCCTTCTTCTGTTAATGGACCGCGCGATGAAAGGTGACGTCGCCGAGCTTGGCTTCAGCTTCATTCTTGCCTTGTTCATGGTCCCGGCATGGGTTTTCTTCTGCAATGGATTGGGCAAAGCCCAATGAGCAACACAGGTCATGACGACGTCTACGAATACAAGGGCCGGTTCAACACCGTCATTTCCATCAGTCGTCAGAATGCGTGACAAGACTCTCGCCCGAAGGAGGCGGAAGGATTTGAACCGTGGCCGGCGGTTCATTATAACCGATTCTCGCCAAGAGTGATGAACTATTGCAATTACGGCCATTAATCATGGGTGCATTGTGACAGCAATTAAGGGTCGCAGAATCTCTGCTCCAATCGCCGAGCGTGGAGGGTATTCCTTTATTTTCTCTATAACAAATCGGGGTCACATAAGAAATATTATGTAAACTAAGCTACAGGTCATTCCCCCAATCAAGCCCCCCACTCATTTTCCCTCACCTCCTCCTCTACGACTGTCGCGTGGTCCACGAAACGCTCTCGTGAGAAACCCGGAGACTGCACAAGTCTCCGGGTTTGCATCATAACTCGAAAGCGACTGGAATACCTGCATCGACTACGCTGCTCCGGGGACAATGAGTTGTAATCCACTTCCCCAGACATTGAACAGC
>CAZJAD010000064.1:0-12903 GCA_964543855.1 uncultured Alphaproteobacteria bacterium
AGTGTCAACGGCAGAATCTTTCGGATGACAATTTGACCATCGCGCACGACCGGCTTCTCCTGAACTCGTCCTACCCCGAGAATCGCAACCTCAGGATAATTGATGGTTGGAATAAGGGCCGTGCCACCGAGCGGTCCGACATTGGTGATGGTAAAAGTGCCTCCACGCAGCTCCGCCACCTCGATTTTTCCGTCGCGTGCCCGCGTCGCCAAATCCTCAATGTCAGCGGATATCCGGACAATACTCTTTCGATCCGTATCCTTGATTACCGGAACCATCAATCCCTTGCCGGTATCGGTGGCGATGCCGATATTGTAGTACTTCTTATAGACAATTTCCTCTTTGAACGGATCAAGACTGGCGTTAAAGGCTGGCGTAGCCTTCAATCCGGCCGTAACCGCTTTGACGATGAACGCGAGAATCGTGAGGTGCGCACCTTGCTGACCGGTGCGGCGTGATTTTTCGCGCTGGCGAAACTCCTCCAGGAGAGTCACATCAGCCTCGTCCATATGCATGACATGGGGAACAAGGATCATGGAGGTGACCATCTTGCGCGCCACCTTCCGCCGAATCGAACGCAACGGTTCTCTTTCAACGATTCCCCACTGTTCAAAATCCGGCAGAGGCTCAATGTCAAGGAAAGGAATTGCAGAGGCCGCGTGAGCAGCGAACTCCGCTTCGGCACGCCGTTCCTCCACAGCCGGTTCTGCGGCAACTTCAGCCGCCGGGACTTCGACTGGAGGAACCGGTAGGCCCTTCTCCTTTGCCTCAATGACTCGCTTCACATCGTCGAGGGTAACTCGACCTCCGGGCCCGGTGGGAGTCACCAGGTTGATGTCAATCCCCTGTTCGCGAGCGAATCGGCGCGTCGCCGGAGCCGCGGGAACCGGACCCTTCACAGAAGGAGGAGCTGCCGGCGGAGGAGGCGCTTTCTCTGGTGGAGGGGCTGCTGCAGGCACAGCTTCCTTCGCAGGAGCTTCAACGACGATCTCCTCACCCTCTGCCGCGATGACAGCGATAACATCCCCGACAACAACGGTATCTCCGACCTTGCCCGCCACGGATACAATTTTTCCGCCCTTCGGTGATGGAATCACGACCGCGGCTTTGTCCGTCTCCATTTCGACGAGAGGATCGTCCTCCTTGATCGTTTCTCCCGTGTTGACATGCCATTTTAGTATCTCACCTTCATGGATGCCTTCACCGAGGTCGGGCAGTCTAAATTCAAACATCGTTGCCTCCTAAAAGTCGAGGGTTTCTTCGATGGCCCGGCGGATGCGACCGGGACTTGGAATGTAATCGAGTTCTCGCCCGAAGTAGGGTGTCACGACATCGTAATTCGTGACCCGCTTGACCGGAGCCTGCAGGTACAGAAGTGCTTTGTCGTTGATTGTGGCAATAATCTCGGATGCGACTCCAAGTGACTTCGGTGCTTCCTGGATCACGACGCACCGACCGGTTTTCTTCACCGATGCAGCAATCGCATTCCCGTCCATGGGCGCGATGGTCAAAGGATCGATCACTTCGATCTTGGCTCCTCGCACCTTTTGCACTTCCTCAACAGCCCGAAGCATGAACAGTCTCATGGCTCCCCAGGCGATGACGGTCAGATCGGTGCCTTCTTGAACAATTTGGGCTTTGCCGATTTCCATCACTTCCTCTTCATTCGGCACTTCTTCGCGGAACGCGCGGTAAGAACGCTTGGGCTCCATGAATACGACCGGATCAGGATCGCGGATAGCGGCAACGAGCAGTGCGCGCGCGTTCCTTGGAGTCGACGGAATCACGACCTTCACCCCGGGAAGATGCGCGTAGGTCGCTTCTCGGCTCTCCGAATGATGTTCCAGAGCACGGACACCTCCGCCGTAGGGCATCCGAACAACAAGCGGACAGCTCCACGCACCCTGCGAGCGAGAACGATATCGAGAGGCATGTCCTTCGAGCTGATGAAACATCAGATACGAGAAACCCGAGAATTGCATCTCCGCCACAGGTCTGAGTCCGGCCAGCGCCATGCCGATAGATGTTCCCAAGATACCCGATTCTGCCAAAGGCGTGTCAATCACCCGGGTTTCACCGAACCGCTTATGCAGACCCGCCGTGGCTCGAAAGACTCCCTCGTCAACCCCGACATCTTCACCGAGTACAACGATACTGTCGTCCTTGGCCATTTCCTGTTCAAGCGCGAGGCTGATGGCTTGAACCATGGTCATTTTAGGCATTCGCAGCCTCCCTTTGCCGATCCTCTAAGAAGATTTGGCGTTGCTCTTCGATTGAATCATGCCGAGTCCCATAAACATGATCGAACGGCGCGTCGGGTTTCCGGTCGGTCACGGATTCAAATTCCTTGATAGCCGTGTCAATCTCCGCTTTGATTTCCGTTTCTAACGCGGTTTGTCGTTCTGCATTCCAGATTCCCTTTGTTTCAAGGTAAGTTCGGAAACGGGGAATTGGATCGCGTTTCTTCCACTGCTCGACCTCTTCCTCAGCGCGATATTTTGTGGGATCGTCGGCGGTTGTGTGCATCATCAAACGATAGGTGACGGCCTCAATAAGCGTCGGGCCTTCCCCGGCGTGTGCGCGTTCAAGCGCTTCTTTGGTCGCCTTATACATGGCAAGAGCATCGTTGCCATCGACCTGAATCCCCGGAATATCGTAGGCGATGGCTTTCTGGGCCAGCGTCTTTGAATTGGTCTGTTTGCCTCGCGGCATTGAAATCGCCCATTGGTTATTCTGGCAAATGAAGACCACCGGTGCCTTCCATACAGCGGCAAAATTCAGTGCTTCATGGAAGTCTCCCTCCGAAGTGGCCCCATCGCCGAAGAAAGTAACCACGGCCGAGTCCGTTTCACCGCGATACTTCATCGCATAGCCAATGCCCACGGCGTGCAGTGTTTGCGAAGCAACGATGATCGAAATCGGGAGCACACGCGCGCTGCCAGGCCGTCGGTTGCCCTCCTCATACCCGTTGTAGAAAAGCAGTGCCTGCGAAATGGACTCGCCCTCCATCAAGCGTGCACCGGCTTCACGGAATGCGCCCACGAGCCAGTCTTTCTCCGTCATAGCAAACACCGGCGCACAATGGGCAGCCTCCTGGCCGGCACTCGGACCAAAAGTGCCGATGCGGCCTTGCCGCTGCAATTTCAACATTCGCTCATCAACCTGTCTGGCCATGAACATGGCTCGATAAAGGCGAGTAAGGTCTTCGTCTCCAAGTTTCGGTTCGAGGTCCTTGTCGATCTTCCCCTGCTCGTCCAAGACTTGGAGATAGGAAACGCTGAATGGCCCAATCTCTTTAATTGGCATCTCGATATCCCTTTGGTTTCGAAGTGCTACTGAGCGCCGCCGGTCAGGCAACGAGAATCATCCAGGCGCGCTTTCACAGACAACATTGCCCAGGTCATCATTCGGCGAATCATTCAGAAAATATACCCATAAAAAGGCCGGAAATCAAGGTACTTGTCCGCAGATACGCCACTCTCGTCATCCTTTCTGCGATCCAATGCGGCAGACTTACCCAACGCATATGTTCTGCATAACACTGAAACCTGTGCAAATCCATTCCCGTCTGCTTGAATGACAGTGCACTCTACCCAAGTCACACAAGTTGCTGTGAAATGATGCATAGCCAGTCGATTGGTAGAGACGGGCTGAATCCGCTTTGACAACGGGGATCTTGGTTCGTATCTTAAAAAGACAAGACCAGAACTCGGTCATCCGAACCTAATGCATTGTAATTACTATAATAACATGCACCTCCGGGGTCAAGCCGTCCAGGGTTTGTGACACGGAACTTGCTAAGGTGAATTGGAGGCTATGCGCACACCGGAACCTTCTCGGGGAGAAAGAAGTCCTGGAATCGTTCAATACCATGAAGCATGTCTGACTTAGAAGGCAAAGCAGATGAATCCACCCACTCGTTCAGATTCGTTATCAGAGAAACCTCCGCGCGATTCGGAAATTCTCGCCGATGCTCCCGGCATCAAGGAGGAGGTTTCTCCCAACTTAATTCGACCACTTCTGGACGGAGCGACGCCGAATCTTCCGTTGCTCTCTCCCGAACGAGAGGCCATCCGGAAGATGGCCGCAGATTCCCACGTTGCTATCGAGGATCGGCTGGAGGCGTTCGAGGACATTTTCGATTCCGAGGTCGGCGACACGAACCTTACTCGGGCGCGGAATATCGAGAGAGAAGTCGGCCTTCACCAAATCTTTCTGAAATTCGAGGGCGGCAACCCAACGGGAACGCAGAAAGACCGTATCGCATTTGCGCAGGCCATGGATGCGCTGCGGCGTGGATTCGATTCGATCACCGTCGCAACCTGCGGGAATTACGGCGCGGCAATCGCTTTTGCATCATCAATAGCAGGGCTTCGGTGCCTTATCTATATCCCCGAGAGCTTCCATACCAACCGCGTCAAAGAGATGCAAGGTTACGGCGCGGAAATCATCCACAGCCCCGGCGATTATGAGACTGCGGTGATGAAGAGCCGGGAACGGGCGGAACAAGATGAACTGTATGATGCGAATCCCGGTGGGGCCAATACGATTCTGCAGCTCAAAGCGTATGGCGACATCGCATTTGAAATCTACGACGAGCTTAGGGATGCACCGGCCATTGTCGCTGTGCCGGTATCCAATGCCACGACCCTCGCGGGAATCTACCGAGGTTTCCTCAGCCTGCATCGACGGGGAAAAACATCCAGAATGCCCAAAATGGTGGCCGGATCGTCCTATGGAAAGAACCCGGTCGTTCAAGCATTTCTGAAAAAGGCCGACCGTTGCGAGGATCTGGTGCCGGAAAAAATAAAAGAGACCTCCATCAACGAACCACTCGTGAACTGGCACTCGATTGACGGCGATGTCGCTCTGGACGCCATCTACGCGACCGGGGGCTGGGCCACTTATGCCAGTGACAGAAACATGTTGTCGATCTCACGAAAAATTCGCGACGCCGAAGGTCTCAGTGTGCTCCCGGCTTCGACGGCCGGTTTGATTGCCCTTCTGGACAAGCATCAGCGGGAGCCAATGTCGGCTGACAGATATGTCATCATCCTCACAGGGAGACGTTGATCGTGTGTGGATTCGATGGCAATGCGATTGTCTATTGTGAAGGGGCTTTCAACGCAACGAACGGCAAAACGGCTCACGGTTTGGTCAGGTTTACGCATCGCTACAAAGTTGTCTCGGTTGTTGACTCCCGCTACGCCGGAAGAGATGCCGGGGATATTCTGGACGGTCGGAGAAACGACATCCCGATCCATTCGACGATTGACGCCGCCGTTGCAGACGCGAAAAAAGGAAGGGTGCAGGCGACACATCTGGTGGTTGGGTTAGCCCCGGATGGAGGTCGACTCTCGGCGAAGGCTCGCATGGATATTCAAGCGGCGATTCGGATGGGGCTCAATATCGACTGCGGGCTTCATGATTATCTGACGGATGACTCGGTAATGAGTGATCTGGCTCGCACCCACAGCGTCACTCTGCGGGACATTCGCAAGCCTCCGTCGATCGAACATCTGCATTTTTTCACCGGAAAGATCGAACAAGTCACATCGTTCAAAGTAGCGATGCTGGGAACGGACTCGGCTGTCGGCAAACGCACAACGGCCTGGCGGCTGGTTCAAGGCTATCAAGAGATGGGACGCAGCGCGGAAATGGTTGGTACAGGCCAAACCTCTTGGCTGCAGGGAGCCCGCTATGGAATCATACTTGATTCCTTAATCAACGATTTCGTGGCCGGTGAGATTGAACACGCCGTCTGGAGTGCCTGGAAAGAAACCCACCCCAATGTCATCATCATTGAGGGACAGGGCAGCTTGTTGAATCCGGCTTATCCGGGAGGATTTGAGATCCTGGCTGCCGCACGCCCGGATATCATTGTCCTCCAGCATGCGCCCGCAAGAATCGAATATGATGGATTCCCCGGGTACAAGCTCCACGATTTGTCAAAGCAAATTCAAGCGCTTGAAATGATTTCGGACAAGCGGGTCGCCGCGATTACCATCAATCATGAAAACATTCCAGCCGACCAAATCCAGAGAACATGCCGGAGAATCGAATCCGAAACCGGATTGCCAACCAGTGATGTTTTGATCGACGGACCCAACAAAATTGTCCACGCTCTTATCGAGGCCGAGAAACAAATCAAGGGGATAGCGGAATGACTTCGAAGCATCGCGACTCAACGCAGCCAAAAAACAGAGTGCCAATCAAATCTCCGACCAAATCCAATCCGCTCGATCAACTGGTTGTCATCGAGCGCCTTGAAGTTGGCCCTGTGCAATTGACTCCAAATCGTCTCATTTCCCCTTACACGGTCACAACACGCGAAGGCACCTCGTCCTTCGATTTTTCCTACAAATACGAAGAGCCCGTTTTCGATCTGTCCAATCCCAAAACGGCAAATCTGGCCGCCGTTATGGCTGCGCAAATCGCACTGAATTATGGCTTGTTCTGCAAACAGATCATCTTTCACGATTTCCTCGACAAAACCGACCAAGCCTTGCTAACGGAAATGGCGGAGAATACAGCGCGAGAGATCTATGTGAAGAAATTCCTCGAGCCGAATCCCTTCCTTGTGGGCAAAGCCGCAAGTCTCCCGACAATAGTTGAGAAGAGTTACCTGCGAGCCGAACTCATTTTTCAGAATCGACAGACATCTGGTCAGTCGTCACGGGCAAAACCCAAACAAGCCAAAACCTACGATCGCGAGCAACACGCGATTCTTTCGAGCGGAGGCAAAGACAGTCTCCTGACTTACGGGCTGCTCGAGGAAATGAACCGCAACATTCATCCCATTTTTGTCAATGAGTCCGGTCGCCATTGGTTCACTGCCCTTAATGCTTACCGCCATTTCTCCCGGAATGTGCCAAAGACCACACGCGTTTGGACAAATTCTGATCGTCTATTTGCCTGGATGCTGCGACACCTGCCCTTTGTGCGACCGGGATTCTCGGATATGCGATCCGATGAATATCCGATTCGGTTATGGACTATCGCCGTCTTTCTGTTTGCAGCAATGCCGATACTTCAGAAACGCGGAATTGGTCGGGTCCTGATTGGAGACGAATTTGACACAACGGATAAGACGTCCTTCAAAGGTATCACCCACTACAATGGTTTGTTCGATCAGAGTCGCTACTTTGACGACACGATGACCCGCTATTTCCAGAAAAAGGGCTGGATGATGAGCCTGTTCTCGATTCTGCGACCACTCTCAGAGATTCTCATTCAGAAGACCCTGGCCCGCCGCTATCCTGCTCTGCTGCGGCTTCAAGTGTCTTGCCACGCGGCCCACAAAGAAGGAGATACAATACACCCTTGCGGCAGTTGCGAGAAATGTCGGAGAATCGTAGGAATGCTGGTCGCAACGGAGGAAGACCCTAAGGCGTGTGGCTATTCGCGGGCTCAGATCGAGAATTGCCTTCGAGCCATCGCTCAGAAGGGCGTGCATCAGGAAACCGCGGCAACGGAACATTTGGACTATGTCCTGAGCTCAATGCGAAAGATAACGCTGCCGGAATCCAGAAAGAAACGCGCGAGAGCTCATCCGGAACTCACGAAGTTGCGGTTTGACCGGGAACGCTCGCCCATGAACGGCATTCCAATCGACTTGCGCCTTCCCCTGTATGATTTGTTATTCGAGCATACGGCTGGCGCCGCCAAGCGAACAGGTCGAGTCTGGATTGATACGGATCCCCGCCATGATCCCGAGATTCAGATGCCCTATCGTTTTGAATCGACGATACCTCCAAAAGTGGCTAAGGGTGAATCGCGGCTGGCAGGGAAATTCTTGCTCCGGGAACTGACCTGGCCCGAAGCGCAAGAGAAATTCGGCCAGGTAGATATCGCCCTGATACCCGTAGGCTCCATTGAACAGCACGGGCCTCATCTTCCACTGGATACGGATGCATTCGACGCAGACTACTTAGCCAAGCAGGTCGCCACCGCGTGTTCTGAACCGAAACCCATTGTGCTCCCTTGCGTACCCTATGGCGTCTCCTACGCTCATGAGGACTTCAGTGGCACCATCAGCATCAGTCCGGACACCCTGGCGCAATTCATGTACGAAATTGGCATGAGTGCCGCCAAACAAGGCATCACAAAACTTGTCATTATCAATGGGCATGGAGGGAACAGTCCAGCGCTCCATTTTGCCGCCCAGATGATCAATCGGGATGCGCATATCTTCACTTGTGTCGATACGGGAGAGACAAGCGACGCGGATGTCGAGGCGATGTCACAAGTGCCAAATGATGTACACGCGGGGGATATTGAGACATCAACCTCATTGGCTGTTCGTCCGGAATTAGTCAGAATGGATCGTGCCGAGAAATTCGTACCGCGGTTTTCCAGCAAGTACCTGGACTTTACATCCCGTCGTAGTGTCGGTTGGTACGCACGAACAGCCAAGATCTCCACAAGTGGAGTATTTGGCGACCCGACAAAGGCATCGAGACAAAAGGGCGAGAAGATGTGGGAGGTGATGGTTCGACGCCTGGTTGAACTGGTAGAATCCCTGAAAGGAATGACTCTTGACGAAATCTATCAGAAACACCTGTAGACCATGAAAATCTCCAAGATTGAAGTCTGGCCGGTGGACATGAAACTGGCCGTGCCGTATACAATCGCGTACGACACGGTCGAGCAGGTCACCAATGTCTTCCTTCGCGTTGAAACCAACACCGGTCTCGTAGGTTTCGGTTGCGCGGCTCCCGACCTTCCTGTCACTGGAGAAACTCCCGAAACCGTCATAGCCGCCTTGGAACAAGTCATCACTCCAATCCTTCTTAATTCGGATCCCCTTCGGAGAACCCGGTTGCTCGACAGGATCAAACAAGCGCTTCCCAATCAGCCTTCCGCACGTGCTGCGGCAGATATCGCTCTGCATGACATTCTCGGTAAATTGGCAAACCTGTCTCTGTGGCAGCTCCTTGGCGGTTGTCGCGTGCGCATCAAGACGAGCGTCACCATTGGCATCATGAGTCTGGACGAAACCATCGAGCGCGCCAGGGATTTTGTTCAGCAGGGATTTCACGCCATTAAAGTAAAAGGTGGTCGTAATGTCAGCGAAGACATTGACCGCGTCTTGAAGGTTCGTGAGGTTGTCGGACCCCATGTCGAACTGAGGTTCGATGCAAACCAGGGTTATACGGTGGCAAACGCGACCGAGTTTGTCGCGAAGACGCGCTCAGCCAAACTGGAAATCTTTGAACAACCGACGCCAAAGAATGAACCCGATTTGATGGGGCGCGTCGTAACGGAAGTTCCGATACCGGTCATGGCAGACGAAAGTCTGATGAGTCTCCGGGACGCCTTTCGCATTGCCCGTCGTGGCATGGCGGATATGGTGAATGTGAAGCTTATGAAGGTTGGCGGCATTGATGAAGCGCTCCAGATCAATGCGGTTGCACGGGCTGCAGGACTTGAGGTCATGATTGGCTGTATGGATGAAGTAGCCTTGTCTATCGCCGCCGGCCTGCACTACGCCCTTGCTCGCGCCAATGTCATGTACGCGGACCTCGACGGACACCTTGATCTGATTGATGACCCTACCGATGGCGCCGTGATTCTCAAAGATGGGTATCTCTATCCCACCCAGTCGCCGGGAATTGGATTCGATCTGAAATAGTCAGAAGTCTGGATTCAGAAGGCGCTGAGCAGGCTTTTTCAAAATGCGGGCTCTTCCATCGAAGGGACCGTTGCTTTTCGCTTCAAACCTGCGATTCGCCGCTCGCAGTCCCCAAGGCACCCGGGCTGCAATGATAGTCTGTAAGTATAATGAAGTCAGCATGGAATGCGGGCTTTCGACCTCTGTTTCCGGAGGAAATCGGCATTTGAGCCACTTGAAATAGCCGGTCTGCAACCTTCAGACATCCACAGGGTTTTAATATACGAGACGCAACTACCGGCCGACGGACGATGAAACCTTCTTTCGAAGAGATATACAATCAATACTACGACGATGTGTGGCGGTTTCAAATCCACGCCGCTGCCGATGTGGCTGTTGCTCTTGAGCTTACATCACAGACTTTCTATCGAGCCTGCCGAGCATGGCCGCGATTCAAGCCGAAGGCGCCGGTCAAGGCTTGGCTGCTTCGAATCGCGGTGAACGAGTGGCGCCGTGAACTGAGGCGACGGAAGCTGTTGCGTGTGATTCCGATGTCCGATAAACTGTATTCCGATCATCAATCTCTGGTCGTCGATGAAGCAGAAGCTCAGGAAGTAAGTGTGGAGATTGAACGGAACGAGAGCTACCTTATGCTGCATCGAGCGCTGATGAAGCTTCCAAAGAAATATAATGCACCGATTCTACTGCGATATTTTGAACATATGACGATAAGTGAGGTCGCTGCCATCCTCGGGCGGCCGGTCGGCACGGTGAAATCCCTGATTCATCGTGGTATCGCAAAGCTTCAGGAAGATCAGGGCCTTCGTGAAGCATATGGCGAATCCATCAACGAGGTTTCACAGGTAACCGTGGAGAGTTAGTTATGGAAGACTGGGAGAAACGACTCAATCAGGTGCAGCCCCCGGATTCAATTGTGCCGTCTCATCGGGATGGACTGCGAAAGAAACTTCAATCCACATCGGTTCATACAGGTCACCGTGCAATTCGCTCGATCGCTGCCTTGGGTTTGGCATTGCTTCTTGTGCTCAGTGGATTGACTGTCGTGTATCCGGGATGGGCGAAGGATATGTGGCGAGTTGTTCTCGTGCAGAGAATCAGGATTCGCACGCAAGAGGGCCACAGTATAACAATCAACAAGTATGAATCTGAGGCAAATCTTCAATCCGGCGATACAACGAACCAGATGGTGATTCTTGAAGCAGGAATGGAAGATGGTGATTACATTCAGCGAGAAGGAGGCACCATCACAATCACCACATCCGACGGCGACAAAATCTGGATCGTTAATGGAGATACGGTCGAACCGGAGAATGTGGCGATGACTCTTGATGTAGAGCCGGAAATGGCGGGCAATTTCGAACTTCATCAGAACTACCCGAACCCCTTCAATCCGACGACGCAAATCTCTTTTGAGATCAAGCAAAGCGGCCTGGCCAATCTGACCGTGTATAACCTGACGGGGCAAAAAGTGGCAACACTGCTGGATGGCTTCACCGATGCCGGTCATCACACCGTAAATTTTGACGGAGCCAATTTGCCCGCTGGAACCTATCTATACACTCTGGAGGTCAGCGGCTATCAGGTTTCCAAGAAGATGGTCCTGCTGAAATGATGCGTGAAGCAGCCTGTGTGCCCGTTTTCCTGTGGTGATATCGGTCAAGAAAGAGACATTCAGACGACAACAAAAGCCCTTAGGAATTTCCTAAGGGCTTCATTTTGGTACCGTCTGTTGGACTTCAATTCGTGTTATCTGCGTGAATTCATCGACCCTGGCCAGCCCCCTCGGCGATTCACGGTCACTGTCAAGACGGCTCAGGAATCGGCGTTCGCATGTGAACATCTCGCTGAGGGAACGGAATCTCTACGCCGTACTCTCGGAACTTCCGCACGACGGCAAAGTTGATTTCCGAGCGGATGATGTGATGCCTTTTGGGGCGATCAATCCATACTCTCAATACGATATTCCAGGAAGAGTCGCCAAAGTTCACAAATAATACATCCGATTCCGGCTTTTTTAGCACCGCGGGGTGTTCGTCAGCAACCTCCTGCAGGGCCTTTCGAACCAAATCCGGATCGGAACCATAGGAAACTCCAACTTCAATCATCAAACGAATTTTTGGATCTCCGTGAGACCAATTGATTACATTGGAGGAAATGAATTCTGAATTCGGAACAATGATTGCAATGTTGTTTAATGTGCGAATTGTGGTCGATCTCATATTAATGGCGACCACATCACCTTCGGTATCACCAACCGTGACACGATCACCGATTTTTATCGGCCGTTCGAATAGTAATATTAGACCCGATACGAAATTCGAGGTGATGTTCTGGAGTCCGAAGCCGATTCCTACAGAAAGAAACCCAAGAACGACCACTAAACCGCCCAGATCAATCCCGGCTGACTGAAAAGCAACAATAACCCCGACAAACATGACCAAATAATGACCGATCCGAACCAGGGCATATTGGATACTTTCATTTATCTGGAGCCGGGATAAGATCCTGTGGAGCAGTCTCTTGTTCAGAAACGAGGATAGGACAAAGAACACCAGAATGATCAGAAAAAAGAGAAACAGGGACGAGAGGGTGATCGGTGTCTGGTTGATTTCAAACAGCTTGTAACGAAAAACCCGGATGACAACATCTGAAATATCTGCAATACTTTCTGGAAAACTCATGTTGCATCTCCCAAAGGTTATGGGGCTCGGCAGTCAATCGTGGAAAGGATTCGTCCTCAGGCACATTTGCTGCCTTCAAGCGGGGCTTGCTTGCGTAAATTTAATTTATTTTATTGGCAATTCAAAAGCAATCTGATGGGACAGTGGGGAACTTCTTCCGCCAGGACTTCGCGGGTTGGACCATCCCCCGCCCACCTGGATCCAAGTTCAAGAATATTGCTGGATTAGGACTATGAACATGTCGTCACAGCGTGCCACTCCCGGCCATGCGTTCGGCACCGCCCCAGTGTTTCTTGCGACGATCAGTACGATCCTCGGCGCTATCCTCTTTCTGCGTTTTGGATATGCGGTCGGTCATACGGGTCTGGTTGGTGCGCTACTTCTGATTCTCATTGGGCACGCGATTACCATTCCCACGGGCCTGGCTGTGGCGGAAATCGCGACAAACCGAAAGGTTGAAGGCGGAGGAGCGTATTTTATTATCAGCCGTTCATTCGGAGCGACGGTTGGAGGTGCGATCGGGATATCTCTCTATTTCTCACAGGCAATTTCTGTGGCGTTCTATCTCATCGCATTCGCGGAGGCCTT
>CAZJAD010000065.1:0-4289 GCA_964543855.1 uncultured Alphaproteobacteria bacterium
AATCAGGGACATTACCATGAGCGAAGGCAACAGCAATAGCCAATTGCGCATTGGCGTGGTAGGCATAGGGCCGGTGGGAGCCGTCTTGGTGGCACATCTCCTCGAAGCCGGTGCATTTGTTGTTCCGTGTGATGTCATCAAGGGTCGGATGGACAGTATCCGGAAATCGGGTATTTATCTGAAGCATGCGATTGAGAAACATGTTGCCGTGCCTCAGGTATGTCACTCGACACAGCAACTGGCCATGTATGACCTGGATTTGATTGTTATCGCTGCGAAGACTCCTGCCTTAGACAAAGTCATCGAGGAGGTTTCGCAGATTGACTCAGACAAGTTGTTCGTCATGTGTGCACAGAACGGCATCGACAATGAGGCAGAGGTTGCCAAGGTCTTTGGCGATAGCAGAACCTTACGGATGGTAGTGAACTATGCCGGGAACATGAGTGGCCCGAACAGCGTGCATGTCAGTTTCTTCAATCCGCCCAATTACCTCGCGGCGATGATGCCTGAAGGAGATGATATCGCCAAGCAGCTCGTTGAATTGCTCAATTCTGTCGGTTTGACAACTGAGATTCCGGAGGACATCCAAGACTATGTCTGGGGAAAGACGATCCTGAACGCTGCTCTGAGCCCCGTTTGTGCAATTACCCGACAGACGATGAAGGAAGTGATGGACTTTCCGGAAACCTATGAACTCGTGGAAGCGCTCATTGATGAATCCATCGCTGTTGCGGAGAAAGAAGGGATCGAACTGGGCAAGAAATTCCGTCGTTTCGGTGTCCGTTATCTGAAAAACGCCGGACATCACCGGCCCTCGATGCTGATCGACCTGGACGAGGGTCATCGCACCGAAATCGACCGCCTCAATGGCAAGATTGTGGAGTATGGAAAGAAGCACTATATTCCCACACCCCTGAATCTCTCGGTCTCGGCCTTGATTCGCCTTCTGGAGTATTCGGCAGCAAAATGACGGGATCAACCATGTGTTTCATGACTTGAGGCAAAGACTGTTCTCATCGAAAATAAAGGAGACGGAGTAGGCCGATGGACAAGATACATGCCTATCAAATGGTTGCCAAGGATCAACCCTTGGAGCGGGTTTCGTATCCCATTCCGCAACTTGCTCTGGGCGAAGCGCTGGTTCAGGTCGCCGGATGCGGAGTCTGTCACACAGACCTCAGCTTCTGGCATTACGGCGTCCCGACACGGCACGAACCGCCGCTGACCTTGGGCCATGAAATCAGCGGGACAGTCCTCGAAGGCCCGGCGGAATTAGTCGGGAAACCGGTGGTTGTCCCTGCAGTGCTTCCCTGCGGCGAATGTGCGCTGTGCAAAGAAGGCAGGAGCAACATCTGCCAGAAACAGCTCATGCCCGGCAACGATTTTCACGGCGGATTCGCCAGCCATGTTGTGGTTCCAGCCCGTTACTTGGCCGAGGTCCCCAATGCGGTTCTCGCCAACTACGAACTCGCCGAGCTTGCGGTCGTTGCCGATGCCATCTCCACACCCTATCAGGTGATCCGCAAGAGCGGCCTGGAGCCGGGGGATTTCGCGATTGTAATCGGTGTCGGTGGAGTGGGTCTCTATATGGCTCAGCTCGCTCACATCTTCGGCGCGAAAGTGCTGGCCGTTGACATTTCGCAGGAACGCTTGGATTTCATCGCTCAGGCAGGGGTGACGAATACGCTCAACACTAAAGGGATGGACATCAAAGAAATCAAGAAGGGTGTCAAGGCTGTCTGCAAGGAAATGGGTGCACCGCCGCACAGCTGGCAAATCTACGAAGTATCGGGCACGAAAGCCGGACAGGAGCTGGCCTTTGCCCTGCTCGGGATCGCAGGCACTCTCTCCGTCGTCGGGTTCACACTGGACAAGCTCGACCTGCGCCTCAGCAACTTGATGGCATTTGATGCACAGGTCATCGGCACATGGGGCTGCAAGCCCGAGTTGTACCATGATGTGATTCAGATGGTGGCAGAGGGCAAATTGAAGCTCAAACCCTTTACCGAGACTCATCCGCTCTCCGAAATCAACGACATCTTCCAGAAAGCACTGGCGCACAAGCTCCTGAAACGGGCTGTCATGGTGCCCGACTTCTAATGGACTCGAGTTTCCTCTTTGCCAATCATTCCCCGAGGTTGCACATAACACAGGTGACAACATGAAGTATGAGCTTTTCAGCCACAATCTTGTCGAAACGAAATTCTCGGAAATCATCTATGAGCTCCGTCCGTGCCTCGACGAGGGCGGGAAACCCGTCGAGGGCTTGTACAACGCTTGGATATTGCTCAACAATCCCAAGCAGTACAACTCGTACACAACTTCCGCTGTCAAGGAAGTAATCCTGGCTTTCCGCCAAGCGTCGATGGATCGCGCTGTGGTTGCCGTTGTCTTCACTGGCGTCGGCGACAAAGCTTTCTGCACCGGAGGCAACACGAAGGAGTATGCGGAGTACTATGCAGGCCGGCCTTTGGAATACAAGCAGTACATGCGCCTGTTCAACGACATGATCACTTCCATTCTCCTATGTGACAAGCCGGTGATCTGCCGAGTCAACGGGATGCGCGTTGCAGGAGGTCAGGAAATCGGCATGGCGTGTGACTTCGCGATTGCAAGCGACTTGGCGGTTTTTGGCCAGGCCGGTCCCAAACACGGAAGTGCACCAGACGGTGGGAGCACGGATTTCCTGCATCTCTTCGTGGGTATCGAGCGGGCCATGATGAGCTGCACGCTATGTGAGATGTGGAGCGCGTACGAAGCCCTTGCTTTCGGGCTGATTACTCAGGCTGTGCCGGTGCTGAAAGTCGACGGTCGCTTCGTCCGCAATCCTCTCGTTATCACTGACCGCTGGCTGGACGAAACGGGCGAGATGGTGTATGGCCGTCGCAAGAAAGGTGACGCGTTGGCCGAAGGGAAAAAAGTGCTTGCCAGCGCCACCATCGATCTCGCGCCGCTGGACGATGTTGTCAACTCAATGACGACCAAGTTCATGTATATGATGCCCGATTGCACGAGTAAGACTCTGAACGGTGTGCGGAAGAAGAAACTGGAACACTGGGATCGCAATCAGCAGACCAACCGCGACTGGCTCGCACTGAATATGATGACCGAAGCGAAAGCCGGCTTCCGAGCCTATAACGAAGGGCCAAAGGGTAAACGGGAGGTCGATTTCATCAAGCTCCGCCGCATGCTGGCGGAAGGTCATCCTTGGGATGACGAACTTATCAATGCGATTCTGCCGAGGTAAGTAATATGGCTGAGAAAGTCCTGACGGAATCACTTCACGATAGTCAGGTTGTTCGTCTGACCTTAAATGCTCCTAAAGCGAATATCCTTGACAGCCAGATGATGAGCGGGCTCACCGCCGCTCTCGATAGTGTGCGCAGCCAGCCTCGGGTGAAGTTTGTCCAATTCGTAGGCGCCGGCGATCATTTCTGTTTCGGCGCAAGTGTGCCCGAGCATACCCGCGAGAATGCTCCACGAATGTTGGAGCAGTTCCACGGACTCTTCTACACACTGGCGGATTTGGCTGTTCCCACCGCTGCGCTGGTGTCCGGCAACTGTCTGGGTGGCGGAATGGAACTCGCGCTGATGTGCAATTTCATCTTCGCTGACCGTACAGCGCGGCTCGGGCAGCCCGAGATTAATTTGGGCGTTTTTCCGCCTCCGGCATCTTTGCTGCTCCCGATGAAGGTCGGCCAGGCGAAAGCCGATGACATCATTCTGACCGGCCGAATCCTATCCGCCGATGAAGCGGCCGACATGGGGCTTGTGACGCAGCTCTTCGACAACCGTGAATCGCTTCTCGAAGGCGTCAATGCGTGGACTGAGAAATACATTCTTCCCAAGAGTGCGATGTCGCTTCGGCACACTGTACAGGCAGCACGCTGGCAGTTCAACAGAGAGCTCAGGAAGCGGCTGGACAAAATCCAGGACTTCTACATCGATGAGCTGATGAGCACGCACGATGCCAACGAAGGTATTACCGCTTTCCTTGAAAAGCGGTTGCCGCGCTGGCAGGATCGATAGCACCCTGCATCGACATCCTCGCGTAGAGCTCGCGACCTCTGGGTCGGCATGGAATCATCATAATCTGATCCATACAAACAAAAGGAAGACTAATGAGTAGCCTTCTTCAAGGAAAAGTCGCTCTTGTTACCGGCGGCAGTTCGGGCATTGGGACGGCAATCGTGCGGATTCTCGCCCGGGAAGGAGCCCATGTCGCTTTCACCTACCGGCGCAACAAACAGGGCGCCGACGATCTCCTGGCCGAACTTGAGTCCACCGGT
>CAZJAD010000065.1:4389-12714 GCA_964543855.1 uncultured Alphaproteobacteria bacterium
ATGGCGTGCCCTTCCGGAATGAAAGCCCTGGAGACGGCAAGTATGCGTCTGGTGCTCGGTTCAGCGCGTTTCATTCTGGTTGGCGGCATGGAGAGTATGAGCACGATGCCTTTTCTTCTCAAAGATTGTCGCTGGGATGGTTTTCGGATGGGCAACAAACAACTGCTCGACGGTTGGGCGGACAGCACCGATCCCCTGATTGGCCAGGGCATGGGACAAACAGCGGAGAATCTCTTCGACCGATACCAGATTTCCAGAGAAGAGCAGGACGAATACGCGGCCCTCTCTCAGGAAAAAACTCATCAGGCTTGGGAGTCCGGTCATTTCAGATCGGAAGTGACACCAATCGAGACGGATGACGGCACCGTAGAAAAGGACGAGACTTTTCGCTATCCGGTTAACCGCGAGAAACTCGCGAGCTTGCCAGCCGTATTTCGAAAGGGCGGCTCCGTCACGGCGGGCAATGCCTGCGCGATGGCCGACGGTGCGGCCTTCATGTTGCTCACGACCAAAGACATCGCACAAGCCGAGGGGCTTCCCGTTATGGCGGAGTTGGCCAGCTTCTCCCAAACCGCTGTCGACCCGGCGTACATGGGTGAAGGACCGGCTCATGTGATTCCGCTGCTGCTCAAAGAACACTCCATGACAATCGCCGATCCGGATCTTCTGGAGGTCAACGAAGCGTTCGCCATACAGGTTCTCGCGAACGAGAGAGTCCTGAAATGGGATCGCAACAAATTAAATGTCCACGGAGGGGCCATCGCCCTCGGACATCCAACAGGTTGTACCGGCGTCCGAATTGTTGTGACTCTTCTCCACGCCCTGATTACCCATGACAAAGAACAGGGCCTTGCGTCCCTCTGCGGGGGTGGGGGTGTAACGATGGCGACGCTCGTGAAACGGTCAGCGTAGTGATTGCCCAGAGAGCAGCTCGCAAATCAAGACTCGAGATCGTAGATGTTAAAGGCCTTTGACTATCACCGACCAACTGACTTGAATGAGGCTTGCCGCTTGATGGCCGACCTGCCACAGGCTCAAGTACTGGCGGGCGGGACTGACTTGCTGGTGGACATCGACACCGGATTGCGTCAGGCTCGCCATGTGGTCTCTGTCAGCCGAATCACTGAATTGAGACAGATCGAGCAGTCTGATTCAAAGGTCTCCATCGGCGCAGCCTGTACGGCAAAGGAAATCCAGTCGTCTCCACTGATTCGGCGTCATTTTCCCGAAATCACAGATATGGTGCCGCATTTCGCTTCACCTCAGATTCGCGCACGCGCCACCGTCGGAGGAAATATCTGCAGCGCGGTGGCATGTGGAGATTTTCCGGTCATACTGACAGCACTGCAGGCTGAAATCGAGGTCGTCTCGCGCAGAGGCCGTCGAATAATCCCGTTGAAGGATTTCATCACCGGCTCGCGGGAGACTGTACGGAAAGCCGATGAGATTCTCACGCGAATTCTCGTTCCGCTGAAACCTTCTTCAGCCGCGGCGTGCTATTTGAAGTTCAAGCGCCGAGCCTCCAACTCACTCGCGGTGGCCAGCGTGGCTTCCTTTGTCGACATACAGAACGGCATTTGCCGAGAAGCGCGAATCGTATTGGGAGCGGTGGCGCCGTATCCACTCTCCTCTCAGAAGGCTGCTTCTGCGCTGGTTGGCAAGAGAGTCGAAGACAACGCCATCGAGCAAGCCGCTTCCTTGGCCAGAGACGACGCCAAACCCATCACGGATGTCCGGGGAACCGAGGCCTATCGTCGCGAACTTGTCTATGTTCTCACGAAACACGCGCTCAAGTGCTCCTTGGAGAGACTCACGGGTCAGTGGTAACGAGAGCAGACGCACAATGATTCAAAAGCATTTCATCGAGCTGACGGTTAACGGAGACAAACATACGGTGCCCGTGACGGCTACGACGACACTGGCTGAGGTACTGCGGGAACAGCTCGATTTGACAGGAACAAAACTGGGCTGCGGCGTCGGCGATTGTGGCGCGTGCACAGTGCTGCTGGACGGCGAGCCCGTGAGCTCGTGCATACTGCTCGCGTTGGAGGCTGAAGGACGAGAGATCGTCACCATCGAGGGAGTATCGACAGACGGCAAGCTGCACCCGTTGCAAAGGGCGTTCGCAGAGGTCGGTGCCATTCAATGCGGATTCTGCACGCCGGCGATGGTGCTCACGGCAAAAGCTCTGATTGACAGGAATCCAAATCCATCGGAGGAAGAAATCCGGGAAGCGCTCGGTGGTGTCCTCTGCCGTTGCACGGGCTACGCCAAAATCGTGAAGGCGATTCAACATTGGCAGGATTACGCTGGAGCGCCTCCCTTGGAGGAGAAACCATCGGAGGACAAACGCGCAGTCGTCGGGCGGAGTCTACCCAAGAAGGATTCCTTCGACAAAGCCACCGGCAGAGCGAAGTACACCGATGACATCAAGCTCCCGAATATGCTTTACGGGAAGATCCTCACCAGTCCTCTCGCGCATGCACGCATCGTGAAGATTGACACGCGAAAGGCGAAGGCACTTCCCGGTGTGAAGGCAATCCTGACAGCCGAAGATGTTCCGGATACCATGTACGGTGTCAGTCCAGCTCGCTACGACGAACATATTCTGGCACGGGACAAAGTCTGTCATGTGGGTGACGAGGTGGCGGCGGTAGCGGCCGTCGATGAAGCGACCTGTCGCGCGGCGCTGGAGCTCATCGAAGTCGAATACGAGGAGCTGCCGGCTGTCTTCGATCCGATTGACGCAATGGCGGATGGTGCGCCGATTATTCTTGACAGATACCCGAACAATATCAACACCCGCGTTGACTGGAAATTCGGGGATGTGGAGAAAGGTTTCGAGGAGGCGGACCTTGTTCTCTCGGACAGGTACGAGGGAAATCGAACCTATCAGAGTCCCATGGAGCCCCATTGCGCGATTGCACAGTGGGAAGCAGACGGGCGTCTCACGCTGTACACTTCGACGCAAGTCGTTCACCATGTCCGCTATCAACTGGCGCGTCTTCTCGACATGCCGCAGGGAGACATCCGCGTCGTCGGCCCTCATTGTGGCGGGGGCTTTGGTGGAAAGGCCGCCATCAATCCACTCGAAATCCTGGCGGCATTCCTATCGAAGAAAACCGGCAGGCCGGTGAAAATGCGCTACACACGCTCCGAGATGTTCCATCACTGCCGCGGAAGACACAAGCAGATCATCGAACTGAAAATGGGGATGAAGAAAGACGGCACACTCACAGCCGTACAACAGAAATCCATTCTGGACGGCGGTGCCTACAGTTCTTTCGGAGTCGTTGCCGTCTACTATTCCGGAGCGATGGTTCCGACCCTCTACAAGATACCCAATTACAAATACGATGGCTTTCGCGTCAACACGAATCTGCCTGCCTGTGGCGCGATGCGAGGCCACGGATGCCCTCATCCCCGGTTCGCCTTCGAAAGTCTGATGACGGACATGGCCAAGGCGCTGAACCTCGATCCCATCGATGTCCGGATGAAAAACGCCATGGATCCCGACACTCGGACGATCAATGACTTGGACATTGGCTCCTGCGAACTGAAAGCCTGTCTCGAAACCGTTCGCAAAAAAAGCGGATGGGATGAGAAATGGGGCAAGCTTCCCTTTGGAAGAGGGATTGGTATCGGCTGCGGCGGATTCGTCAGCGGAGCCGGCTATCCGATCTACCGCTCAAAATTCCCACACTCGAACGCCCTTATCAAAGTGAGCGAAGACGGCCACACAGCCATTCTCTTCTCGGGCGAGACAGACATCGGTCAGGGCTCGATGACCGTCCTCGCCCAGATCGCCGCCGAAGCCATGGGAATCACCTTCGATCGCATCAAGGTGGTGATTGCCGACACAGATCGCACACCGCTTGGATTCGGCTCGTTTTCATCCCGGGTTACTCTGATGGGGGGAAATGCCTGCAAGATGGCGGGCGAGGATATCAAACGGCAGCTCCTGGAAACGGCATCCCAAATGTTGAATGTGACAGCCGACAAGCTGGACATCCGGGAGAATCGAGTCTACTCCAAGGACGACCGGAACAAGGAACTGCCTTGGCACGAAGTAGCCGCCCAATATTTCGCCGACAACGGTCCGCTGATCGGTCGAGGCCATTATTCTCCACCGGAGGGTTTGGGCGGGACCTTCAAAGGCGCGACCGTCGGAACATCTCCCGCCTATTCTTTTTCTGCGTGCGTCTGCGAAGTCGAAGTCGACCTTGAGACGGGACGCGTGAAAGTCGTCCGCTTCACCGATGCGCACGATGTCGGCACGCCCGTCAATCCCGCGGCGGTGGAAGGCCAGGCGGAGGGAGCCATCGCCATGATGCTCGGCGAGACACTGTTCGAGGAGGTCGTCTTCGACGAGCAGGGCAGGACCCTCAATCCCAATCTTCGCGACTACCTTCTCGTGACCGCCAAAGATGTACCGCCTATCGACTGCAGCATCGTCGAGTCTTATGAGCCGAGGGGGCCTTTCGGAGCCAAGGAAGTCGGCGAAGGGTCGACTCTCCCCGTCATCGGCGCCATCGCCAACGCCATCGAAGACGCCATCGGCGTCCGAATCAAATCCCTGCCCATCACCCCGGAGAAGGTCTTGCATGCTCTGAGGCAACGGAAAGACCTGAAAGCCTGAATCCTCCGCCATTCGGCAGGTTCTCCGTCAAGGTATCAGACATCCATTCCGTTGAGTGTCATAGTAAGTCTCCAATTAACAATATAAAATGCCAATTTCAGAAAAAATCGACGGAATCGACGGAAATCTCTTGACAAAGTGAACTATAGGTAGTATAATTACATCTGAGTAGGCCCGCAGGTCGGCTGCGGGCCGCCTTGTCGGGTAGGACTGGACCTACAAGTCGAAGGCACAACGCAATCCCTTCGAATTTATCGAAATGGATTGGTTGTGTCTTTTTTGTTTCTGCTGGCTGCGTAACAATGAGCATGTGGGCTTGTTGGGTCAGTTGCATTCCCTATAGAGAGGCGCGGGCATAGTTGAGTCCTCTCCGGCAGACGATGTATTCGGAATCAGATGTAGAAAGCAACCACCTTTGACCCTGTCAAACCCCTTGGACAGCCGGGGGCGAACTTCAATCAATCCTGCGCTGCTTCGGCGCAAAACGAACCTCACCAAGGGCTCCCGCGAAGGCCATCCGGCCGGCGGTGAGCCCGCATGTCGCTCTGCGAAATGGCTCATCCGCAGCGGCCGGAGCAAACATCACCTACTCAAGCTGCTCCTGCCGGTTCTCTTGTGCGGCCTCCTGTTTCCTCCTGATGCTGGCGCGGTGAGCCTCTTCAAACGCAGGCACAAGGATGAGCCGGATTCCTTGATCAAGCAGTCCGGTTCGTATTCTGTGGGTTATGAGTATCGCCAGGCTGAACACTATGCTCGGACGCTGATCCAGCAACGACGCTATGTCGAAGCCGCCAGCTACCTGCGCACGGCGTTGCGAACTTTGCCTGAAGGCGCGCCACGCCTGCCATTGATCCTGCTCCTGGCGGATGCACAGATGGGTATTGGAGATGTCGAGGGTGCCAGAGAGACGCTGATGGAAGCAGATGGCTTGGCGATCACTACCTCCCAGAACAAGGCAGTCGAAAAACGACACACGACGCTTTCGAATCTGCCGATCCCGCCACGCAGTCCAATCCCGGTCTCAGATTCCCTGATGCTCGCGCAGATGCTCGAGGAGCTCGAAGCTGAAGCATGGGTGATGCCCGTGGCGTATATCACCAATTCGTTCTTTGAAACGGATCTTCGTCAGGTCCTGACGGATATTTCGATGGAATCAGGCGTGCCCATTCTCTGGGACGCTACGGTGCAGGGTCTGGTCACTTATGAGGCCGTGGAGCAGCCGCTGGAGGTCGTCCTCAAGGCGATTCTGATGCCCGCGGGTTACAGCTTCAGTTTTCAGGACGGCGCTTACTATGTCGGGTCGTCGAGTCCCAAGGATCCGGCGTTTGCGCTGCTCTCGGGCACCGAGGTCGTGACGCTGTCGAATATTGGCGCGACCGAAGCGATTTCGCTGCTGTCCGACTATTTCGAGCCGTATGTCAAGGCCTCCAAGACCGCCAACACGGTCTGCATCACCGCGCCGCTTCCCATCATCGATCGTATCCGTTCCGACCTGGCCGTCTTGGACGAACCTCCGGTTCAGATTCTGATTGAAGTCGTCGTGTGCGAATTCTCGGTCGATGCCCTTCGCAAGATGGGGCTGGACTGGTCGCTCACGCAGTCTACGCGCAATCCCACCTGGAGCGTGGGAACGGATCACACGGACATCGAACGCGCCGCGATTACCGGCACCTACACAGAATTGAGCAAGGATATCGGCAAATATACGGCGGACTTGACCGCGTCGCTCGAAGCCCTTGTGGAGTCCGGCGATGCCCAGATTCGAGCCAAACCGCGCATCACCACGCTCAACGGTCGCACCGCCGAAATCGCCCTGACACGCGACCAGTACTTCGTCATCCAGACCGGCACGGGGCAGTTTTACCAGTATGCCCAGTTGCAGGCGGTGACATCGGGCATTCGGCTCGAAATCACGCCCTATGCCTCCGAGACGGATGAAATCACCGTCTATGTGAAGCCGGAAGTCGGAGATGTCGTGGGGCAGGGGGCGGAGGGCTTGCCGGAAATCACGAATCGCACGGCCAGCACTTCCGTCCGCGTGCAGGACGGCGAAACCTTCACCGTGGGCGGCCTGAACCTGCAGAGAGAGAAGACGATTCGGCGGAAAGTTCCGTTCCTCGGGGATATACCGCTGCTGGGCTACCTCTTCCGCTACGACCAGCGGGAGGTGAAAGACACGGAGATTATCATCTTCGTCACGCCCTATCTTCTGAAGTGAGTGGAAAGGCATCTGGCCGCCGTTGTCGGTCTCCAGACCGGCAATGGTGCCATCGTGATGTACTACGCGGGATGCTCCGGCGTCCCGCAATCCCGCACGCAGGAGCGGGTTTCGGAAATTCGATTGCCTCGCGCGTTCCATTCCAGGGGGGAGGGGAATGGACCGGGCACGCGGGGGACAACGAATGCCCCTGCTCAGGGGGGAGGGGCATAATAGAGAGCCGTTCCGGGGGCAGGACCCAACCTGATGCCCCAGAACGGCAGGGTGAGACCGGCCGCCAACCGCGGTCGGCGGCCGGCTCACCTGTTAAACCATGTTTAACAGGAGGAGTTCCACTATGAGGTACCTAATTGCAGCAATCATGGTGGTCTGCATGATGGCTTTTATGGCTCAGGCTACTCCGCCGCCAGCCCACGGAGGGTATCAAGCAGGATGGGGTATGCAGCCGTTCACCTGGGATGCCGTTGGCGGCTCGTGGTCAGCCTGGGGGCTCTATGACTATCAAAACGGCCCTGATCCGAACAGCGGTGGCGATGACTGGGTTGTCGATTGGACAGATCCCAATAGCCCCGTATACATTTCGTACGACCCGATCACGCTGGAGCTGTGGATTGAACAGTATTGCTACTCGACCTACGAGTACACCTCGTACCAGTGGCACCGTCTGGGCGATCAGGCGGAGACTGTCCACTTTATCATCCAGGGTATCATGCAGAGCAACAACGGCCAGTGGATGTCGCTCGTTGCTGGCACTGACCCTATGACGCACCTCATCTTCAGACACGACGCCCTTGGTAGGACCGGTGCGACCTATGGGGGCGACATTCCCATCACCTGGGAGGGACGTTGGGGCACAGGTTTGGTGTACGGCAATAGTATCGTTCAGCAATGGACCACCTATACCCCGGACCCCGACGTGGATATGCTGATTCCTGAACCGTGTGATCACTGGTTCCAGTTCCGAGGCACCTTCGTGCTTTACTACCACATCGACGACGGGTATTATTCACTGGAAATGGCGGGCTGCCCCGCGCCTGAGATGTAGGACAAAAGCTTGGGCTTTCAGCCGGGGCCCGGCCGGCTGAACCCCACACGCCTCCAAGACCAAATAGAGCAGCACCATAAGGATGTCAAACATATTAAAGCGCAGGGCGCTGCACCGCTTTCGCGCCTTGTGCCTGACTTCTGCAGCACTTCTACTTCTGCCTATATCCGGTCAGGCGGTCATGCAGCTTATTCCACCGATTCAGGAGGTGAAGATTCAGCGGGGGCGGACCGGTACCTTCACCATTACCATCGTCAACAACGGCGACGAGGATGTCCCAAGCCGATTCACTGCCCATGATCTGGACATGTCCATTGATGGATTTCCTTTTATTGCAGACAGTGCTGCGCCGCGCGGCTGCCGAAGCTGGATCACGCTGGACACTCCGGAGTCCATTATCAAAGCCCACGAGAGCTTGGTTCT
>CAZJAD010000066.1:0-6012 GCA_964543855.1 uncultured Alphaproteobacteria bacterium
CCGGAGTTGACCAATTGAATCCCCAGTAGTTGGTGGCGCCTCCATAACCAAATTCGAAAACGTTTGACCCTTCGATGAAGAACGGCCGCTTTTCGCTGTAGAAGGTCTCGACGTCCGACAAATTCACGACGGCCGGGTCCACTTCGACCTGACCGAAGTCGGGATTGACCGTTGCATCAAAAGTCAGATTGGAGCCAAGCCCCATTTTGAAGTCGACACCTACCGTCGGGCTGTATTCGGATCCATCATTGAACGGGTTTTCGGCCTCGTGGCTCTCGTACCGGGCTTTGCCACGCGCATAAGGCATAACCTCAAAATAGTGGGGTGGTGAGATCTTCTCGATACCGATCAAATCCCAGAATCGGGAAACAAAACCACTTCCATTTTTTGGAGTGAAGGCCAGGTAATCATGTTCCTGTTTCCGCCTAATGATACGATAGAAGTTGACACCCCAGACATAGCGTTCTTGGTGGTGGAACCGCAATTGAGAGTATGGAATCCGGAATTCGGCGCACCAGCCTTGCCCGTTGACCGCAGCAACTCCTTCCCAAACGCCATCCCATGAGTCATCCATCCAAGTATCATTGTACATCACGCCATCATAAAGTGTCCCCCCTGCGTTGAGCCCAAAATAGTAGCCGCTGCGGCGATCATAATAGCAGTCTAAGCCGAGATAGAACTCATCAGATTCCGTATCTACATCGCGCCGAGCCAATCGCGCAATGATCGAGTCCGGTTCCGAATCGTACATGCACGCGCCGACATAGATGGCATCGTCATCATATGCAATCATCACTTCCGTTTTCTCTGTCGGCTCGCCGAACTCCACGGGGTCGCGCTGGGTGAACCGCGATTCCGTGATTCCGGTTCGCCAGATGGGGTCGGAAAGCATGCCATCAATCACCGGAGGCTCGGACACTCGTACCGCCTGAACCTGTTTCACGCCCTCGGTGGCAGCAAACGCTGCAACGGCCAAGAACAAGACCAATATGCTCAAGTGCGGCAAGGGAAGTCTTCTCGCCACTCTATCCCACTCCTCGCGTGAAAACTCTGGAATTCGCTGCAAACGACAATGCCTGTCAATGGGACACACCTGCGCGCGCATTTGTTTCGCGATGACCAGTTGACGCCTCTGGATGGGCAGTCGGCGCAAGCCGGGCACAAAGAAACAAGAGGATTAGGCGACATGCCTAATCCTCTTCCTGTTAACCGGTTAGAGCGGCTGACGGGACTCGAACCCGCAACACCCAGCTTGGGAAGCTGATACGCTACCATTGCGTCACAGCCGCAGAGTTGCCCGCAACGAACCGATTGCTGGTCCGCCGATCGCGTCCAGGGGGCGATTCGCTCGGGCACTTCCGATAATAAATAATTTGAATCGAAAAGTCAAGAGGGGTAGGACCCTAATTGAAATAAGTCGTTTTCCGCTCTGGGGAAGCGCCGCGCAGGGAATCTGTCCGGTGAGACCGATCCCCCCGCCGGGCCTATGGAGGTCTATCCGGCAAGCGGCGAAAGCGTCAGAAGAATGGGGATCCCGAATCGTGCTATCTTATTACAATACAGCAGATTGAATTGGTGGAAGTTGTCCATGCCACGTTGACAGGGCCCGGCTTCTGTCTCCGATCCTGTCGTATCACACACGGAGAGGACGGAGCGGCCTCTGCCGGGGAAAGGTCTTCTTGACAATTAGAACCCGAATTCGTATATTTAAAGATTAGGTACGCCTAAAGAAGGCCTAGCCGATGACCGAATATGATATTAGCGCTTCGCTCGAGGATTATCTCGAGGCAATCTACCTGCTCAGCCGAAAGGACGAGGAGGTGCGGGTCGCTGAGATTGCTGAGGCGCTGGGTTTCTCGAAGCCGAGCGTTTCAGAAGCTCTGACTCATCTCGAAGCCAAGGGTCTTGTCGAGCACGAGAAATACCGTGGGGTCCGCTTGACACCTGAAGGAGAAGAGCTTGCGCGGCATGTCTATGAGCGACACAAAACGCTGTCCATCTTTCTGACACGCATCTTGGGCGTGCCTCCGGCGCAGGCCGCCGTGGAGGCATGCCGTATCGAGCACACGATTTCGACCGACACCTATGAGCGATTGCGTCGGTTCGTCGATGAACAGATGCTGCTTTCCACCGACGGTCAGGCTCGGCTCTCGGAACTGTCGCCGGGAGAGCGCGCTGAGATCGTCCGCGTTCACGCACCGGGTTGGTTTCGGCATCGACTTCTCGAAATGGGTTTTCTGGCCGGAGAAGTCGTGACTCTCGAACGCGTGGCGCCGCTTCGTGATCCGATGGAATTCATTATCAAGGGTTATCATGTGTCGCTGCGCCGGGAGGAGGCAGCTCGCGTCGTTGTACGTCGGATAGACAGCGATGAAAAAAAGCCGTAGACACATCGCATCCCTGAAATCAGCCTCTGATGGTGCGCTGCCAGTGGCGGTGAACCGGGGCGAGGTCGTGGTCGCTCTGGCAGGAAACCCCAACAGCGGCAAGACCACCCTCTTCAATGCGTTGACGGGTGCTCGCCAGCACACGGCCAATTACCCCGGCGTGACCGTCGAAATCAAGGAGGGTATTGTCCAGCGCAAAGGGATGACGCTGCGCATGATTGACCTGCCGGGCACCTACAGCCTTTCGGCCCACTCCGAAGAGGAAATTATCGCACGCGACCTGCTCCTTGAGAAACGCCCGGACATCGTTGTCCATGTGATTGACAGTTCGAATCTTGAGCGCAACCTCTATCTTCTGACGGAGCTCTTGGACCTTGGACTGCGTGTCATTATCGCCCTCAACATGTATGACGAACTGTTGCGCAGCCGTGCAGTGTTGCGCGTGCGCATCTTGTCACAGGCGTTGGGGGTGCCCGTCATTCCGACGATCGGGCATCGGGGTCAGGGCTTGAACCGGTTGCTGGCGAGTATCATGCGCCTGGCGATCGAACCGGAGGACGAGGAAAAGCAGAAGACCGTGCGATACGGCGAGACCTTGGAAGCGGCGATCGCTCAAATTGAAGACAGTCTCAGGCGCGAGACATCGCTTGGGAAACGGCCTTCCCTTCGCTGGCTGGCGCTGAAGCTCTTGGAAGGTGATCCCGTTGTCGATTCCATGATTGCTCTGGAGCCTGGAGGGGAAGGGGCACGCAAGATCGCCGAGAGCATTCGTGAGAGAATCTGGGCGACCTACCGCGAAGATGTCGAAGTCCTCATGGCCGAACAGCGCTACGGACTTGTTGCCGGTCTCTTGCGGCAAACCTGGACCCTGCCTCCCGAAAAGCGCGTGAATCTGACCTCGCACCTCGACCGTGTTCTGACGCATACCTACTTGGGAATCCCTCTGTTCCTCTTCTTCATGTGGGCGCTTTTTCAGCTCACCTTCTCCCTCGGAGCACACCCTCAGGCCTGGATTGAAAGCGGCATCGGATGGCTCTCGATTCAGATAAAAGCCGGGGCACCTCCCGGGCCGCTGCGAGATCTGGTGACACAGGGCATCCTCGGCGGAGTCGGAGGGGTTGGCATTTTCTTGCCGAACATCATCTTCCTTTTCTTCGGCATGTCGCTGCTGGAAGACACGGGTTATATGGCGCGGGCGGCTTTCCTGCTGGACCGCGTGATGCATTCAATGGGACTGCACGGGAAATCCTTCATCCCGCTTCTAATGGGTTTCGGATGCAATGTTCCGGCGATCATGGCAACGCGGACTCTGGAGACTCGCCGCGACCGTTTGCTGACAAATCTGCTTATTCCTCTGATGAGTTGCAGCGCCAGGTTCTATGTCTATGTGCTTTTTGCGGGAGCGTTTTTTCCAGGGCACGAAGGCAATGTCATCTTTTCTCTGTATGTTCTCAGCATTCTCACGGCCATTGGCGTCGGCCAGCTTCTCGGACGAACAGCCTTTCGTCAGCTGGCCAGTCATTTTGTTCTGGAACTTCCGCCGTACCGTTTCCCGACCGCCCGGAGCATTCTGATTCATGTTTGGGTGAGGGTCTCGCATTTTCTGAAGAAAATGGGAGGCTATATCCTCGCGTTTTCGGTGATCATCTGGTTCCTCGGGGTTTGGCCGAAGCCCTCGGCATGGTCACAGGACTATGATGCAAAGCTCGCGGCTGTCGAAGAAGCCACATCGCGGGATTCGGCACGGTTGCACGCTGAAGGAGGGTCAGTCGATCAGATTCGGGCAACACAAGCGGCGGCCGAGCGGGCGCAAGACTCCCTGAGGAGCCTGCGGGCTTCCGAACAGATCGCCTATAGCGCCCTCGGGAGAATTGGCGGCTTCTTCCAGCCCGTCTTCAAACCGCTCGGCTTCACTCGCGAGATGACGATCGCACTGATCGCCGGAGCTCCAGTCAAAGAGGTGGTGGTCTCCACATTGGGAGTGATCTATGGCGTGAGCTCCGAATCCGAAGAGGGACTGCGCGGAGCGCTCAGGCGCACAGGGTTGCCTCCTCTCGTGGCCTACGCTTATCTGGTCTTCATCCTCTTCTACTTTCCGTGCATCGGCACTCTCGTCGCTTTCTACCGGGAGACAGGCTCAAAAGGCTGGACGGTTTTCTTGGTCGGCTACGAGCTCGTTTTGGCCTGGGGGTTGGCGTTTGTGATTGTTCAAGGGGGCACTCTGTTAGGATTGATGGGGTAATGATGTTACAGTGGATTGTGATTGTCGGGCTTGTGGCTGTATCCATCTGGCGCGTTGTCGTTCACTTGGGGCACGAAGCGCGCGCGTCGACGGTTCGGTGTGCCGGTTGTCCGCTCAATCACGGCCGTCCCAAGTGACGCCACCTTTGTTGGAGGAAGTCTGTCAAGCTCTGGAGACTGATGCCGCCCGTCGTGGCGGCTCTTTTTTTGTTTGCATTTGAGGTTCGGGATTGCTATACTCTGAGAGGATATCTACGATAGACTTCTGAAGCAACTGTCGGCCAACGGAAAGGATTCCTCGAATGGCCCGTTTATGGGTTTGTGTTGTGATGTGCTTCGGCCTGTACGCCGGTTTGTTGCACGGGGAGACATTGTCCGCAGCCAAGCGCGTTGCGCTCAGTGAAGCACTCGAAAGAATCGGTGTGCACGACTATGAGCTCGGCTTCGACAAGCTGTGGGTGGAAGACGATACATTCCGTCTCGCTCTGATTGACACGCTGATGAACCGGCCTTTGGCGACGCCTGATTATGGGGATGACTTCGTCGCCTCTCTTCCCGACATGTCGGATGGATTCGGTCGATTCGTCAAGGAACGCGCCGCAGACTTGGATTGTGCTCTCTCCCCAGAGGTGACCAGGAGTATTGATACGATTCTCGAGAGCGCGCCTGCGGTCGAACGGGAGCCGTTCGCACTGGCGCTGACAACCTTCAAGCTGGCTTCGGGATACCTTGAGGAAGCGTTCGCAACTCTAAGTGCCGATGAACGGCGCGTCGTGCTCATCGGTGCACCGCTTTTTTGGTCCGATGAGGAGGATCCAACCGACGACACACTCAAAGGAGCGCTGCATCGCGCGTGGGGAATGCCAGTGGATACAACGGCCCGAGCCGATGTCGACACGATTCTATCGCTCGCTACGAAGGTGAATAGGCAGGCCCTTATGGCCGCCACCTATGCATTTTGGGAAGGACTCTGGAAAGTAGCCCAAGAGTGGGAGCAAGCGCAGTCACCATTTGCCGCGACACAGGTTGATGGCATCGACGGACTTGTTATTGCGAAAATGCAGACGCCTTTCGGTCTCTTTGTCATCGGCGGTCGCGGGCCGAACATCTATCGGCAATCCTTCGCCTTCGTTCTCGACTTGGGTGGCGATGATCAGTATCTGGCGCGAGCGGGTAGCGGTGTCGGTGGCCTGGGATATTCCCTTTCGGCCACGATTGACCTCGGCGGAGACGACGATTATGGGGACGGAGCCCTTGCAGATCAGGGTGTCGGCATTCTCGGGATCGGTGCTCTTATGGATTTCGCCGGAACAGACGCCTATCGCGCAGGATTTCTCTCACAGGGCTGCGGCTTTTTCGGCAGTGGTCTCCTTTATGACGAAGG
>CAZJAD010000066.1:6112-12533 GCA_964543855.1 uncultured Alphaproteobacteria bacterium
ATTGGAGCGCGTCCACGAGCTGGCGGTGGCATTGGTGTCTTGTATGACCGGTCGGGAAACGATTTCTACAACGCAGAGATCTATGCTCAGGGTTCGAGCTACTGGTATAGTCTCGGAATGCTGATCGATGCAGCCGGCCAAGACACCTACAACGCGACCCAATATGCCCAGGCTGCCGGTATTCATCTTGCCGTCGGTTATCTCCATGACGGCGGTGGCGATGACTGTTACCGCTCTCGTTTTGGTCCCGGCCAAGGAGGTGCGCACGACCTCTCCGTCGGGATTCTCATAGACGATCATGGTGATGACATGTATTCGATTTCAGGCGGGCAGGGAGTGGCGATCACAAATTCGGTGGCGATTCTCCTGGACGGTGAAGGCAACGACACCTACTCGACGACCGAGACGGAGCATGGACAGGGAGGCGTCAGACCGGCACGGGGCTTTGGCAATGTCGGTATCTTCGTCGACATGGAAGGTCGCGATTACTATCCGGATGTGACAAAGCAAGACAGCGCGTTCTGGTTTGCATCCTATTGGGGCATCGGGTGGGATGTAGGCTACGACAGCGTGACTCCGGACGAGGCACCGATTGAAATCGAACTCGCGCCGGAGGACACGCTGCCGAGCGTAAAGGAGATCTTCAAAGAGGCGGCGCTCTGGGAAGTATCGGAGAACCGCATGCGGGTGCGGCGGGCGCGCAAGGCTCTCATCGCGAAGGGGATCGCGGCGGTGCAGTGGGTGGCCGAGAACAAGCTGGCGACGCGCGAGGGTCTGGAGTATCGCGCAATCTGCGAGCTCTTCAAAGCCCTTCCGGATGAAGCCATGCCGTGCCTCGTGCAAGCGTTGCTGGATTCGGGCCTCCAGAAGCGAAAGAACTCAGCGCGGCTTATCGGTGATTTGAAGCGGTTGGACGCTGTGCCGATCCTGCTCGAATGTCTGGCGAAGGACGACTACGAGAAGGCACGGAACACAATCATCGGCGGCCTGGGAGACATCGGCGACACAACCGCAACCGTGGCACTGATTCCGTACACGCGCAGCGACCTTGAGAGGCGGCGCATTGCAGCAACGGTAGCCTTGGGCAAGATCGGTGATCCCGTGGCGATCCCGTCTCTTTTCGAGCGACTGGACGATCCATTCTTCACGGTTCGCTCAGCGGCACTCTATTCGCTTGCGAAGTTCGGGAGCGAGATTCTGGAACCTTTGCAGGCGCAGTTTCGCACTTATGATCCTGCAAGACTGGAGACGCTGCTGCTTCTCTCCGGCGAGCTTGCCCGATCTTGGAAAGCGAAGGAGGAAGGAGTAGGATCGTCATCCGTCAAGCGGCTGCGACTCCTCGTCGGACGCTATCTTGAGCACCCATCACCTCGCGTGAGGTCGGCCGCTCTCGCTGCCACAGCACCATTTTTGGATCGAAAGGCCATTTTGCAGCTCGGTCGAGAATACGAGAGAGAGACGGATCCGATTGTGCTGGCTCGCTGGCGCTCCATCCGTCGAGAATGCACTTTGCCATAGGATTAGCTCATGAAACTGCCGTCCCATCTTGAAATCCTCCGGTTGCTCTCGGAGGCGTTTGGCCCTTCGGGGCACGAGGATGATGTTCGTGCACTCGTCTCGGACATGATTGAGCCGTTTGTCGATGATCTCAAAACCGACGCGCTGGGGAATCTCATTGCCTCCCGCAAAGGGAAATCAGAAAGAGTCCTCATGCTCGACGCTCACACGGACGAAGTGGGCATTATCGTGCGGCACATCGACAAAAAAGGTTTTCTCCGCTTCTCAAAAATCGGCGGCTGGGACGACCGCCTCTTTGCGGGACATCGAGTGACTCTGCGCAACACGAAGGGAAGGTTCTACTACGGCATCATCGGCATGGCACCTCCTCATGTCGTCCCAGAAGAAAAAGCCAAGAGCGCCATCGCTGCGGAAGATTACTTCATTGACATCGGAGCGCGAAGCCGTCGCGACGCCGAGCGGCGAGGTGTGGCCATCGGGGATGTCGGGATTCTGGCGTATCCTTTCGCCGAAATCGCCAAGGGAGTCTACGCGGGAAAGGCCTTTGATGACCGTGCGGGATGTGCGCTGCTCGTTCTCACACTGGAGGCTCTGGCGTCAGGCAAAGTGCGCACGCCGCTGACCGTGAAGGCCAACTTCGCGACGAGTGAAGAAGTGGGCTTGCGCGGTGCGCACGTGGCCGCGTTCGGAATTCGGCCGGATGTCGCGCTGGCGCTCGAAGGAACCATCGGAGCGGACTTCCCCGGCATTCCGCCGGAGAAATGTATCTGCAGCCAAGGGGCAGGCCCGGTCCTGAGTGTGATGGATCGCACAATGATTTTCCGGAAACCGATGACAGATTTTCTCATCGCGTGCGCGAAAGCGGCGAAAGTTCCCTACCAGATCAAGATGCCCGCCTATGGCGGCACCGATGCCGGCGCGATACATCAGGCGCGAGCCGGCGTTCTGGCCGGAGCGATCGCCGTTCCGTGTCGGTATCTCCATTCCCCGAACACCACGCTCTTGTGGAAGGACTTCGAGGATACCTTGGCGTTGACTTTTCAAGCCGTCCGGCGGATTCACACTCTGGTCGGGTAATTCGGTTCTTGTGCGTTGGCTGGCGGAAAGCATATCGGAGCTTGTTGACGAATTCGCCGAAGCGGACAAGAGAAGACCATCGGAGGAAACGAAGTCGTCGGAAGCCTGAACCGACCAGATGCGAATCGATCCACCGGCTTTCAGCGGAAAGAGAGCTGGAGAGCCTGGGATGTTTGTGTGCTTTGGATCGTTGATGCCGTGGAAAGAGGGAGGATTCTGTTGTGTTCGTTGTGTTGAAGCGTGTTGTGGCGAGTGGCATCTTTTGTTGCCTAGCAGCATTGCTCCCTCTGGAGGAAGATCAGGTTAGCCTTTATGCGGGAGAAAAGGACGTCCTCGACAACGCGCTTCACTGGGAGACTCTCGCTGCTCCCAAGGGATTTCAGAATCGCATGTTCTCGAGCTACGATCGAACAGGGGGCAATAACGATGGGGGCTGGTACTATGGTCTCGATGATGAAGACTGGAAGATTCTGGCGGATGTGGAAGGACCGGGCTGTATGGTACGGTTCTGGTCTACGAAGATGCCACCATCCACTGACTGGCGGATTCGCATCTATGTTGATAATGTGGATGAACCGATTCTTGACGCGCCCTATTTGGACTTTTTCGGCAATTTTCCGCCGTTTATCCCTCCCTTGGCCGATAGCACGACTACAGCGTGGTGCTGCTATTTGCCCATTCTATTTCGAGAACACTTCCGGATGACGCTCGGGCCACCGGGTCCTATTTGGCTCTACTACCATGTCAATGTCATTGAATTCGACGACAACATTGGCGTCACTTCATTTACGATGCCGCCCAGTCCTGACTATCAGCAGAAGCTCGATTCCTTAGGTCTTTTGCTGCAGACCACTCACGAACCGCCCTGGGTGCCGTCGGACAGCATTCGCCATGATACCAGTTTGACCATCGCCCCAGATTCGACGGTCGGGATTGCGAGTCTTCCTGGGGAGGGGACAATCTTCCGATTCGAAATTGAGATTTCTCCGATGAGTTGGGAACGGGTTCGAGGGCTTGTCCTTGGTATTAGCTATGATGGCGAAGCATTCCCGCGCATTGAAGCGCCTCTGGGAGATTTAATCGCTATGGGATTCTCGACGGAAGACATTAACGCTCTCGGTTTTTCTTTGAGCGGCAGTAGAGTTGGATTCTACTTTCCCATGCCCTTTCAGCAGGGCGCTCTATTGGCCCTCACGAACACTTGTGAAAGCGCCGTTTCTGTCGAGGCGGCGGTGAGCTGGACTCCGCGCGAAATCTACTCGACGCGCCTGTGTGCTGTCGCGCAAGTCCAGAGCGATCTCGTCTTCCGCAAACCCGTAACGCTGATGGATATCAATGAGCGTGGGCATCTCGTCGCGTGCATGCTCACGAACGAAACCATCGATGCAGGGAGGTTGCTTGAAGGCGATGAACTTATCTGGGTGGACGCAGACGAGCAGCCTTCATGGAATGGAACTGGAACGGAAGATTACTTTGACTGCGGTTACTATTACATGGGCGGGCTTCTGTCGCGGGCCTACTTCGGTGTCACGTATTATCGGCGAGCGAATCCCGGCCGTCATGCGGCCTATCGGATTCACGCTTTGGACTATGTCGCTTTCACAGACCGTCTGACCTTCGCTATTGAACATGGACCTCACAGTGAACAATCAGGGACCTACCGGTCGGTTTTGCTCTACTATGCGCAACTTGAGAAATGGTCTTTTGAAGATGCCAACGGAGACGGTAGACTCTATGAGGGCGAACCTTTTTGCATCCACGGTAGGCTTCTCCCGCCCAATGTCCCTCTGGAATTCACTCTGGGCGAAATACCATTGACAGGATTGCCGGGGCGGACAACGTCGCAGGGAACTTATGAAGGCACGGCTCTTTGTCCTTCCATGCCAGATGGAGATTACTCGCTTCTTGTTACCTATGATGGAAATACTGACACGGTTGAGGCTCACTTACTGGTTGAGTCCGAGTTGAATCTCTCTGTGATTAACCTACGCGGCGACACCCTTCTCTTTCCTTATGACACACTCGAGCTGTCAGCGTTTCCAGTTCCCTCTCTCGATGAAGCAGCGGTATATTGTAACGACCAGTTTGTGGACTGGTTGCCCTCCGCTCTCAGGCTTGACTCTACCTTTGTCCTTTGGGGACGTGTCCAGACTCCAGCCCTGCCAAACGGATCCGTCGAGGTGAGACTCCATACCTGTGTGGGGGATGTCCAAGATACGCTCACGCTTGACCGTCGAATCCGCTGGGAAATCGAGGGATCCTGCCCTCCGATCTCTTGCCACCCGTCCTACTTACTGTACTGGAATGTAGCACTTGGTGGGAGTCTCGGCGTGGAATTGCGGGCGACAACCGCCGGCGATTCGATTGTTTTCGAGGTTCCCCTTAGCTCTTCCGGAAGTTTCGATATGGACCTATTCATTCAGAGAGGGCCGAATCGAGGAATCATGGATGTTCTATGGGATGATACAGTGCGGGTGTCGGGATATGATTGTTATAGCTCGGGTCATGTGCGCAGCGATTCAATTAGCTTGGGGACGATGTTCCATGACGGATCACCTCATTTGCTCACGCTGAGAGTCACTGGAAAAAGCACGAGTTCATCAGATTATCGCTTGATCGCGGATCAACTGGTTTTCACAGGCTTGGCTCCTGATTCAACTTATGACCCTATACCTTTGGAGCTCGTGATTCAGGTCGTGGGTGAGAACCTCGAACTCCGTTGGCAGCGCGATCCCATGGCCGCGAACTATATTGTCTGGTCGGCGCATGTTCCCGACGGACCGTACACAGTTCTTGATATCGTATCAGGGACTTCCTGCTTGATCAGCTACGACGCGTCGCAGAAGAGATTCTACAGGGTACAGCCACAATTCCTTGTTGTTGAGTAGGCATTGTTTGTCGACAAGCGCGTTGATTTGGGCACGCGCCGCCGTCCCGGGAGTCTCTTGACGGTCTGCCCGGGATCGGCTCACTCTTCGCCTTGGAACGCCGCAACCATCTGGCGCACATTGTAGCGCATGAGAAGGAAGTAGTTCTCTCGCCCCGGCACTCGAGGATAACCTTCGGGGTCAAGTTCCACAAGCCGGGCATCGGCACGATCGGCGACTTTCTGCGCCGGGCGTCGGTCAAACTGAGGGAAGTAGAAAACGATACGGCGTGAGAACTTCGCCAGTCTGTCGGCCACATCTTCAAGATAGGCAGGAGATGGCTCACCGGCGGGGTCTTCCAGCAGCACATCGATCACAGCCAGACCGTAGCGCCGAGCCAGACGCCCAAACGCGTTGTGATGCGCAACGAAGGCGGAACCGATGAAAGGCGAAAGCTGGGCGGAAATCCAGGCGTCAAGCGCGAAGAGTGAATCGACTGTACGCCGCACGCCCATCGAAATCGTTGGAGAATGACTCGGAAAGCGCTTGGCGAACTCCTTCTGCAGAAGAGTTACAGCGTTGGCCATGACCATCGGGTCCATCCACAGATGGGGATCCGCGCCGGGTGGTTCATTCAGGAGCTCCGCCAGCACCACGACGGGGGTCTGCTTCTCTTCGGCAAGAGTCACAGCCCACTCGTCGAGACCCAGGCCGACGCAGACGAGCAGATCGGCGCGATCCACTTCTGCGATGTCTTCGTCGGTCGGCTGATACGCGTGGGGTGACCGATCCGGAGGGATGATTCCATCGACCCGGATGTTCGGCCCGGTGATCTGCGCGATGAGGCTCTGGACCGCAAAGACCGTAGTGGCCACAATGGGTCTTTCGGCTCTCGCGGTGTGACTGCCTGCCACCACAAAACAGACAGCCAGGAGCCAGAGAAAGCCCAAGCGACAATT
>CAZJAD010000067.1:0-5389 GCA_964543855.1 uncultured Alphaproteobacteria bacterium
CACGCTTCCTTGAAGTAAGCAAACGGGACAGACCAACCGTCTGTCCCGTTTCTTTTTGGCACTCCAGCTGGATCGGGCCTGTCGCTATCGTCAAATTGGCGCTTGGATGCGACATTTGATTTTTCAGTGAAAATATGCTTAATTGTTTAGCGAGAGAGTCAGCGGCTGCAGGATTAGCGACTGAACCTGCGGGCCGCGAAATTCAAAGAAGCTAAGGAAGGAGTCCGCGCATGATACGCCGAATCGTTCTCTTCGCGCTGGTGGGGCTCTTAGCCCTTACGGTTCTCGGTTGTGCGAAGAAGGTGGTCACTCGCATCAGCACCGAAGAAGTTGTAGACCTCTCAGGGCGATGGAACGACACCGACTCGCGACTTGTTTCTGAAGAAATGATTCGCGACGCCCTCAGCGACACCTGGCTGACGGACTACATGACGACCTACGGTAAGAATCCGACGGTCATCGTGGGGGCCATCAAGAATCTCTCTGGAGAGCATATCGCCACTGGGACTTTCGTCGGCGATATTGAGCGGGAGTTCGTCAATTCGCGGAAGGTGGAGGTTGTTGCGAGCCGGGAAGAACGCGAGGGGATTCGCGACGAGCGCGAGGATCAGCAGGCCAATGCCTCGATTGAGACTCTAAAGGACTTTGGCCGCGAGCACGGCGCCGATTACATGCTTATCGGGAAGATCAATGCCATCGAGGATGTGGAAAAGAAGGAGAAGATTGTCTTCTACCAAGTTGACCTCACGCTGACGGATATCGAGACGAACGAGAAGGTCTGGCTCGGTCAGAAGAAAATTAAGAAGTATGTCGCTCGGGCTCGGTACACCTACTGACGCAGGGTGAGGACTGAATCCCGTCCGAGCTTCGTAGAGATGGCTCTCAGTGGTTTGCGTCGTAACCGATGTGGCCTGCCAGTGACAAAGCGGATGGGTCGTGAGAGGCGCAACGCTGCGCCGCGAGACTGAGGTTGCGTGTGGCATAGCAATAGACGCACTGGTGGCCACAAGTATCATACACGCCAATATCCTTGCTTATGGTGCAAAGGCATTCTTTTCTCTGACCGGGGTCCTTTTTCGTTGGGAATCTGCCTCCGAAGAGTCGCTGCAGACGCCGTCCGTCAATGCAGCTCCCGGCTGAGATTCCGGCCTTTTGCAGGTCGCGTTCTTCGGCACAGCTTTGAATCTCTATTGCATGCCGAGAAGCGATTTCGCGAAAACCTTCGGCCAGTGGGACGGCTCGTGCAGCCGTCTCCTCTGGGCCGAGAACCTCGAGATCATATTTTCGGAGTCCCGCCAGGCGCCGCGAGACGAAGCCGTAGAAATCCACAAAGCTGACAATCACCGTCCGAGTAAATCCCTCCAAACGCTCACTCAGTTTCTCGAAGCTATCAAGGTGAAACGGTTCATCGGTTCGATTGCTGATGACAATCGGATCGTAGCGCCAGACAACTCTGTCCGCTCCGATTCTCCTGCTGACTTCCCGGAAGAGTTGAACGCGCTCTTCAAGCGGTGGAAGCTGCGTTTCGAGGGGCGGGCCGTAGGGTGTTACGGTATAGAGGAACATGAAACGATATCCCCGCGATACAATCTCATCGATGTGAGGCAGGAGAGTCCTGGGGTGTTTTGTCCAGAAGACGATGGCATCGACATCCTCGGCTGTCAGAGAAACGCGAGAGGCCACTTGGGGTTTCATGGGATGCGGCACGATGCAGTAGCCCTCGCGGAGTCGGTTCATGAACCAGTCTCCATAGAAGGCTGGAATATCAGTTCGTCTGCTCGCGCTGATGATCATCGCTTTACAGGGATTTCAGTCTGATTCTTCTGTCAGCGAGCCTATCCTGGAAGGAGGGTTTCTGATGCTTGTTTCGTCGCTGAAGGACTGTCAGGAATTTGTTGCCGGAGACGGTACGCTCCTGTGTGAACTCCTGCATCCCGACAAACAGCCTGTCATCGTCGGATACAGTCTGGCTCATGCCCGCCTTGCACCCGGGAAAGCCTCGCTGAAGCACCGTTTGAGAAGCAGTGAGGTGTACTATGTTCTTCAGGGCCAGGGCCGGATGCATGTCGACGCCCAAGAGCGTCTCGTCAAGCCCGGCGATGCTGTGTATATTCCCCCGGGTGCCCAGCAATATATTGAAAGCTTGGGTCCGGGAGAGTTAGCGTTCCTGTGCATTGTGGATCCGGCTTGGCGCGCTGAGGATGAGATCGTCGAGTCTTGACTCTGCCTACTCTGCGTGTGAGGCGGCAGCGACGTGATGTGCCTTCTCCAAGACGGCGACAAGGATAGAAACCAAAACGATCAGACCACCTATCATCGTCTGCAACGACGGGATTTCTCCCAGGAAAATGACCGCCAATATCGTTGCGCCGACCGGTTCACCGACAAGTGCGAGCGCCACCAAATAGGCTCTCAAATAGCCGACCGAGTAATTGAACACCGTGTGCCCAATAAAAGTTGGCACGAGACCGAGAAGCAGAAGCGCTCTCCATGAGGCTACATCAAAGCCTATTAAGGGAACCGCAAAAACCGCCACGAGCAGAAGAAGATAAACGGAACTGGCAGATTTTACGGCGAACATGAACGGGAGAATCGGCGTGCGCTGGCGAAGTCTGCGCGCGCATAAGATGAAGGCGGCCATGAACAGTGCCGTGGCGAGTGCAAAGAGATTCCCTCTTAGGCTGATGTTTCCACCATGAGAAATCGAAATAATGGCGGCTCCGGCCATCGCACCAACCAGTCCTAAAGCGGCGCGAGCCGTCACTTTCTCCTTGATGAAGAGGTGTCCGAGAAAAGCGGTGAGAATCGGATGGGTGTTGACCAGAATGACCGACGCCGCAACAGATGTGAACTTAAGGCTCAGCACAAAGAAGATGTTGTGAATCGCACTGAAGGACGATGCTGCACAAATGACTATCAAAGATTTCGCAGGTATGGCGCACCACTGCCGCCGGATAGCTGGAAACGCGAAGAAAGGTAGAAAGGCGATGGCGGAAATAGCGGTTCGCCAGAAGGTCACTGCCAATGGCGGCGCAGTAACTAATCGCACAAAGAGCGACGCCGTTGACACGGCCAAGACGCCTGGCAGCAGCGCGAGACGAGGATTGAGAGGGGGGCGATCCATTAGATCCTTCGTGAGTTTGTCGGTTCTTCTCTATGTTCAATCCGCAATGGCGCTGGGAAGGACTTCTTTTTCGTAGACTGCGTAGAGAATCGAAGCCAAGACAATCACACCCCCAATGACCGTTTGCCAAGGTGGAATCTCTCCCAAAAATATGGCCGCCAGAAACGTCGCGCCGACTGGCTCACCAACAATGGCGAGACTCACCAGATAAGCCTTTATGTAACCGACGGAATAGGTCAGCAGTGTATGCCCAATGAAAGTCGGTACAAGGCCGAGTAGGAGCAGCGCCTTCCAGGAATCCGCATCGAAACCACTTAGGGGCACCGAGAAGATTTGCGCAAATAGAAAAAGATATACGACGCTGCCCAGATGTACTGTGAATTGGAATGGAAAGAGCGGCGTATGTTCCCGGAGTTTGCGGGCACACAACACAAAGGTGGCTACGGTTATGGCGGCAGCAATTGCAAGTAGATTTCCTTTTAGTGTTGTGTTTCCGCCGTGAGGAAGAGAGATGAGCACAGCTCCCGTCATCGCACCGATGAGCCCCAGGACAGCCCGCTTGGATACAGCTTCCCGTATGAAAATAGCCCCGAGGAATGCTGTGAAAATCGGCTGTGAGCAAGTCAGGACCGTCGAGGCTGCAACGGAGGTGTAGCTGAGGCTCGTGATGAAGAGGATGTTGTGTACCGCGATGATGAATGTCGCGCCGCAGACTGCCAGAAAGGTCTTGGCGGACAGGCCGCGCCATTGCCGACGGATGGCGGGAAACGCGAAGAAGGGCAGAAAGGCAATTCCGGCGATGGCGGCTCGCCAGAAAGCTGCGGCTATGGGAGGTACATCAGCAAGGCGTATGAAGAGGGACGAGGTCGCGACGGCCAGAACAGCCGGCAGCAGGACGAGACGCGGACTGACGGGTGGATGCTCCATTTATCACCTTGCCGACTATTTTTTCTGCTGCCGAGCTTTCGGGTAAGCGTTCCAGATTCGGATAGCCTGAGCAAGGCCAATGATAGCGAAGGGCACAAGAAATGGTGGCCAGTAGTTCCAGTTCTGGGTCGTCAGAAAACCGAGGCACAGGGACTGCACGCCCGTTCCCAAATAGACGAATCCGTCAATGAGGCCCACGGCTGTGGCGGCAGCTCGCCGGCCGCCGAAGTCCATTGTCGACGTGCCCGAGAGCATCCCGTGTGTTCCAATGACACACAGGGACATGAAGGCGACGATTACCCCGAGAATATAGGGATTGAGGTCGAGCACGAAAGCCATGGCAATGGTCGCGCCGAGCATTGAGCCGTAAAGCAGCGCGGCTACGGGTCCGCGTCGCGAACCAAAGACCTTGTCAGAGACGATTCCGGCGAGAAGCCCACCAATGACTCCCGCCAGCATGAGAATCAAACCCCAATTCTCGCGGAGGAAGTGCTCGGGCGAGAGTTGGAGCTGCTCCTTGGCAAAGATGGGGTACCAGTGCATGATTCCGTTTCGCAGGACGCCTGTGCAGAATTCAATCGTGGCGATGGTGATAATGATCTTGTCGGTCAGAATCCGTTTCAGAATCTCTCCCAAGTGGAAAGGCTTGTCCTCTTCTCCGGAAGAAGCATCGCCGGTATCAAAGTCCTGGAATCCAGCCTGACTGGGCCGATCGCGCAAAACAAAGATGTCCAAGATGAAGAAGGCAGTCAAGATGGCGGCCGGAACAAAAAACACCCACCAAGTCTGGTCAATTGTCGTGCCTTCAATGCCGAGGAGATTGCGCAGAAATATCTGGGCGAAATTCAGATGAGTCTCCACATGAGCTTTGGTTGCCTGAACGACAGCAAAGCCCCAGTCGAAGGCAAAGTAGATTCCCAGTGAGATGAGGACCCCAAAGATACCTCCGAACACGCCGCGCTCGCGCACATGGAACCACGATGCATTCACTTTCACGATCGCGACGGCTCCAAAGCTCTGGAAGTACATGTTCGCGGCATAGATGATGGAGAAGATGACAGCCGTGTTGATGGCGAGCTTCTGGAGAAGGAGGGAATAGGTGAGGATGCCCATCAGGACATTCATGGCTGCAGAGCCGATTGCGCCGATGAGGATCGCTTTCTTCCCTCCGATTCTGTCGGTCAGGGGACCATTGATGAGGAAGGCAATCGCGTAGGTGATTGTTCCCGCAGCAAAGATAATCCCAAACTGCTCTTTGGTCATGAGCTCGCCCAACGCGTTCTTGGCGACGGTCAGATTGTAGCGGCCCATATAGAGGAAGGCGTAGGTCAGCCCGAG
>CAZJAD010000067.1:5489-7248 GCA_964543855.1 uncultured Alphaproteobacteria bacterium
GTCCGCTGGATCCTCACGATGCGGAAGCCCGAGGTCGCACATCGTGCGGGTGTGAAGTCGATAGTGAAAAGTAGAAGAAAAATCCATATAATCAAGTCATAGAGTGCCCTTGCTCATCGTCGAAAGAATCCGCGGTAGTGAGTTGCAAATGCGTGAAAAGTTTCTTACCTTGCACCAAGGGAAATCCCGCACCTATCCCGAAAACAAACAGTGGGATGGGCCATGGTTGTCAGCAGATGTGGAGGGACATAGACATGCAGTGTGGCCGTGAAAATCGAGGAAGATTTCGCCGGGTGTCGGCGGGAGCAGTTTTTCTGCTGGCATGCCAACTCACCCTCACACCCATTCACGGAATGGAAGTGCTGGGGTCCCTTGCTTTGTCCAATCGCAGAGGCGTGGCGGTACAGGACACGGTCGCTTTCGCTGTGGGCAACACGAATTTGACAGCGGTCTCAATCGCCCGGCCGCGTTTTCCTTCGACCTTGGGTCAATTGGAACTGGGTATGACGCTGCAGGCCGTTGATGTTCAGGGGGATTTCGCCTATTGCGCAGGGGGTGCCAACGGTTTCGCTGTCGTGAATGTGTCCAATCCCCGAGCACCTTATTGGGTCCATACAACTTCGCTGACCGGTGCGTGTCTTGATGTTGCCGTGGAAGACACGATCCTCGCCGTGGCAATAGGCACGGCGGTCGTTATCGTGGGTGTGCGGAATCCATCGACGCCACATGTACTAGGGAGTTATGCCCACGCGGCCAATTCCGTCGCGTTGCATTGGTCTGCTCATCGCGTTTATGTTGGAGGGAGCACGAACGGCATCATCGAACTCGACATCACCGATCCTGCCCATCCGCAGTGGCGTTCGCAGTTTGGGGCGGGTCAGCCCGCCACTCCGGTCGCCTATTCGGCGCCTTATGTCGATGCGGCCCGCAGTGCGACAGTATACACATTGAGAGCGAGTCCACTCGGCCAAGCGGGAGCTTTCGAAGCCGCAGCCGCCATACGCGCTGTCAGCCAAGGAAGGGGCTACGAGAGCCTTGTCGGATTGGCGAACGGAGATGTCATCCACCTTGATGAAACAGAAATGCCGCCTGATCAAGTGGGCTCGGTCAGTGTCGGAGCTGAAGTCCGGCGCATCGATACCGGGATCGTCGATTCGCAGGATCTGGCCGTCGTCGCCACCGCTGACGGTGTCACCATCGTGGGATACGATCCGGTTTCCTCTGTCGAGGAGCCGCGTTGGCACCCTGCTCCTTCGGGCTTTCAAATTTCGGCCTATCCGAATCCATTCAACACCTCGGTCAGGCTGAAAGTTGTCGGTGCGAAGAATGGATGGCACACCTTTGAGGTATTTGATGTGACCGGCAGGAGAGTCAGCACTCAACCCATTCATATCTCCGGCTTGTCCGAACTCACTTTCGAACCGGTGTCACTGGCAACAGGGATTTACATTGCCCGAGTGACGGGCGCGTCAGGAAGTGCATTGACGCGGCTTGTCTTCATGAAGTAAGGGCGTCCACGGCATTTTTCTGATAACCGCAGACTCGGGTCTCTTACACTCTGGAGCGTGGAGATGAAAGCACTTCTGTATTATGTTGTTCAGGCTTTCCTCTATTACATTGCGTGCCATCTGTTGACGCGAAAGCACGAGCATGTGCCCGGCGTCATTCGGCTGTTCATCACGGTTGTTCTCATGGCAGCCGTTGGTGGGTTCCTTGGCTGGTCTCTGGGTCACGGCTGGCTGACGAATGTCCTGATTCT
>CAZJAD010000067.1:7348-10172 GCA_964543855.1 uncultured Alphaproteobacteria bacterium
AGACCGAGAAGTTCGTTCGAATCTACAGTGCAGAAATTGGCCCGTACAGGCCCCGCAGGATCACGACTCTTCGCGATTCTATTCTTGTGCTCTACGCATCTGATTCTGAAAAGGGTACAGCTTCCCGGACATATCTCTATGAGAGGAACTCCGGGCACTTCTCTGAGATGAATATTCAGGCGGAGGGAATTGCCGGTGACTCAGTGCTCGATATTGTCCGCCAGGGAGATTCACTTTTCTTCAGTACCGATCAAGGCATATCACTCTGGCGATCGGGGCGGCCGGTGCTCAACTATGCGACATTGGCCGTGGCTTCCCGCGCGCCCGTAGGTCTCAGCCTCCGGATTTTCGATGCGGCACTCCGCGGAGAGTTTCGCGAGGTTCCATTCGACACTCTCCCGCCGGGTGTTTCGACCCGGATATGGTGGGAGGAAGGGGATTGGTACGAGGTGGCCGTGCCCCGCCCGGTAGAAGGCTTCGTTTCCTCCGATGCGTGGAAGGAGTATGGCCATGTGTGGCAGAGTCGCCTGTGGGACTGTGCGGAGGAACCTTGTTTTGCCCGTGTCGAAATTCCTATGCGTGGTCAGATTCAACCGGCAGACTTCCTGCATACTCCCCTGACCTACCTCGGTTCCACTTCTGAAGGTGTCAAAGTAGGCATTGATGCGGCCTGGGTGCGTATCGACGAGGTTGTCCCGATTCTCGTGGAGACTCAGTCTGTGCGTTAGAGCAAGTCAAGTATCTTGGCGCTCCGTAGCATGCATGCATAGATTGAGCCTGCAAAGAAACATACCGGTTTGAAGATAGTATTCTCAGTGTCCAACTGGAGGTTGTGAAGGAATGGTGAGAACTCGGATTGGAGTTGTCTTACTTGCTGCGGTTATACCTTTGGCGGGATTAGGCCAGAGCGGTGGTGTGCACATCCCCGATTATGCTGTCGAGTCCCGATTCCTGGCTGGCACACCGGGGGCTGTTGGTGGAGCAGCCGGGGCCTACTTCAACCCGGCGGTTTGGGCGATGATGAAGCGCGGCGAACTGGCATTTGCCTGGAACGATCGGAGTCTTCGTGAGGAATACCTCGACAATTGGGGGCTCTTCCTCGGCGGCGGTGGTTTTGGTTTCAGCATGCGCCATACGAACGACTCCTCCTTAGTATCTCCATCGGGAATGGCTGGTATTACGGATTATCAGTTTGCCTTAGCTGGTGGAGACAGAGAGACTTCTTTCGGTATCGCTTACACTTTTTCGCGGGGAGACGAAACCCGGGATCGGCGCGACAATTTGCTGACCGCTGGCGCCATGTGGCGACCGTGCCGACATGCATCCCTGGGTGCTGCTGCGACTTTCGCGCTCAGCCATCCGGAACGGCGAGGGATGGCGGACATGGGATTGCGGCCCTTCGGGACGCCATTCGCCACGCTCTTTGGAGATGTGTCGTTCAACAAACTCGATCGGTGGGACGATGTCGATTGGGGGATCGGAATTGAAATGGAGCCGCTGGCCGGAGTCCGGCTGGCATTCAAGACCGAAGAGCTGAATGAACCCGATGACCGGACGAGGAGCTACAGCCTTCGCCTCGGGCTAACGTTACAGAGGCTGGGGTTTCACGTGATTCCTCACTATGACGAGGACAACGAACGGACAGCAACCAGTTACCTCGTGCGTTACGGTCCATTGGTGAGTGGCCTTGCCACAGAGTCTCTCTTCAGGCCCCGCAGCACCTTTCTCAAGATGAATATGAAAGGGAGTCTGGCCTATCAGAAAGCCAAGTACCTTGATGAGCAGAAGCATGCCTTGATTGACCTGATTCAACAGATCGAAGAGGCGAAAAACGACCCACAGATCGGAGGCATTGCGCTGAATCTGGCCGACTTTTCCAGCGGGTGGGGCTGGATCAGTGGTCCCGAGCTTATCTGGGAGTTGCGCGAAAAGCTCATCGACTTCAAGGAGAGTGGCAAGAAAGTCATTGTCTATTTGGAACGCGGCGGCATGTGGGAGTACTATCTGGCGTCGGTCGGTGACAAAATCTGGATGGACCCCGTCGGGATGCTCATGTTGCCGGGTTTCAATATGGGACGGACTTTCTGGAAACACTTTTTCGACAAGATCGGCATTGGCGTCGATGAATGGAGGTATTTCAAATACAAATCCGCTTTTGAGTCTATCTCTCGTGACAAATTCTCGGAAGCGGACAGAGAGCAGCGGGACGAACTCATTCGGGATACCTATGAAGAGTACGCCAAGGATATCGTGGCGTCACGAGCGATGACCCGCGCGAAGTTTGACAGCCTTGTCAACCATGAGGTACTCTTTCTCCCGGATGAAGCGGTGAAGTTCGGCCTCGTGGACACCGTAGCGCGCTGGGACAAAGCAAGAGACCTCGCCGAAGAAGTTACAGGGAAGACAGGCGTTCATTTCGCCTCCTATGCCTCGCTCTCGGAGAAGCGGGCTGTTCGCGATGAGTGGAGTGAACCACCCCGCATCGCGCTGGTTTATGCCCTCGGTTCCTGTGACCTCGAAACCGGCATTCGCGGGCGTTACACATCGCGCGTCCTTTCAAAACTGGCCAAAGACAAACGCGTCGAGGCCGTCGTTCTACGAGCGGATTCTCCCGGCGGCGACGCATTGCCTTCGGATCTCGTAGATGCGCAAGTGAAAGAAGTATCCGAGGAGAAACCCATCATTGTGACACAGGGAAATGTAGCCGCTTCGGGCGGCTACTGGATCAGCATGAGCGCCGATGAAATCTTCGTTTCTCCCTACACGATCACCGCATCCATTGGAGTGATTGGCGGCTGGCTCTACAATGACGGCTTCGGAGACA
>CAZJAD010000067.1:10272-12398 GCA_964543855.1 uncultured Alphaproteobacteria bacterium
GAGCTCAAACTCGTTGACCGTATTGGAGGGCTGGAGGACGCCTTGAATCTGGCGCGCGAACGAGCCGGAATCTCGCCCAAGCGACATGTCGAAATCGTCGAGTATCCAAAGAGAAAGTTTATCAACTTCGATGCCCTCTTCAAGAAAAGCGGGCCTCTTGGATGGTTGGCGAAGGATACGGTTGAAGACAGAACGGACTACGAGTTGGAGTATCTCCGGCGCATCAGCAGTCAGCCGGGGGCGCCAATTCCAATGATCCCACCCGAATATCTGTTCTTGGAGTGAGATGAAGTCACCCAAAAAGTCCGCAAAGAAGGAGATGCCGGCAAGGCCGGAGGTCATCACTTTTTCCAATCCGAATCCGGATCGCGACTATACGATTCGCTTCGAGAATCCAGAGTTCACCTCCGTCTGTCCTGTGACGGGCTTGCCGGATTTCGGCACGATTATCGTTTGCTATACGCCGGACAAGCTCTGCCTCGAATTGAAATCGCTCAAGTACTATTTTCTGGCGTTCCGCAATGCTGGAGTCTATTACGAGGCCGTGGTGAACCTGATACTGGATGATCTCGTGCGCTTCTGTCGTCCGCGATGGATGGAAGTTGTCGGCGAGTTCAATGTCCGTGGCGGCATCACGGCGCGCGTTCAGACGGAATACTTGAAACCGCTGAAGCAGGACATCCGACCGCGTAAGCGCTGACATCTCCTCCTGCAGCTAATACGAACTGTACATTTTTTGTGGCCCGTCGAGCCAGAGGGGTATTCGATTGACGACCCTTTGGATTGGCATCTACATCGCCTGCGAGATTATCTCCAATGTCACGGCTGCCAAGCCCGTCCAGATCGGGCCGATTGTCGCGCCTGCCGCGATTTTTCTCTATGCGGTAACCTTCACGCTTCTGGATGTTCTCCATCGTGAATTGGGCTACCAGCGGCTGCGTGCTGTTATCTGGGCGGGATTTGCAGCCAATGCCCTTCTCGCTCTGTACATGTGGTTCGCGGTATCGCTGCCGGCCGCGAAGTTCTATGGAAATGCGGAAGCTTTTTCGTCTGTGTTAGGTTCGACACCGCGGATTGTCGTGGCGAGCCTCCTGGCGTATTTGGTCAGTTCCTTCACGGATCGTGAAATCTACCATCTCGTCGTTCTCCGATGGGGAGCCAAGCCGTGGCTGCGTGTGATTACTTCCAACGCGGTGTCGACGCTCGTGGACAGCGTTCTGTTCATTACGATTGCGTTCGCTGGTGTCTTCCCGATTCTGGGCCTTATGGTCGGCCAGTATGTTATCAAGATGGCCGTTGCCGTTGTCAGTTTACCACTCGTCTATCTGGCTCAGCCACGAAATGGGAAAGGCTCGTGAGGGATTCAGCGGCGGTGGCGCTGGGAGAGATGGAGGCCTGTCGAGGGCCAGCCGAAGCGCTTGACAAAGTGGCAAAATGTTTGTAAATTTATATTTTTAGGAAAGTAGAGGAATCCAGTGGCATCACCGAAAGCGCAGGCTCGTCCGGCTCCGAAAGGGCGCAAGAAAAAGGCGGCAGCCCCGGCCTTCAGGTTGCCTTTCACGCGCATCAACTACATCGGACTGGGGATCGGGCTGGTCCTGGTCGTCATTGGCTACATTTGCCTGGGGCAGCGGCCGTGGGATGGGTTTGTGTCGCTGACCCTGGCGCCCATCCTGTTGGTTCTGGGTTACTGCGTGGTGATCCCGGTATCCATTCTGCTGAGGGAACCGAAGTCGAAGGCCAGTCACGGATAGAGAGCTGTCGGCCGGGCGCAGTCAGTTCTCGCGGTTCGCTGACTGACTCTTCCCGTTCGGGCGATTAGCTCAGTTGGTCCAGAGCGCCTGCTTTACACGCAGGAAGTCGGCGGTTCGAATCCGTCATCGCCCACGCGGCGAAAGCATTCATGTAGGGACACGGCGTGCCGTGTCCGCCAGAATCAGATAGAAATGCCGTAGGGGCATGGCGTGCCATGCCCGCCAATATATCGCCGAGGTGGGTTCCCAACCCATAATTATCGCCGAGCAGGGTTCGTAACCCTGCCGTAACAAGACGCGGGGTCGTAGTTCAGTTTGGTTAGAACGCCAGCCTGTCACGTTGGAGGTCGCGGGTTCGAGTCCCGTCGGCCC
>CAZJAD010000068.1:0-12289 GCA_964543855.1 uncultured Alphaproteobacteria bacterium
CGTTCTTCCCCGGCTCCTCAAACGGCGGCTTGAGATGGTTCGAACGCGGAGCCGCTCGCGCCAGGGGATCTGTCACCGTATCGCCGCGCGCGTCCTCGGAGCTTGTTTCCACCTGCGCGAGGTCATGACGCGCGAGGTAGGTGATGGCCAACTCTCGGAAGATGTAGTCGATGACGGAAGTCGCGTGCTTGATGTGCGGATTGCCGGTGACGAAACCGTTCGGCTCGAACCGTGTGAAAACAAAGGCATCCACGAACTCTTCAAGCGGCACGCCATGCTGAAGGCCGAGCGAAATGGCGATGGCAAAGCAATTCATCAGGCTGCGGAACGCGGCTCCTTCCCGGTGCATGTCCAGGAAGATTTCTCCAAGCTCTCCGTCTTCGTATTCGCCGGTGCGCAGGTAAATCTTGTGCCCGCCGATGCTCGCCTTCTGCGTGTAACCACCCCGGCGATGAGGCAGGCGATGGCGCTGGGCGATGATGTGATGCACGATCGTTTCCGCCGCCTCTTTGGCCGGCTCGATTTCCTCACGCGCTTCCATCTCCCGGGCGGCAGCCAAATCCGCCGCGGCGATGTGGCTGAGCGGCTGGCTGAGCTTGGATCCATCGCGATAAACCGCCGCCGCCTTCAACATCATCCTCCAGCTATCGAAGAAAATATCCTCGATTTCCTCGATGGTCGCGCTGCTCGGCAGGTTAATGGTCTTGGAGATGGCTCCCGAGACGAAGGGTTGAGCGGCCGCCATCATCCTCAAATGGGCCGCGGATTCAATATGGCGCTGGCCATACGCTCCGCATTTGTGCGCACAATCAAAAACCGGCAGGTGGTCCGGCGAGAGATTCGGTGCTCCTTCAAGAGTCATCCGGCCGCAGACATAGTCACTCGCCATTCGACACTGCTCCCGACTGAACCCGAGCGCTCGCAAGAGATCACCGCTGGCTGCCTCCAGTCTTTCGCGGCCGATCCCCAATTTCTCCTTCACCCAATCCTCGCCCAGTACCTGCGGCAGGAAGGCGAAGCTGATGTCGAAAGCCGATTTCAGGGTCGCCTCGACCTTCCGAAGCGCGTCGTTGTCGAAACCCTTGGCTTTCAGCGTCTCAGGGTTGATGTACGGTGCACCTTCGAGCGAGCCGGTGCCTGAGCCGTACTGGACAATCTGCTGGACCTGATCTTCGGGATAACCCAGCCTCTGAAGGGCAAGCGGTACCGATCCGTTGATGATTCTGAAATATCCGCCACCCGCGAGCTTCTTGTACTTGACAAGGGCGAAGTCCGGTTCAATCCCCGTGGTGTCGCAATCCATCAGCAGGCCGATGGTCCCGGTTGGGGCAATGGCAGTCGTCTGGGCATTGCGGAAACCGAAACGCTCACCCTGCGCCAAGGCTTGATCCCAAGCCTCACAGGCAGCCGACAGGAGATAGGGCGCGCAGTAGGCCGGATCGATGCCTTGGGGCGACACAGACAGCCCCTCATACTCCTGCGGAGGCGCATTGTAGGCAGCCCGCCGGTGATTCCGAATGACTCTCAGCATGGCGTCACTATTGCGACTGAAGCCGGGAAACGAACCCAGCGCCTGGGCCATCTCGGCCGAGACCGTGTAGGCATGGCCGGTCATGATTGCCGTCACCGCGCCACAGAGACTCAACGCCTCCGGAGAATCATAGGGAATACCGAGAACCATGAAGAGGGAACCAAGATTCGCATATCCCAGCCCCAGAGTCCGGTACTCGAAGGAACGCGCCGCGATCTCACGGCTCGGGAACTGTGCCATGAGCACGGAAATATCCAGAACCACTGTCCAGAGCCGCGTGGCATGTTTGAACCTTTCGATGTCGAAAGTCCCTGTCTTCGGATCGAGAAACTCCGTAAGGTTCAACGACGCCAGATTGCACGCAGTATTGTCCAAGAACATGTATTCCGAGCAGGGATTCGAGGCGTTGATGCGGCCATCGTTGGGACAGGTATGCCATTCATTGATTGTGGTGTCGTATTGAATGCCCGGGTCCGCACACGCCCACGCCGCCTCGGCGATTTGACGCCAGAGATCTCGTGCCGGAACTGTCTTGGCGACTTTGCCGTCCGTGCGGCACACCAGGTTCCACGGACTTCCTTTGTCAACCGCCTCCAAAAAGGCATTGGGAACACGCACCGAGTTGTTTGAGTTCTGGCCGGATACCGTCATATAGGCCTGGGAGTCCCAGTCGGCATTGTAGATTTCAAATTCGAGGTCTGTAAAGCCCTGGCGGGCCAGTTGCACAACACGATGGATGTAGCCTTCGGGGACAAAGGCGACGCGGGCCGCCAGAACAGCCTCGGCCAGGCGGGGATTGCGGCGCACATCGAAACGGTCACCATTTTCGTGCGCATGAGTCGGCCCACAGGCTTTCATTACAGCTTTCAGATGCTTCGCACAAATCCTGGACCCTGAAATGAGAGCTGCGACCTTGCGTTCCTCGGTGACCTTCCAGTTGATGTATTGCTCAATGTCGGGATGATCGATGTCCACGGTCACCATCTTGGCCGCCCGGCGTGTTGTTCCTCCCGACTTGATCGCGCCCGCCGCCCGGTCTCCGATCTTCAAGAAACTCATCAGTCCGGACGATCTGCCCCCGCCCGAGAGCGGTTCGTCTTCGGCTCGCAGTTTCGAGAAATTCGTTCCTGTTCCCGAACCGTACTTGAACAGGCGGGCTTCACGCACCCAAAGGTCCATGATGCCGCCGGAGCTCACCAAGTCATCGTCGAGAGATTGAATGAAGCAGGCGTGGGGCTGGGGATGTTCGTAGGCACTCAGTGATTCATGTACCGCGCCGGTATCCGGATCGCAGTAGTAGTGGCCTTGAGCACGACCGGTGATGCCGTAGGCCCAGTGCAGGCCCGTGTTGAACCACTGGGGGCTGTTCGGTGCTGCCATCTGCATCGCGAGCATGTAGCATAGCTCGTCAAAGAACACCCGTGCGTCCGCGGCGTCGTCAAAGTAGCCGTGTTTCCATCCCCAATAGGTCCAACATCCCGCCAGTCGCCGGAAAACTTCGCGAGCATCACGCTCGCCACCGTATCGCTGATCTTCGGGTAGCTTCTCGAGCGCCTTCTTGTCAGGTTCGCGGCGCTGCAGCCAGGTCGGGACACCTTCCTCCGGCACTGGATGCGTTCGCGCTGGAACCCCCGCCTTGCGGAAATACTTCTGGGCCAGGATGTCCACGGCAACCTGAGACCAGGAATCAGGGGCCATGATGCCGCGAGCCTCGAAGATAACGGACCCGTCAAGGTCCGTCATCCTGGAGTTCCAGGCCACGAAGTTGATGCTTTCGAAGGGATCTTTGTCTTTCTGCGTGAAGCGGCGCTCAAAATGCACAGGCAGAACCTCGGGAGGTTAAGAAAAGTTCGGTGGAGTTGCGTTGCACATGCCGATTCCTCTTTCCCTCAAGCTCTTAGAGAGAGAAATCCTCCGATGCTCCGGGTTGGATCCCGCCCAAATCATCCAGAAGACCCGGCCGCGGCAGGTTTCACAAGGCTTTCTCTGGTTGAAAAGAGTCTGAGGGATTCGCCCTCGGCGCCCTGTCCCCCGATCTTGGACGCCTCTCTTGGCGAACCACGACGGGTAAGGGGTGGCAGTAGGCCCACCACAAGATGTAGTGGCGCATCAATATAACTCACCCTATTCAGATAGTCAAGGGGATTTGAAGAAAAATTCGGTCTGCTCATGCCGTTTGAAATCAAGGGTTTGAGGTTGGCTGGAAAGTAACTGCTTCTTAAATAATGATTTACAGTATTGAGTCGGAAGTCAAGGCGGGACAATAACATTGGTGGAATTTATGGGAAATTATTCACAAATTGCTTGTTGGCACCTTTGTTGCTATGGCCCATCGTATAGCAGGTAGAGCGAAAAGAGGGCGAGATTATCGGGAATCAATGTGGTGAGAGGGACCCGAAGGGCGGGTATTGACTTGTTGGGGAATTTTTGGTATATTTAGACTTTCGAAAACGCTCCAATTGGGACATCAAAGAGAAGGATACCCCGCTCCATGCGCTTGAGACCGATGACCTATCAGCGCAAGCCGTCTTACCTGGATGAACACGGCGTTGACTTCGTGGATTTCAAGGATGTGAAGCTGCTGCAGCGCTTCATCAGTCCTCAGGGGAAACTGCTGCCCCGACGCATCACTCGGCTGTCGACGGCTCAGCAGCGGCAGGTGACTCGCGCGATCAAGCGCGCACGCCACTTGGCCATGCTCCCCTTCATGACGGACGCGGACACGTACTAAGCCGCGAGCGCTTTGATCTCAAGCGAATCACGGGAGATTGATATGGCAAGACGATGTGCAATGCTGGGAACTCGGCGCAACCGCGCCAATAATGTTTCCCACGCGAACAATCGAACGCGGAAATGGCAGGGGCCCAATCTGCATACCAAACGGATTTTCGATCCAATCAGCGGTCGATGGGTGCGCCTGCGGCTCAGTGCGCGGGCCATCAAGACCATTGATCGGAAGGGCCTGCCAGCGAAACTGCGGCCGAAGTCATAGGAGAGTGACCTCATGGCCAAGAAAGCAAAAGAAGGACGGATCAAGATAACCGTTGAATGCACCGAGGCGCGCAAGCTCGGCGTGCCGCCGTCGCGCTATGCGACGACGAAGAACCGCCGGACTCATCCCGAGCGCCTGGAGATCATGAAATACAATCCGTACCTGAAACGACATACGCTTCACAAAGAAGTCCGCTAAGCTTCGTTCTCGCTCGTGTTCTGCAAGCCGCCTGATTTCTTTCACGGCGGCTTTTTCATTTCGTGACAAAGAAGATTCTGTGGGACAAAAGAAGCCCCGACTCGCTGACCGAGCCGGGGCTGCCTCGTTTCTGCTGCGATCAAATGATCAGTGATGTCTGGCGGGTTGACGCTTCACCCCATCAAATGGTGAAAGCGATCCAGACAGGCTCGCCTGAACCACATAGAAATACTTCGCGTCTCCAGCCGCACCGACATCCTGGTAAGTCGTATCCGATGTCGTGGCCAAATAAGTACCAGCGTCCGGCGCGAAGGAGGCCGACAGGTCACGGTAAATGTTGTACTCATCGACCGTGATGGGATTCTCATAGATGTCTTCGTGAACCGCATTCCAATGGAGCTCGATGTCATCGCCCGAACGATAAGCGATCAGATTCGCCGGAGCCTTGGGAGCCGTCGTCAAGGCCTTCTGCGTTGTGAAGAGAATCGCCTTCCCGCTGGTCATCGACGAGGCTCCGGGGATAAAAGGACTTGTCAGATTGAAATAGCTGTAAAGCACTCCATCCGATTCGTCCAGATTCTCAATCCCGACCGTTGCGTAATCGTTCGATGTCGGCCACCAATCGGACTCATCTATGGTATTGGTGCAGGTATGATACTGAAAGAGAATCTCACCATCTCCCGTCGGTGTTACAGGATAGCCCGGTTCGTACAGGATGCACTCGAAAGTCAGGGTCGGATTTGAACTCCCATTGTACTTGCGAACCCGGCTCCATTCGATAATGAACCGGTGGTTGGCGGTGTCGTGATCGTAATAGATCCGACCGTAGGAACCATTGTAGCTTATCCGGTACAGGTCATCCCAGAACGGCGCAATCATGCCTTCTGGACCGAGGGCAGCGGGGATATGCCAGTTGCGGAAGCCGGTTTGCTGCACTTGGTCCGCCCCCATAGCAATCCAGCCATTCGAGCAGACGCTGATTTGGGTGAACTCCTGGCCGTAATACCGAAAAGTGAACGGCAGAGTGACCACCCTGGTCGCGTCATCCTCGTAACTATAATCGTTGATGTTGAGCTGAGTGCCGGACCCTCCGTAGCGCGTGTCAATCTCGACCCAGTCGTAGGTCGGGTGTTTATCGAACGTAATATCGGCGTTGTCGAAAGCCCAGTAGCCATAGGCGTCGGGCGGGGACGGGAAAGTCGGCGCAACGCTGCCGATCGTAACAATGAACCTCAGCGTGTCCGTAAAACCATTCGCCAATGGAAAGATGCAGGTCATGGGTGCGCGATCGCCGGGTATCGCGCTGCTGGAGGCGGCGATACCGAAGGGATCCGCCTGATTGCTGCAATTGCTGCCGGGCGTGGACGCGTCAAAAGTGCCAATGTTGTCCGTGACCGTCACGACCGGATTTCCCGAATGCAGCACAGCGACCGTGCTGTCTTCAGTCCGGCGCGTCCCCACATTGTTCAGTCGCAGCCAAATCCCACCGCTCTCGCCCGGGTCCAGAATTGAATTTCCCACATCCGTCAATGTATACTTGGCATACTCGAAATTGGCGTTGGAAACGACAATTGGAACGGAACTAATCCAGCTCTCCGGTGTGTTGTCCGTCACCGTCAATGTGTACTGCAGGACATGGCCGTCCGGAGCATAGTCCGCAATCGTGAAATTGAAATCATCCGGAGGATCCACCTCCGCTCCCGACGCAATCGTCCCATAATACTCGTAGTTGTCTCCAATGCTCGCTATGAATGGATCTGTCCCACTGAGCTCCGCGTGTACCCCGTAGGCCGAGGATGTCCCCCAGTTCCGGAGCGACACGGCCAACTCGATGGTCTCACCGGGATTCGCCACTTCATTTCCGTCGCCGTGACTCTCACCGCTATCATCATCATCGAGAACGAAAACGGAGGAGGCCGGTGAAACGAACCGGGCACTCGATGTCACCATGGTATGGGTGATCGCCGGACGGCAGTTGTGCTTCGTCGCCGTCACGAAAAGACTGTCGGCCATCGTGGTTGCGAAATTCAGAATGACCCGACCGTTTCCATCAGTCCAATCCCCGACGAAAACCTCATCCCCTTTCACCAGATTGACATAAGCATCCGCGACAGGCTGACTCCTCCCGTTGGTCACATTCAGGGTTAGAGTATTCGTGCCGACGGGAACCGAACCGGGATTGTCCACGAAGAGTGTCTCCGGCGTATCGGTGAAGACATCCACGGCCGGATCACCGAGCAGCGTCGAAATGTGGCAGAAAAACCCAGCTTCCGCCGAATCGACCGGATAATTGATGGCAAGCTCTAACCTTGAACGGCTCAGAGCGCCGCCCATCGTGTGAATCCCTTCTCGCAGAAGTCCCTGGACGATGCCGGCCGACACGCAGTTGTTGTAGCGCGTCCGTGTTTCAATTGTGGAGGTTCCAACGGCGCCGATAGCCCCCTTCGGATTGGACACGGTGCCCGCCTTCACAAGATGCTCACAGATAGAAGATGTCCCACTGTCTCCGTCATACTCGTTTGTGGCACACGTGATCACGATCATGAACGGCATGCGCCGTCCGTTCGTCAGACCCGACATGTCGCCTGAACTGTAATCGCTCATGTACCCTTCGCCACGGTAGCAGTAGAACGAGATACCGGAATTGATTGTGTTGTTGATGTCGTAGGCTGTGACCGTTTCGTGAATGTAGTACACGGTATCAATACTGGAGCTCGTGTAGCCATTTTCGAGCAGCCGCTCGCGGGTCCAGCGCATCAACTGAACCGTCGAGATCCCCGAGTTATTCCAGTCATTATTGCCGGCGAGGAGCCCGGCTCCCTTGAACCAGCTCGGGTTGCTGGCGCCGGAAGGAGGAGCAGGGTCACGCTCGTAGACAAGAGTCTTGTTCACCAGGACCTGGAGCTCGGTCGTGCTGTTGAAGCAGAAACGGCCGACAGCGACATCCGACAACATGTCGTAGCCGTCCAGGCGACTGTAGTCCCAGTCGCCCGGCCCCGTGTCCCCATACCAGAATCCTGTCCTCATGAAAGCGGGAATGGAGTAGCTGCCGTCCGCATCGCCGACCAGACACACGAACTCCAAGGGAGGATCCGCATTGTTGTAGCGATCCTGAATGTAGCTCCTGATATAGGATGTCGTCCACGAGCCCGGTATCTCATCCGGTCCCGCGACCTCCACGGTGTAACCCTTGCGCGTGCGCCATGTCACCAGCGGTTCAAGGTATGGCGGAATAATTGAGTTGCTCGCTACGATGTAAAGCAAGGTTCCTTTCACAACCTCCACATCTGCAGCGATCTCATCCCAGTTCGGCACCATGGCGCGCAACAGGCCGGCGGTTGTCTCCGTAATCGGACGATCATAGCTGATCGGCGGCCCGCTTTCATGAACCTGAATCTGAACACTCCGGAGTACTTTCAGTCTCCCTTGAGCCGGATTGTACTTGGCAGCAGGAATATGGACCACCGCCAGCGAAACCCCACCCAGAACCTGGCGCTGTGAAACGCCGAAGGGAACTTGAGGCAAATATTCATTCCGCGATGAATAGGCAGCCGCGCGTTTATGGGATCCCCTTTCATCCTCGTTCAGCGCCAGGCTGTAAGTATCCTCCAACTCCATCCATTCCTCAGACACGACCTCAATCTCCGGATCGCCAGCCGATCTCAGCGCGATGACGCGCGAGATAATCGGCAGGTCCGCTTCGCCATCACCTCCAGCCATCATTTCGTTCGGCAGACTCACCCTGTCGTAAATCGTGCCCTCATCATCGAACGACTCGATGACGAAGCCCGGAATCGAGACATCCATCTCCCAAGCATCTGTGCCGGCACTGCGGATCTCAACTGTCGGCACCTGGTCGGCAATGGGTGAAACAACCTCGACCCAAGCTCCGCTACCGGCCCCTGCACACCCCACCAATGCCAATCCAAAAAGAAGCGACCTGATCTTCATCCGCTGAACCTCCGAATCCCCCGTGCAGCTCTGCCTTCAATCGATTCCAGAGAATCGAATACAATGCCCCCCGCCCGCTCCAATCTGGCGCAATCCTGAACTTGCCACCGGGCGGCGAGTTGCCTGCTTATCCGATATAAAAATAACAATTTTTCCCAATTTTTCAACGGAAAGCTGGGGGGGACGCACTCTCTCTGCGCCGCCGCAACTAATCTCTTTACAATATGTTACAGGTTCGCGGTCGAGAACACGGCCGAAAAACGCGATTCCTGCGGCGACCCCATGCCTCTCTCACTCACGACGGTCGAGAGGAATCCGCCGAGCGATTCGCCAAGCTCATAGCCGGGGAGCGGCAGGTCGTCTGACTGAAATCCGATTCGATGTCAAGCTCAGCGGGGCTCAAAGAGAAGCCCCGGCTCCGTCGGAAAGGAGCCGGGGCCCGTTACTCATGTCCTCGGCGGAAGGGCGGCAATCAACTCCTGTCCCTTCGGGGAGTTGAGCAGCACTTCTGCCCGGTTTCTGCTAATCTCGTCGCGATCCTCCAGCCGGTGAAAGCAGGCCGGAGATATTCGCCTGAACAACATAGAAGTACTTGCCGCCTCCGACCGCGCCGATATCCTGATAAGTCGTGTCCGACGCCGTCCCAAGGTAAGTCCCCGCGTCCGGTGTGAACATGGCGGATGTGTCACGATAGATGTTGTACTCGTCCACGGTGATTGGATTCTCGTAGATATCTCTGCGCACGGCGTTCCAGCGCAGCTCGACAGTGTCTCCGGCGGAGATGGCCGTGAGATTCGTCGGTGCCTTGGGAGCGCTTGCTGGCGCCTTCTGCGTCGTGAAGAGAATCGCCCGCCCACTCGTCATCGACGCCGCCCCGGGGATGCTGGGACTGGTCCGATTCCAGTAGCTGTAGAGCACGCCATCGGTCTCGTCCAAGTTTTCTATCCCCACGGTCGCATAATTGTTCGATGACGACACATCGGTGGTGTTGGTGCAGGTCATGTACTGGAAGAGAATCTCCCCGTCGCCCGTGGGTGTCTCCGGGTAGCCCGGCTGACAGAGAATGCACTGGAACGTCTGAATGCTGTTATTACTGTTCTTCTTCGTACGGCTCCATTCGATGATGAAACGATGATTCGCCACATCGTTCTGGACATAAATGCGCCCGTAAGAGCCGTTGTAGCTGATCCGGTAAAGGTCATCCCAGAATGGCGCGATCATCGCCGACGGACCCAAAGCTCCGGGAATGTGCCAGTTGCGGAATGTTGTGTGCACTTCCTGCTCAGACCCCATTGCTATCCAACCATTCGTGCAAATGGCGATGTCCGTGAAGTTCTCTCCGTAGTACTTGAAGTTAAAAGGCAGCCGGTACGCCATCGCATCATCCTCCTCGTCGTAGTAGTCATTGAGGATGAGCTGGCTGCCAGACCCGCCATAGCGCGTGTCAATCTCCACCCAGTCATAGGTCGGGTGCTTTTCGTAGGCTACATCCGTATTGTCAAACGCCCAGTAACCATACGAGTCCGGTGGCGTCGGGGCGTACGACGCAATACTGCCTATACGGAGATTGAACCAGATCGTGTCCGCAAAACCATCGGTAAGTGGAAAGATGCAGCGCAACGGAATCCGCTCACCCGGAAACGCCCCCATCGTCGCCGATAGCCCAAACGGGTCCCCGGAGTTGTTGCAGTTCCCTCCGGGACTCGAAGATGTGAACGCGCTTACGGCATCCGTGATCTCCACCGCCGGATTCCCGGAATGAAGTTCCGCCACCGCACCCGACCCCGTCGCACGCGTCCCCGCATTGTGCAATGTCAGCCAGATCTCGCCGGTCTCTCCCGGATCCAATGTTGTGCCAACACCCAGTAACGCGTGACTCGTGTACTCGAGATTCCCATTCGACACGACGATCGGCATCGCACTGATCCAAGTATTCGGCGTGTTGTCCGTCGCCGTCAAAGTAAACGGTATCACATAGCCATCCGGCGCATAACCCGCAATCGTGAAATCAAAATCATCCGCGGGATCCACGGTCGCGCCTGACGCAATCGTCCCATAATACTCGTCATCATCGCCGATGCTCACCACGTACGGATCTGTCACACTCAGATCCGCCTGCACGCCATAGGCCGAGGATGTTCCCCAGTTCCTGAGTGACACCGCTACTTCGACCGTCTCCCCCGGATTCGCCAACCCGTCGCCATTGCCCTGACTCTCCCCATTGTTGTCATCATCAATGACAAAGGTGGAGGTCGCCGGCGATACATACCGACCACTTGTCGTCACCAGTGTGTAGTTGATCGCCGGACGGTGATTGTGCTTGCTCGCTGTGACAAACAAACTCTCCGCTGTTGTCGTCGCAAAGCCCAAAATCACCTGACCATTGGCATCCGTCCAATCCCCCACAAACACTTCTGTCCCCTTCACCAGATTGACATAGGCCCCTTCTACAGGCTGCCCGCTGCCATTGGTCACCGTGAGCGTCAATGTGTTTGTACCTACGGGAAGAGAAGCGGGATTGTCTACGAACAGGGTCTCGGGTGTGCCCGTGAAGAGATCCAACGCCGGATCCCCTAAGAGGCCCGCATAATGGCAAAAAGCTGCCACTGTGGTCGAATCCAGCGGATAAGCAAGGCGAAGCTCCACTCGCGACCGGTTCAGAATCCCGCCGGGATTATAAATCCCCTGACGATAAAGCCCCTGAATTGCACCTCCCATGACACAGTTGTTGAACCGCGTGTGCGTCGCACTCGATGTCATCCCAATCACGGCAATGGCCCCCCGCGGATTCGATGTCGTTCCCGTCTTCAAGAACGCCTCACACACATCATAGCCGTCAAAATCATTGGTCGAACACGTAATCACCATCATGAATGGCAAACGCCGCCCATTGTGCAGGCCGGACACACTCGAGGTTCCGTAGCCGCTCACGCCTATCCAACCCCGGTAACACCACAGCGATATCCCTCCATTGATATCATCGTTGATCTTGGTGGCATTGACCGACTCATGGACATAATAAAGGGTATCAATGCTGGAACTGGTGTAGCCCACATCCAAGAGCCGCTCCCGAACCCAGCGACAGGTCTGAATCGTCGAAATCCCTGAATAGGAGCTCCCCGCGCAAAGCGCGCCTCCAAGGTACCAGTTCGGATTATCATCCCCTCCCGATGGTGGTGCCGGTTCGCGCTCGTAGTAGAATGTCTTGTTGACAATCACCTCCAGCTCGCCCAGCGTGTTGTAACACATACGCCCCAACGCTACATCCGACAACAGATCGGTCCCGTCCAAGCGCGTATAACGCCAGTCTCCTACAGCATAGCCGGACGAATAGGTTGGGATGTTGTAGCTGCCACCGGCATCCCCAACAAGACACACGAACTCCAAAGGCGGATCCGCGTTGTCGTAACGATCCTGAATGTAGTTCTTAATGTACGTCGTGCTCCACGAACCCGGTATCTCATCGGGTCCCGCTACTTCAACCGTGTAGCCCTTGCGCTCGCGCCATGTCACCAGTGGTTCAATGTAAGGTGGTACTGATGAATTATTCGCCACGATGTAAAGCAGCGTCCCCCGAACCACCTCCACATCCACTCCGACCTCGTCCCAGTTCGGCA
>CAZJAD010000069.1:0-12109 GCA_964543855.1 uncultured Alphaproteobacteria bacterium
ACCGTTGTGCGCTCCCAATGGTGAAGTCGGCCCACTTGTGAGACAAAATGGCGGAACTCTCGCGGGCGCCAGTGATGGACATGGCCCGGATCGCCGCCGATGCGAAAACGAACCGATAGCCAGGTCAACCATCGAAACAACGGCTCATAGGGCACGGACAGAAGCAGCCACTGCTGGCTGCAGCGAGCCAACTCGCGCAGGGCTTCCTCCGGCGCGGTCAGATGTTCCAGCACCTGTGACGAAAGCACCAGATCGAAGCGGTTGTCTGGGAAAGGCAAATGGGCGACACTGCTTGCCTGCCATTCCGCCTCCGGACTCTCGTGCCTTGCGAAATCAATCGCATCAGCCGACAGGTCAACGCCCGTCCATTCTCCATCGAACCCCCGCGTCTGCATCGCTCGATAGACAACGCCCTCACCACAGCCCGCGTCCAGCACATGGCGCGCGTTCGTTCGCTTCAGAAGCGAATACATCGCATCAAGATAGAGCTCCAGATGCTTCTGGTAGAGCGCGCCGGAGTATTCCCACTTGCTCAAGTTGGCTGAACGATACCCGACGGGCTTTTCAACAAGAACACCCAAAACCACTCCACAAAAGGCTAATGACTGCAGCGATAATGCGCGAGCTACTTGTTCACAGTGTCTGTGGGAGTTTCCGCGTTCCAGAATTCATTGAACGCGGTGGTCCAGTCGCGCCTCTCGGCACGCTCCCGCGCTTTCGCGCTCATCTCGCGGCGCAAGGCATCATTTAGAGTGAGCTTTCGCAGCGTCGATTTCCACGCCGCGATGTCATGCCCTGGCAACGCATAACCGCTCTCATCCAGCGCAATGATCTCCTTCGGGCCACCCTCGTCGGCGACAATCGCGGGCAACCCGGAAGCCTGCGCTTCCAGCACCGCGTTCCCATAGGTGTCGGTCGTCGACGGAAAGACGAAGACATCCGCCGATGCATACGCCTGCGCCAGCGACCGCCCTCTGAGGAATCCCGTGAACGCGATATTCTCGTCGCGATAGGTGCGCCGCAGCTCTTGGAGATAGGGCCCGTCGCCGACGAGAATAAGCGATGCCTTCTTCTTGACATCTTCCTCGGTCAGAAAACTCTTGAGCACAACATCAAGGTTCTTCTCGCGCGAGATTCTTCCCACATAGAGAATCTTCACCTCGCCGTTCGCCTGCCATTTGGACCAGAATTGCTCGTCGCGCTGCTTGGGATGAAAAAGTTCGAGATCCGTGCCACGATTGAAAATGAAAAGCCGATCCGGCGGAAATCCGTGATCAACAAGTTGGTCGCGGTAAAAATTCGACGGTGACCAAACCGTATCGCACTGCCCGTAAAACCATTTCATATACTGCCAGGTCCAGTCTTCCAGCCTTTCATCCTGAGTAATCATGCGCACATGTTGCGGAAAATCGGTATGGTAGATCCCTCGAACGGGCACATGAAAATACCGCGCAGCCAACAGGGCCACGAGCCCAACCGGCCCGGGCGTACTGATAATGTACTCGGTGAATTCACTCTGCTCGAGGACTCGCAGCATCTCCAGGACAGGCGGGATGACAAGCCTTTGCAGCTCGTAATCGGGAATGGCGAATTCTCCGACCGGTTCGAAATTGCGGAAGCCCTCTCCATGCGGAGCTCGCTGCTTTGAAACGGAGGAGACAACCACCAGATCTTCTCCCTGCTCCCGAGCCGCGGACAGCATTTTGTGAATCGTGAGCGAGACGCCGTTGACATCCACGAGCGTATCGCTGAACCAGGCGCGGCTTGGTCGACGACGCGTCTTCGCCGGCAAACCCAACCTCGGTGCGAAGCGCTCTTCAAGCTGCCGCAGAAGCGGCCGGTCGCGATTCTGAGCGGCGAACGCGTAGAAGTAGGGCGCGATGACCAACTCAACCGGCAGAAGCATCGTGAGCATCTGCAGACCTTCGAGGAAACGCGCATGCGTCACATCGTCGACAGCGCGAGACAGCAGCCGGTAAGTGACTCGCCCAGATACATGACCTGCCAGGGCATACAGTCGGCGATCTAAAGCAGCCAGGTCCTCGCCCGCGTAGGCAAGCCGACGCTCGGAACGCGGCAGTTCTCGCCATGCGCGAACAACTTCGCGCACGAGCCGCCGCTCCATCGGAGTTGCCTTCCGCTGCATTCCGACAAGCTGTTTCGCCATCTGCCAGAAACGATGCCCCTTTTGTGCGACGGTCAACCGGCGCGGCGGCGATGGCCGGAAAATACGGCTCACAAACTGAGCAAGAAGGTCGGGTGGCTTACCATGGGCCGTCGCCACCGTCTTCTGGTAAAACTGAAATGCGACGCGGTACATCGAATGCGCGACCGAAAGCGTCTTCCCTGCCACACCCGCCGGATGACCCGACTTCCCCGCGATGTGCCGCAGAAACTCCTCCGATGTCCGGCAATCCGGACACTGCACATAGGTCAACCCGACATAATCGCCACAGTAATCGCACGAACCGGCAACATAACCTTTCTGCCAAGGCTTGTCCGAGTAAGGCGTAACAGACCATTTGTCGGCCAGTGCCTCCATGAACTCTTCCGTCAGGTGTTTGAAGAGCACCTTCAGGAAGATCGCACTTCGTTCCGGTCGCCCACCGGAGAGACCTTCAAAATAGTCAAACAGAACCAGCAGCCGCTCAATATGGTCCGGGCCCATCCGCGAACTCAAAACATCCAGGGGCGCGGCTACCGCGTGGACAATGCCCTTGTCGCGAAGATAATCCCGTACCTCATAGATATTCGAGCGCAGCGCCTGCACTTCACTCAGTTGCGGTTCCGTTATGCCGTAGAGCAGAATGTCGATCTTACAGCCATCCTCCGGGAAAGCGACCGTTGTACCCGCCGAGACAAAAACTCCCGGCAGGTGCGCGATCTCGGCACAGCCCGCAATCGTATCGTTGTCGGTAATGGTCACAAAATCCATCCCACGCCGACGCGCCGCCGAGTAAACCTTTAGCGGCGTCGTCAGGCTTTCCGGCGCTCCAATCCGTTTCAGGAGCCAGTTAGAAGGCTGATCCGAATACTTCGAATGGACATGTAAGTCGGCTCGTGTCACCCGGCGTGTCCTCTCACATACTTCTCCGCTCGCTCTACAAGGTCATTCATCCGTCGTTCCAACAGCAAACGAAATTCCTCTATGGCAGCCGTGTCTTTTTCGACAGGCGGCAATGGATCATCCAGCAAAACAACAGCTCGCGAGAAAGGCTGCGGCACTTGAAAGCGATCCCAACTGCCGAATCTCCACACGCGATTCCCCGCCCAGGTTATCGGAACCACCCAGGCCCCGGCCATCGCTGCAATCCACGGCGTGCCGATTTTCATCTCCATAGCCGGGCCGCGAGGCCCGTCGCAAATCATCGCCCCCACGGTCCGGTTGCGAATGGCCGCGACCAAGTGCCGCGCCGCCGCGCTGCCACCTCGTGTCGATGACCCGCGCACCGTCCAATAGCCCATGCGCGCGATGAGCTGCGACACCATCTCGCCATCCTCATGGCGGGAGACCATGGCCACGGCCCCCGTCCCGCGATGCCACCAGACAGGCACAAGCATGCGCCCGTGCCACAGAGCGTAGAGAACCGGTTCGCCTTTCTCCTCGAGCTCTCGCGTCGGCTCGGCATTCACAATCTCGACCCGCGCCCACAGGCATGCAAGCCGAGCCAGCCAGTGCCCGAAACGCGTTGCCAGGAAAAAGACGATGCGTTTACCCAGAGACTTGCTTTCTCTCGGCGATGAGTCGGGAGGCGATGTCGGCGACTCGTCCGGCGGCTCCGGGTGAACCGAGCTCTTCGCGAACTCGCTTGAGTTGATTTCGGCAGGACTCAATGGCTTTCGGATTGGTCAAAAAAGGAAGAATCTCAGCCGCCAACCTTTCGGCGGTAGCACTTCGTTGCAGGAGTTCCGGCACCACTTTCTCGCCAGCGAGCAAATTCGCCATCGCCACATAGGGCACTTTCACAACTCGCTTGCCCAGCCAGTAGGTCAGCGCCGATGTCTTGTAGACAACAACAAACGGATTGCCGAAGTAGGCGGCTTCGACCGTGCCGGAGCCGGACTTCACCCAGGCGGCATTCGCGTGAGCCAGAAGGGCGTGGGTCTGACCACGCACAGCTGCAATCTGGTTTGTGAGGTGCGCCGCATAGAAACTCGAAGGGATTGTCGGCGCCTCCGCCAGCGCAAAGCGAACTCCCGGCACGAAGCGCTGCAGAATGGCCGCCGCACGGATCATCACCGGCAGGTGCCGCCTCAGTTCCTGCAACCGTGAACCAGGCAATAGCGCGACAACTCGATCATCCGCTTCAATGCCAACAGAGTTGAGAAACTCGCCCCGCGGTGGAATCGGCTCCAATTCATCCAGAAGCGGATGACCGACGAAAGTGCTCGCCAGCCCAACCTGGTCGTAGATGCCTGTTTCAAAGGGAAAGATGGCAGCGACATGGTCCGCCAGCCCCGCAAGCTGCTTCGCTCTCCCGGCGCGCCAGGCCCAAACCTGTGGACTGATATAGTAAAGAACTCTCGGTCGTCGAGACGGTGCCAACCGCCGGACTCTTTGCAGAAGCGAGAAATGAAAACCCGGATAATCAATCAGAATGAGCAAATCCGGCAATCGTTGCGCAATTTCCTTCAATACGGTGGCGCGCAGCCGGAAGATAGACGGCAAATGTCGCACGACTTCGGCAAACCCCATCAGAGACAAGCTCTGCGAGTGTTCGAGCAACTCGACACCTGCCGCCGCCATCTTGTCTCCGCCGATACCGAACAATCTTGCATCAGGAAATCGCTGACGCAAGGCTGCAACGACACCCGCGCCGTGCACATCGCCACTGGCCTCCCCCGCGGATATGAAGATCGTCGGTCCGAAGTCTTGCGCCCTCCTCACTTCCCCAGAGGCTGCAACCGGCATTCTACTCCGTGGCGCTCACTGTCTGCCCGTCGGCACCTCCACGGTGCCCAGCTTGTCCAGAATCTCCGTGGCGAGTCGCAGAGCTGCCAATCCATCATCACCCGTTACCGTGGGCGAAACGCCGTCCCGCATCGCTCGTAGAAACTCCGCCTGCTCCATTTCGATAGCGTTGCCCTCAGGCGCTTCCGGAGCTTCATAAAGGATGTGCCGCTTGATCGCGGCTTTTTCGATTTCGCCCAAAGCCATCGTGCCCGGCACCTTTTCCTCACCCGGCCGTGCGAGGCGATAGAGTTCTGCTCTCCCGTTCGCGAAATCAAGGGAGATATACGAATCAGCGGCGAACAGACGCATCTTTCGCATCGGGTTGGCGCTGATACGGCTGGCCGTAACATTAGCCACCGCTCCCGACGGAAAAGCCAGACGCGCGTTCGCGATGTCCACGCCTTCGGAAATCACCGCGACTCCAACGGCCTCCACTCGCGACGGATACTCGCGGCAAAGCGCCAAAATCAAGTCGAGATCGTGAATCATGAGGTCGAGCACAACCGCCACATCGGTCCCACGTGGACGGAACTGAGAGAGCCGGTGCGCTTCGACAAATTGCGGACGCGGCCCCTTCTGCCCAAGCGCACGCATCGCCCGGTTGAACCGCTCCACATGCCCGACCTGCAAAGCGAGACCCTTCTTCTTCGCCAGCGCAACAATCTCTTCAGCTTCAGCTACCTCGCGCGTTATCGGCTTTTCGAGAAAGACATGTTTGTCCTGCTCCAGAGCCTTCTTGGCGATTTCATAGTGAGAACTCGTCGCCGAGGCGACGATGATCCCGTCCACCGCCCCCAGCAGCGCCTCGAGCGATCCGAAGGCGCGCTTGCCGAATCCACTGGCAACCTCAGTCGCACGGCTCTGGTCGGTGTCGAAAAGGCCCACCCAGGCGTCTCCGGTAGCAGCCAGAAGCTTCGCATGAATGGAGCCGAGATAGCCGGCTCCGACAAGCCCTACTTTCACCCCTTCTCCCGACAATCAGCTTCGCACTTAAGTATATCAAGATAAAGATTCACACAGCGAAAGTCAAGCCATTGCACCGTTACCTTTGTCATAGGAATCGCGCTCGCCACCCCCTCTCGAACGAGCCACACCATCGCCAGCAGCAGACAGTCAGAGGTGCGATTTCTCTGGCGGATTCGGCCGAATCAGGGGTGCTTAACCGGCGCAAAAAAGGAGTTGACTTTTTGAGAAATATTTCGCATATTACTGGTTCCAAGGGCTGCCTTACAGCCGGTAAGTTAAGAAGATACAACGTGAAATATTTCGCTTAATCACCTATCCGCAAAGGAGCTGACCATGTCACGTCTGCACGACAAACTCGCTGAAATTATCCCCGGTATGCGCAACGAAATCCGGGGCATCATCAAGGAACATGGCGACAAAGTCATGTCCCAGGTCACCATCCAGCAGGCCTACGGCGGCATGCGCGGCGTCAAGGCCCTGGTCTGTGACACTTCGGAAGTCCCGCCCGATAAGGGCCTCGTGATCCGCGGCATCCCGCTCAAGGAACTCACCGATAAGTTGCCCGAAGAAATCTTCTGGCTCCTCTGTACCGGCGAACTCCCGACCAAGCAGGACACGGCGGACCTGCAGAAGGAATTGCAGAAGCGCGGCGATGTTCCGGACTATGTGTGGAAGGCTCTCGAAGCCCTGCCGAAGGACTCACACCCCATGGCCATGCTCGACATGGGCATCCTCGCGATGGAGCGCGAATCGGTCTTCCGCAAGCGCTACGACGAAGGCATGACCAAGACCGAATACTGGGAGCCCACGCTGGAAGATTCCCTGGATCTCCTCGCGGGAATCTCCACCTTGGCCGCCGGCGTCTACCGCATGCGGTTCAACAAAGGCCCGCGTGTTGCTCCCAAGAAAGACCTCGACTGGGCAGCCAACTACGCCCACATGCTCGGCCTTCCCGATCCAACCGGAGAATTCGCCAACCTCATGCGCCTCTATATGGTCCTTCACAGCGACCACGAGGGCGGAAATGTGTCCGCTCATACTTGTCACTGTGTCGGCTCGGCGCTCTCGGATGCCTACTACGCCGTCTCGGCCGGATTGAATGGTCTGGCAGGCCCTCTGCACGGCCTGGCCAATCAGGAATGCCTGGCGTGGATTCTGATGGTCAACGAGAAGTTCAAGGGCGTTCCCACGGACAAGCAACTGGAGGAGTTCGCTCAGGAAACACTGGACAGTGGCAAGGTCATTCCGGGCTACGGCCACGCCGTCCTGCGCATCACCGATCCGCGCTTCGACGCATTCTCCGCTTTCGGCGCGCGTGTCGCCCCTGACGATCCGACGGTTGCGACCGTCGCGAAAGTCTTCAAGGTCGTGCCCGAAGTGCTGAAAAAGATTCAGAAGATCAAGGACCCATGGCCCAATGTCGACGCCGCGTCCGGGTGCCTGCTCTACCACTTCGGCATGAAGGAATTCAGCTACTACACGGTCCTCTTCAGCGTATCGCGTGCGATGGGCATGTGCTCGCAGCTCGTCGTCTCGAGAGCGTGGGGAGAGCCGATTGAACGACCGAAGTCTCACACGACCAAGTGGGTCAAGAACTTCGTGAAATCCGCTTAGCACTTCACGAGTCGGGAAGACCACCGGCTCATCAATCCTCCCATCACCGAAACAGCCGGCTCGTTTCTTGAGCCGGCTGTTTCTATTTCAGTCCAATCCCCCTCCCAAGGGGAATCGCGGCAGGTGTCTCTCACTCTATGCGTCCGGTTCCTCCAACAGGCCGGCGTCTCCTCCGCTCCCGTCGCCCCTGTCGACGGGTCTCAATGTATCCAGCGTCACGTCGAATCGGTCCAGATGCTTGCCCGCATCGTCCATGTTATCGCGCGCGTAGCCGATCTGCTTGTACGCTTTCTGAAAAGCCTCCCGAAACTTGCCGAGGTCCTGACGCAAACCATCCAGAAGCGCGGCGACTTTCTGCGCCTCCTCCGAGATCCTCATCCCTCGAAAACCAATCACGGTCACCTGCAAGAGCGCCCAGAATGTCGTCGGTGAAGCCGGAAAAACACGGCATCGACGAGCGTGTTCAAGAATATCCGATTGAACCAGAAGCTCGTAATGCACGCTGTCGGCGGGAATGAACATGACAGCAAAATTCAGAGTCAATGGCGGACGAATGTACTTCTGCGCGATATCGTCAATGTGCTTGCGCACATCCCGGCCAAACTGGCGAAGCGCCTTCTGCTTCTCATCGTTGGACAGGTCGGGATTGTGCCCCGTGCGCCAGTTATCGAGCGGAAACTTGCTGTCAATCGCCAAATGCCCCTGATTGCCAAAAATCACAGCGTCGGCTTTGTCGTTGCCGATACTGAACTGGAGCCCGTACTGCTCCGGAGCCAGGCACTCCTGCAACATCCTCTCCAGTGTGAGCTCGCCGAACTCGCCACGCAGTTTCGGCGTCTGCAGAATATCATTGAGTCGGTTCAGGTCGCGCGAAAACTCGACGATGCGCTCGTTCGTCACGCGCAGGTCGGCCAGTCGATCCGTCACCTCCTTGAAAGTCTGACCCGTCCGGTCGAGCGTCTCCGAAAGCCTCTGTTCCACTCGGTTCTGGATGTCCGTCAGCTTCTTCTCGCTGGATGCGCGCAGTTGTTCGAATCTCTCCTCGAGGACGCTGGAGGTTTTCTCGAGCACATCACGCTGGTCTTTTCGACCCGTGGCAAGTTCGTTCGTGACCTGCAACCGCAAATCTCCGAGAGTCCTCTGCAGCTCTTCACGCGAGTGCCGATCAGCTTCGTTGAGCTGGCCACCCAACTCCTGAAACTTCTCGGTCAGTGCCAGTCGCAGGTTGGCGTCCTGTGGCGCTTCCTTGCGAGAGGCGGCTCGCACGACCAGGCCGCCAACCACCGCGCCGACAACACCTACAATCACAGCAACAACAATGATATCCATAACAGGCTGTACCCTCCAAGTATCCAAACAAAGATAAGCCTTTTCACGAGAGAAATCAAGCAAACGAAAACCCCGCGCCGGTCTCGACGCGGGGCTTCCTCAACGAATGAAAGAAGACAGGGTTTACTTGACAAGCATCATCTTCTTGAGAGCCGCGTAGCTGCCGGCGTTGATGCGGTAGAAATAGAGCCCCGATGGCAACTGGCTGGCATCAAATGTCGCCACATGATAACCAGGCACCATCGGCTCATCCACCAGCGTCCGCACCTTTTGTCCGATAACATTGAAGATCTCGAGCCGCACATGCTCACGCGTCGGCAGATCAAAATGGATCGTTGTCACCGGATTGAAGGGATTCGGGAAGTTCTGATGCAACGCGAATTCCGCCGGAATGCCAACCTGCCGTATCCCGGTCGCCAGATTGTTGAGCTCCACAAAGAGCAGGAAAGGCGAATTCTCAGCGTTGTGAGTGATTCGGAGCAACGCGTCCAGGTCCGAAGCGGCCGTGTCTGGCGTGAAGGTCAAGTACACCGTCAGACTCGTGTTCTGCGGAACACTGCCACTGACCGGATCGACTTCCAGCCAGGAATCGTCCCCCTCGATCGCGATACTGAAGTCGAGGTCGCAGCGGCCACCTTGGTTCGAAATGGTGAAGCTGTCGGTGCAGGTCGTCTGGTTGTGGCAATACACGACGACCGGACTGGGATCCACTTGAATTCTCGGAACCCGCAAACCGAAGTTCTTCGTCGTTGTCGTGTAGCACTCAACTGCTACCGTGTCCAGACCGTCACAGTAACCAGCGGCCGATGCTTTCACAGCCTGGTTCCCACACGGGACATTGAGAATCTCGTAGGATCCGTCAGCTCCCGACACATCCGACTGCCCCGTGGCCAACACTTCAACAAGAGCGCCTGCAACCGGAGCTCCATCGGGATACCGGCGGACGAGCCCCTCCAGGTGGCCCGGGATGACACAACCGGTGCAGACACATCCCCCGTTGCGCTGACAGAAATCACCGTCACCATTATAGCAGTACAGCACAGCGTCCGTTCCATCCTGATTCTCGACACCGATGGTTGCACCCTCGAAATGATCGACAGCGTTATACTGGAACTGAATTCCACCATAGTTGTACAGGATTATCTCGAAGGTCGCCGTGCCAGCGAGGGACACATACGGCACATCCTTCCACTCCACGATCAGCCGTCCTTCAGCCGCGTCGTACTTGTACCAGAAGGTTCCGCCCTGAGTGGGATCGAGATCATCCCACAGAGCGTAGATTGCGCCATTCGGCTGGGCGGCCGTCGGGATGGAATCGTTCGCATAACTCCCACTCGTGCTCTCGAAAGTGATGAACCCGTTGGAGGCAAAGCGGAATTCTGTGAAGTCCTCGCCGTAAAACTCAAACGGGAACCCAATCGAATACGGCCCGAGATTGGAATCGTCGCCGACATCGGTGATCTGAACCGCATTTGGGTCACCCTGCAGTTCAATCCAAGAGTAGTTACACATGGCCTCGCACAGGATATTCACTTCAACCGGCACTCCCGCGTTGGGGACTTCATCCATAGCGGAAATACCATAGACATGCGGTTCCTCAGCATCCGGCACATATTCACCGTAGGTCAGGATGTCCGAAGCCAAATCGGTCACGATTTCGCCATCCAGGTAAACCCGGTACTGCTGGAGATCTATCAGCGGACTGCCATCGGCGTTCGCCGTCGGCGCAGTCCAGGTGAACCTCACACTGCACTCCGGAACATCGGTAAACCAAACACCGACGGACGGTACCGGTCCCGGTGCCATGTTCGCCGCGACGCAACAGGTGTCCGTCGGAGTCGATTCGGAATCCGGCTCACCGGCATAGTACGCCGTCACCCAGTAGCAGTATTGGATGCCCTCACTGACATAATCAATAAACATGGTGGATTCCGCCGGAGTCACATGGTAAACCTGACTCGGCGAATCGCGATAGATATAGTAGGAATCCGGTTCATCCAAGTGCCCGTTGTCTGACTTGTCACTCGACCCGTTCCAGGAAGACATCGCCGGAGCATACCGCGGATAACGAAGTGCCGCCGCGAAATCACCGGTCGGAACAGGTCGCTCGACGGCGCCACGCGACATCGTCGGCGCAGCCAGCCACAGCACATCACCGGAAGCCGGATCCTTCCCGCTCTCCGAGGCCATCTGGCTGTGATGCCAATCGTCGCCGACAACCGAAACGGCCGGGCCACCCTGACCCGCAGCCAGAACGCGAATCATCGGCGTGTAGTAGAACATCGCAGACTCGAAAGTGACCCAGTCACCCGGGCTGCCGGAAACGCTGTAGAAGAAGGTGCCGTTCACAAAGCTTTCCGTATTGTCATCGCCACCCAGACCCAGATAGTCGATTGCACTCGACTGCGAGGCGCCGACAAAGAAATCACCCGATGTGATCTCGACCGGTGTGGCCAGATCGTAATCCACGAATGCGTCGGCACCACCGGCCTGGCTCGAGCTCATCTCGAGTGCCACCGTACCCGGAGCACCGGCATCCGCTTCCCAGATATAAAGCTTGTTGTGAGTGCTCGGTGCCGCCTGATCCGTCCAGTAGAAACGCATGCCATAGACGGTCACCGGGCCGCCGAAAGTGAAACGAGACGCGTAGTAGCCGTGATCGCCGAAGCCCAAACCGCCCGCCTCGCTCGTTCCGTCATCGTAGTAGAACTCCTGTATCGGGGAGTCGTCCGGGCCAAACCAATCGAGCGTGATACGCGTATCCGAATAACCTGAGCCCGTGAGCCAGAATGGAGGCATCGGCCCGACCGATACCCGAAGTATGTTGGACGGAATGCTCTCCTGAGGAGTCGAAGGACCATTGTCCTTGGCGGTGACATAGTATTGATACACACCTACAGGTTCCGTGAAACAGTCATAGTGGAAATCCACTCCCGAGCTGATACATGTATCGAGCGTGAAGGTCGAACCGTCCGCATCCGTCTTGTATATACAGTATTCATGCACCGTCGTATCCGTCAGAGCGGTCCAGCCCAGTTCAACACAGCCGGTCGCATAAGACCAGGCACCCCACAATCCTCCGACCTGCGGCGGTGCGCTGCGAGCCAATGTGAAGTTCACGCCGGTGATTTCCTGAAACGGCGTCAAGGTCAGCAGGATCACATCATCATCGAAATTCGCCAACGACGCCGTCAGAGTGCGCGTCCCAGCGGCAACACCCGTCATGACATACTGGCCGTCGGCCTC
>CAZJAD010000070.1:0-11986 GCA_964543855.1 uncultured Alphaproteobacteria bacterium
CCACCGCCCTTTGCATCAAATCCAGGGCAACACGCCCCATTGCGCCTGATGACACAATGTGTGAAATCCGGAGACGACTCAAAGCAGTATACGCCGCCGAAGTTGTCCAGCGCCCTCGTCGCCTCCTCGACAACACAGTAGGCCAGCGAACACGCTGAACTACCCGAGCCCGAAAAGCGCAAGCCACACCAGGAGCTGGTACCGGCAGTGAAAATGATCGAATCCCCATCCTGCCCGCCCGCCAAAAGGGTCCCGTAGATGTTGAATGAATACGGACCGTCAAAGAGAAAAGTCGTGCCCGACATAAGGACCAGAGTGCTGTCGGGGTCCACCCAGATGTCGCCCGAAATGTGGTAGGTGTTTGGGCCGATAGTGCCACTCACAGACCCCGAAAGACCGAGCGGGATAATATTCCGGATAACATACTCACTATCTGGGAGCTCAGCGTGGCGAATAGTGTCAATGGCATACCAGGCGGTCTTGTCGTCGCCCCAGCCATAGTTGATGTGATACATATAGCGGTTCTGGGAATCACTCCAGCCGTCGCACACGAGGGAGTGCCGCATGAATGTCGTGTCCGTGGTATCGTACTCAATGGAGTACATCATCGGCCTTCCCAGATTGATCTCACGCTGTATCAATTCAAACCAGTCGTAGCAGGTCTCATAGTCTATGCGGTCTTCACGGTGAATGGAGTCGTCATATCGGAAATAGGTGGGAAACACGGTGCAAGCATCGTAAGTGCGAGCACTGGACCCACCAATCGTGTAGCCCATCTCAAAGGCAACTCCCACCTCGTTGCAAAGCTCGGCCAAGGCGCTCTCCTCTGCAGGGGAACATCCCTCGTCGCAACTGTCCGGCATATTCGCCCAGTCATAGGGATCCGAGAAGTCTGCGCAGTACTCCTCACCATTCCAATTCGTGTAGCAGTGACTGCCGTCGCCCATAGGAGGCCATGCATGGTACCTCATCACCTGTGCTGCAGCGATTGCCACGCAGCCTACAGGCCAGTGGTGCGGGCAGGAATTGTTATACGGAGAGTACTGGTGCCACCGCGTGCTGCACAGCGGCCCCACCGTATCCAATGGAATCAAGGCATCGATATGCAGAAGCGAGTCGAACTCCTCACGACCAAGCAGAAAGGTAGGCCATTCGTCCGCCTCTGCCCGAGTCTCACGACCGCCCTGCTCGCGTTGCCCCCCGGGGACTCTAGTCTCCCAGGCATTTTCCTCGGAGACCTCGGCTGAAACCCCAAAAACACCGGACACCCTCGCCCAGCGCACGAGAGCATCCCTCAGAAGCCTCGGATATCCGACCTGCCCATCTACATCAAGACCACACTCCTCGGAATATGCCTTTATTGGCGCTAACTCCTTCATCCCGGGCACAACGACATGCCCGCTCGGGGATATGGAGAAGCACCGGGCCAGAATCGTATCGTTGTGGACAATCTCGTTGGTGTCCACGATCTGTGGATTCGGATCGCCTGCCCAATCATCCTCTTCGTAGTACACGACATAGGCAAGCCAATTCTGGCACACCCTCACCATTTCCTCTTCGGTCACCCGATAGCATGGCGTCCCCACGATCACGACGTTCCCCGTTCTCCTCCTGACCGGATCCTCCGGTTGTGCTTTCACCTGTTGAGGAATGAACATACCGAGGACGACCAAAACCAATGTCAGATTGGTGATGAGTTGCATAAGAATCACCTCCCTTCAAATCCCTATGCGGGACTCGGCCAATGAATCTCACCGAACCTCAGGAGATTGCCAGTGTGGCCAATCGGATTCTGTCGAAAACGGAACATCCGGCCGTACTATGGGTCGTTTACTACCAAGTTCAATATAGTAGGTGATATGCCGCTTGTCAAGAAAAAACTCATGCCAGACAAAAAAACCTCATGACAACCAGATGACAACCAGCAGAACCCCCCAAGAAGCGGCATGATAGCCGCGTCCTTCAACGGACAAAAAAAGCCCTCGAAATCTTCGAGGGCTCTCTCATGCACTGTCGTCTATCCTCGCCGGTTCAAGCGGCGCGCTCCGCATGGCTTGTCAACGGCTTCACTCCGGCTCTATACCGCTAAAACTTCTTGTACTCGATCTTCTCCTCCGGCACTTCCTTTTTCTGCTCGGTGTCCTTCTCTTCCGGTGGAGGTTCATAACTGCATCGGATGTTGATATTCTCAAGATCCAACGGTTCGTTCGTCGGCTGAAGAGTCAGCGGCTCCCGTCGCTCGTCGACACGATAACCGGGAAGCAGCGTCTGTCCGTCCACATCAATCTGATATTCCCCCGATTTCAGCTCACCCAAGTAGTAACTTCCGTCGCCGGCCGTAATCGACTCCTGGACGATCTCACCCGTTGCCGACCGAGCCACGACACGCACCATGTTCATCCCAACCATGCGCGTCGTGTCGAACGGATCCGGACCTGTAACGGACCCCGAGACAGAGTTCAGAATGATCAGGCCCAACCCCACTCGCGTAAGCGATCCCTCTTCAATCTCCGCCCACTGAGCGCCGTTGGTCGCAGCGTAGAAAGCAGGAACCGTGCTCGGATTCAGACGCACATGGACTTCGTGATGCTCCCCACGAGGTTGCAACACGAAGGCACCACGCTTGCTCGTTTTGATCCGCTCACCCGAGTCCGTGAGAATCTCCATCCCTCCAATTCCCGGCTCTCCGGCTTCAGGCAGACCGTTGCCGTTGCGATCCAGGAAAACCTGGCCTCGAAGCCCGCCGATCTGGGGATTCAACTGAGACCGCGTCATCAGGAAAGGCTTGCCGCCCAGCAGTCCGAAGGTCGGCCGCAACGATAGCGTCACACCGAAGACCCACTCATTCCTTTGCAGGCGAGCCAGCACTCCGACGGAACCGGTACCGCTCCGATCCAGATTGTAGCTCAACTGAGCCTGTCCGAAGGGAGACTCCGGCTTCCAGTCATACCCGCCCTGTAACCGCCACTGAAAATGACTCTTGCCGCGAGCCTGAAGAATGTGCGTCAGATAGGTGCGTTTGCGATACGGGAAGTCGCTGTGAGTGAGAGTCAGGTCACCGCTCTCCAGAAGCCTGCGGTTCAGGTTCAGCTCCCAGCCCGCCCGACGTTGCCTCGGCGCATCGGTGATTCCCAGATCTTCGATGAGTCCCCGCCCGTCATCGCGTCCGAACTCGTCTCCCCAGGTCGTCTGTCCATAGAGGCGGAAACGCAGCGGCAATCCCACGGCTCCGGTGACTGTCCAAAGAAGGTACGCATCACTATGGCGTGGGGCGAACCGTTCAGCGGTCAGTGTGAGTTCAGTTCGTCGAGAGATTCGCGGCAAAGACAAATCGGCTCGTTGCCACGCCAAAACGGTCTTCACCTGTTCGGTTCGATTAATATTGTCCTCGACCTGCCCCGATGCCAGCGTTAGTCGCGAGTTCCGCATGAACGGCCAGAGTAAACTCGCGGCATAGCCCGCGCGATCTTCCAGCCAGGTGTTTGCGCCGTTGAAGTAGCTCGGTTCATAGGCAAAAACCTGCGGGTGCAGGCGAAACGGCCCCAGCGGGAACAGGAGCGACGCCCGCCCGGCATACCGAACGACACTGTCTTCGGTCGCACGACTGCCCGCTCCCATCGCCGAAATGACCACCCGATCGAAAAGCCGCCACGCCCACTCCATTCCGGCGTGATGACTCTCTCGCGGCATTTGCATCCGCTCAGACCGTTCGGAATCGATCACGGCTTCAATCCGCGAAGTAAAGGCGTAGTCTTGTTGCCACGCGGCGACGGGCCCCAGCGTCATGCTCGGCAACAGGCCGACTGACAGCCGCCCGCCCACGAAATGCCCCTGAGTGAACCAGAACTCCTCGTCCGGCAAACGCCGAGTGCCGGCCCCGCCGATGAAGGCAACCTGTCCGGGGCCGAGCAGTCGATCCGTTCCGATGATCTCTCGCGTGTACTCGTGAATCGTGCTGTCCTGTTCAACGACAACGATGCGCACCTCGTTTCGAACATCGCGTAGCAGGTTGACCGCTCGGAAATGATAAACACCTTCACCGAGTGGTGCCCCATCCGTCTCCACGATTTTCTGCTCGGAGATGAGTCGATCGCCTCGGTAAAGATAGACCGTCGAACCAAGAGGTGCGTGTCCGCGAAAGTCCAGTCGTGTTCCGAAATTGTTGTATCGACCGCGCTGCGACCGCGCCTTTTTATGACCGTCTTCGCCCGCGCCGAGCAGGCCGTTCATTTCGACACCGGCAATCGATGTGGATGGAAAGACCAACTCATTCAACCCGAAAATGACATCACCCAGATTCATCTCGACATCGCCAAACCGTCGGTACCAGTAAGCCTGATCCAGTCGCGTGAAGGAGCGCAATTCGAGCTCGGACTGGCGGAGGCGAGCCGAGTACTCCCCGCGCATGAGGCGCCCCCACATGCTCAGACTCCGTTGAACAAGCAGATTGCCTGCCGTGGTGCCACTGACCCGCAGCCCCGGTTGAATCGTCCCCAGGCTCGGGTCGCCAAAATGCTGCGGAGTCGCCGGTGGCGCAATCTCGGGCAGCGCCACACCTTGCAGCGCGAGATCGTCGTCGCTGGGTCGCTCCCGTCGGCTCCGACTTGCCTTTTCTGCTCGCAGCCGCACGAGCTTCGGTACCGGCCCCGCACTCTTGGCCAAATACTGAAACCCGCTATCGTCCCACTCCAATGTCAGACTCAGCCACGATGCCAGGAGTGAATCCGGTACATAAATCTCGCGCACTCCCGTGATGTCGGATCGGCCGATCTGAAACGACACAGGCGAGAACTCGCCGTTGAGTTTCGCCTGTCGCATGAAGAGGTCAATGACCACCGAATCACCGCCGGGATTCCGCAGCCGGATCATGGCCTGATCTTCGATGAGCGGGATTTCGAGCTCTTTGCATAGACGCAGGAAGGGCAGCAGCCGTTCCGCTTCAGACCTCCATAAGATGTCCAAATCTCCAATTTGGACAAACTCCGTTCGCCGCTCGCCCTCCAGCCGAAAGCCGACGACCATGGTCTCAAGAACCGGTAGGTCGTCCTCAGCTTCTGTCAGGCCGCTCTCGCTCACCTCCTCGGCAGGCTCGCTCCACGCTGCCGTTGCGAGGAGACCCTGCCCCAAAAAAACCAGGGAAACGAAAACCGTTGCATATGTAAGCTGTCGTACACGCACTTCTGCCAGCCAATGGTATCACGGTTTCATCGGGACTCGTAGAGCCGTCTCGCCGGCCACAAGATCGCCGGTCTCTTCCGAAGACACGCGCACCCGGGCCATATACTCGCCGGGTTGGAGTTCCGTCTCGATGGGCATCTGCAGAACGCGCTCCGAAAAAGGAAAGAGCGATAGCCTTCCCCTTTCCTCGTGCGCCACAACTTCCCCGTTCGCATCGACAATATCGACCTCGGTCTCGAAAGGAACACGACCGTTGGAAGTATTGCCCAGAGTGATCGAGACACGCGATCCCTTCTCGTCAGTCTGCGCCTCCAAATCCACCAGCGACCACTCGTGGCCCACCTCGCCGACCTGTACGAAAATCGGCACGACAATCGCCGACGATACGGCCAGTTTGACGCTTGTGCCACCATCGGAGGTGTCGCCGGCCTGAAGCGTTCGTGCTGTCAGCTTCATAAACTCCAGAACGCACCAGCGATCTCCCGGCTTGGCGTCGGGCGGCACGATGAGCGTGTAACGAATCTGTTGGCGTGCGCGCGGTGCCAGAGTGAACTCTTTTGGGTTAAACTTGATCCACTCTGCCACCGAAAACGAATCCGACGGAGCCGGCTGGAGATTGCCTTCCCGTGAAAGCCGGAAATGAGACGGGGATGCCCGGAAACGCTCTTCACCGTCCGATGTGTTCACCACCGTGAACATCCCGGTATGATGTTCTCCCGGGTTCACCTCCAGATCAAGGAACGCTGGCTTCACCGATATGGCAAGAGCGGACGGCCCAAGCAGACTTGCCGCCAGAACGGCAGCCACGACAACGGATGCTCGAATGATGCGGACTTCCATACGGCTCTCCTTACAAGAAACACGGCCGAGTTGAACAGGACTCGTCTACTCGGCCACGGTACACATAGATGATTTCTCTTCCCACTCGCGTTGGTCGGCACGGACTATACTTGGTTTGGTTGGTTAAGTGAGAATGTTTCCGCAGGCCCACGCTTCTCGCCATGAGCCTGCGTTCCGTTCATCTTAGATGTCAATGTACATCGCCCACAGGACGACACCGCCGCTGTAATCACCCTGGAACAGCTCAGCATCTTCACCGTGCCAGCAGATGTAAAACGTCACATCATAGGACCAGGTGCCCGGATCGCCCGAGCCGAAGTCCCACCAGTTCGTGTGGTAAACAATGACTTCACCATAGGGCCCAACGGTAAAGGGCATCTCCAGAACGGGGAAGTCCGAGTGGCTTTCGCCATAGGCAGCGGTAATCACCGCCTCCGTTGTCGCGTCCACAGGAATCCAGAAGCTGGACGCTGGAATGTCATCTTTCCACAGTCTCGTGGCGCCACCGCGGACCGCGATATCCTGACCGTTCGCGTGAACGCTGAATGTCAGCGTCGCACAAATGAGATCCTGGGCCTGTGCCGATCCCATGTCGATGTCACCACCGAAGTAGTTCACATCAACCGTTGGGAGGATCTCCACGAAGACACGACCCCAATCGGAGTCTTCTTCATCCGCGAAGGTCATAGGAGCCACGATCATGCACACTGCGGCAGCAGTGAGAAAGAAACGGGCCAGCATAGTTTACTCCTTGGTTTCAGTTGATTGGTTTACACAAACTGTCTCGATCGTAGTCCGTGCCGACCGATAACGCTTGTGAGAAGAAAAACTCGCAAGATTCTTCTATGACACTTAAGACTTCGCCTTCATCGAGCTCCTCCGCCCTCGGGAATCTGCACGTTCACCTCCACATCCGTTTCATACGATCCGCTGTGAATCGTCGAAGGGACATCACCGGCAAACTGCAAAGGAATGGTGGCCTCTGTTATCGTGAACGGAAGCGGCTCCGTTCCCGAGGCAACCGCGAGGCCAATCAGCGAGAGCGGCTCAAAGCCAATCAGAAGGGCCTGCCATTCAGCCTCCGGATCCGGCTCGACGCGCGCCGACAACATCTCCAAAGGGATTTGCCCCGACTCACCGTTGATGTAATCCTCCGTGCCGCGCAGTCTGAGCTCCCACGATGTGTTCGCGCGCACCAAAACCGGAATCAGATAGCTCTCCCCATGGCCTTGGTCGCTATCCTCATAGCCCACTTCGACCACGATTTCACTCGTCAGGAATTCGACCGTTGCCCCATGAAGCAAATCGAACTCAACAGAGATCTCGACCGGCTCCGTCAAGGGGACATCCTGAGTGTTCGTGAGCTCAAAACGCAGATAAGTCCGATAGGTACCGGGCGGATCCGTCTCCTCAAGGTAATCCTGCAAAGCCTCCTGGAATGTCTGCCAGTCCTGCTCCTTGACATACCAGATCGGTGCCGCGGCTTTCTCCAGGAGTTTGTGAGGCTGGAAATTCAGAAGCTCGTTAGGCAGGTCAGGGAAGAGAGCATGAAACCGCTGCACGGGCAGTTCAAGACCATCACTCACCCGACGCAGCGGTTCCAATACGGTCACATAGAGCCGCCAGTCTTCCTCGGTGGATAGTATGCGCAATTCCGTTGAGCCCACGGTGATTTCAGATTCCTCAGGGTCTATGGCCGAAAATCGGCCCCCGATGACGATCGGCGGCGTTACCTGCAAGCCCACCGCTGCCAGAGCGACCGGGCACGCGCCTGCGGACACCACGAGGAAGATCACGATTGAGACATGCCAAGAAACCACGTGCACTGTAAGGGGACTCAGACCCATGTGAGATCCCGTTCTAATCACCTCGATTCCGCTTCAACCTCGATAGCCGTCTGGATCGAACGAACTCCGAGGCACCACTCCAGATAACACTGCCGGCGTGGCTGAGCACCGCCAAACAAGCGGTACTGCCGGGGCAGTAACATTGACTTCTTCGAATCTTTTTTGTATATTATAAAACGGCGCATAACACCTGCTATGAACGGGCGGAACACCTCTTCTGGCAATGTGTTATGACTGCCAGCCCCACCGGACAAATCGCCAGATGCCACCCGGTGGGGCTTTTTTTGAGTGACCAAAGACCCGGAATCCGTGGACGCTAAGCACTGTTATATGGTTAGTTCGCGTCCTTCCTGCCTTCGCATCATCACTCGAAAGGAACTCTCAATCGAAGACGACAGGGCACACATCATCAGGTCATCGTCACTCGGTCGTCATTCTCTGCATTCTTCTCTCGAAATGCCTGCCGAATCTCCTCCGTATTAGTCCCCGCTCCAAAGGCTCACACAGACCCGACGATCCGGTTCCTCTCATGCCGGAATCCCCCGTCTGCGCTTGGATCACAGAGCTGTAAGTCTCGATCCGCCGAAGTCCCGGCCGCTTAAACACCTCGTGCGCATACCACCCGATATTGGGTGGTGACTAATATAGTTAATATATAGTTGCATGTCAAGCAATTTTTACATTCCGTGCATTCCGTTGACCACGTTCTGCGGCCACACACTGTGCAAGTGCACCGCAGATACTAACCAATTCTTCGACATCTTTATTCTTTTTGCCCAGCCTTGCACAGGAATTCTTCATTATAACTGACCCGGGCCTGTCAACGAAAGAGGACTCCATGCCTCCGCTTGGAGGAGCGATCCCACGCCGTCCGCACCAACAAAAAGAGGCCCTGGGCGGACTTCCCAGGGCCTTGCGTGCTGGCCCGTTTCTTGGTCAGCAACGCCAGCCGCTTCTCAGCGGCATATCATTACGCGAATCGGCAACAGAAATCAGAACATTAGGCTCCTGCCACGCCTTAAACTGAAAGGGTTACACTTTTTCTCCCGCAGGATGTAGCCAAATATCATGACCTTCGCCATCCTCCTCAGTCGCTCCGAACATACTAAACATACGTCGTCATACACATCGCCCAGGTGCAGGCAATTATCATGGTACAAAGCCCCGGTAGCACGCGACTCCCTTGAGGGAGCAGTGATCCCTTGACTTATTCCCTCCCGGCTCGCTATATTTGACGGTACACATCTATCCTCCCACCGCTCTTGCCCCCATCTTCCAGTTAAGCGGAGATTGAGATGATGCTTCGGCAACGATTCTGGATAACGCTGGTCGTTCTCGTTTGCGTGTGGCTTAGCTACAGCCCAGCCTTGTCACAACCGGCGACGGACAGCCTGGCTCTGACCGAGCTTAGCGAAAACCTCAAGCAGAAATGGGAAACGGGCCGAAACGCTCTGTACTACTCGCTTCTGCGCAGCCGTCAGCCGGCACAGGTTGCCCTCAACAACAATCAGGACATTGAGCTGATGTTCGTTGATGAGCGAGGATTCCCGGTCTATTACGAGATAAACAACATAGATGCGGCTCGTACCGTCAGCACCGATGATGTATGGCCCGGTGGAAGCGCAGGGTACTCGCTGACCGGAGCAGCCATCGACTACCTTGCGGTCTGGGATGCCGGAGGCGTGCGGTTGACGCATCAGGAGTTCAACGGTCGCGTGACGCAGATAGATAACCCATCGCAGACCCATTATCACTCCACGCATGTGTCGGGAACATTGATCGCAGCGGGAGTGAACGCCGCCGCCAAAGGAATGGCCTTTGAGGCATTACTTGATGCCTACGATTGGGATTTCGATGATGCCGAAGCGGCCAACGCAGCCGCGGCGGGATTGCTCGTCTCCAGCCACTCCTATGGCTATGTCACTGGCTGGCGATTCGACAGCGATTGGTATTGGTATGGTGACACGGACATCAGTGAAGTTGAAGATTATGCCTTCGGATTCTACCACGACATTACTGCGATCTGGGATGAAATCGCCTACGACGCTCCCTACTACACCATCGTCAAATCGGCAGGCAACGACCGCAACGATGAAGGACCGGGACCGGGCGGCGGGCACTATGTCTGGGAGGACGGAGGCTGGGTGTGGAGCACGACCACGCGCGATCCCGACGGAGGAGCCGACGGTTACGACTGCATTTCGTATGTCGGAATTGCTAAGAACATCCTGACCATCGGCGCCGTCGACGACATCCCCGACGGGTATCATCAGCCCTCGGATGTCATGATGAGTTCATTCAGCGGTTGGGGCCCCACCGATGATGGACGCATCAAACCGGACATCGTCGCCAACGGAATTGAACTCTTCTCCACCGACGATGACTACGACTCGGACTACACATCGCTCAGCGGCACATCCATGGCGGCTCCGAATGCAGCGGGTTCGTTGACCCTGCTGATCAAACACTATCAGGACACGCACGGCGGCGCAACTCCTCGTTCATCGACGATGAAAGCCGTCATCATCCACACCGCGGACGAAGCGGGAACGAGCACCGGACCGGATTATCAATTCGGCTGGGGACTCATGAACACAACCAGCGCCGCCGATGTGATTGCCGATGACCGACTGGACAATCCAGTCATCATCGAAGACTACTTGACCAACGGCCAAACGGACTCATTTGCGTATCAAAGCAACGGCGTTGATCCGGTTCGCTTGACGCTGGCCTGGACCGATCCACCCGGCACTCCTCCATTCCCGTCGCTCAATCCAACAACGCCCATGCTGGTCAGCGATCTGGATGTCCGCTTGATTTCGCACACCACACGGACCACATTCTATCCCTACCTCCTGGATCCATCCAATCCGGACAGCCCGGCGACAACCGGAGACAACACGCGCGACAATTCCGAGCAGATCTATCTGACTTCGCCGCCAGCCGGAGAGTACACGGTGCAGATCAGTCACAAAGGTTCGCTCGCCTCTGACCAGTACTATTCGCTCGTCATCACCGGACTCGCCGCTGTCGGTGCCGACGAATTGTCGGGCCCCTTAAGCGGCACGCTCGGCCCCGGCCTTTATCATGTCGTTGGCACCATCTCAGTCGAGTCCGACCTGAGTCTGCGCATCATGCCCGGCACGACTCTGCATTTCGACAGCACCTACGCATTCTCGATCTACGGAACGCTCCTGGCCGAAGGAACCGAAACCGATTCCATCATCTTCACAACCGACACCGTGGCAAATCCCAATCGCTGGGGTGAGCTGGACTTCTCCGGCTTCGGCAGTACCGACAGCCGTCTCGCCTACTGCCTCATTGAGAACGGTGGCGGAGTCAGCTCCAACTATACGGCACCCCGACTGACAAACTGTATCATAACGAGCAATGTCGCAGAATTTGGCGGCGGAGTCCTTTGCTATGAGTCTGCGCCAACCCTGACAGCGTGCACGATTAGCAACAACTCAGCAAGCTATGGTGGCGGGATCTGCTGTGCGAGCTGGGCTTCGGCGCGTCTCACCAATTGCACGATCAGCAACAACATAGCATACATCCACGGTGGTGGTGTGTGCTGCGATTGTTCGTGGCTCAGATTCACCAATTGCACCATTACCGGGAACTCGGCCGGTCAGGAGGGCGCTGGAGTCTACAGCTGGGGTTCCGTGCCGATGCTGAGCAGCACGATCATTGCGTTCTCCGACGGCGACGGCATCTATTTCGAAGAGAGTCCCGAAAGCGACATAAGCTACTGCGATATCTTCGGCAACACCGGCGGAGATATTGTCTTCGCGAACGACGATCCCTCCAATGGGCCATCCGGCATCGGCCAATTGTCGACAACGAACGCCAACGATGATTCGTGCGACACCTATTTCAACATCTTTCTTGACCCAATGTTCATCGACACGGCGTCGGGCGATTTGCATTTGTTGGAGGGCTCGCCGTGCATCGACGCCGGAGACCCCGACTTGTCGCCCGATCCGGATTGGACCATTGCGGACATCGGCGCGTTTTACTACCATCAACCCGTCAATCCCCCGTCATCATTCGCCCTGATTTCTCCGGCACAGGATGACACCTGCTGGACTCTGGACACAGTGCTCCTCTGGCAAGGCGCC
>CAZJAD010000071.1:0-2286 GCA_964543855.1 uncultured Alphaproteobacteria bacterium
GAATCGGAAAGAGCGATGTCGTAGGTGATGTTGTCCACATTCGTTGTCGTCGGCCAGTAACCCAGTTCCTCGGCATACCCATGTTCATCCACCGTGACTCTCGGATCTTGCGGTTGCGGCAGCCAAGTCCAGCTTGCACCCCCGTCGCGGCTGTACACAAGACCTCCTCCCGCGCCCGAGATGCCGACCGTCGTATCGAACGCAAAAGCCGCCCAGATAATGCTGTCCGTCACCACGAGACCCGACGCACCGCCCTTGCCAAGTCCGTGGCCTTCTCCGTAGGATTGCCAATAGGCTGACGGATCGGGGTCAGGATCCTCCGGCGGAGCACCGATGTCTTGAAAGTGGGAGATGCCCTGACCGGTTCCTGTCCAGACGGAGTTGTCCGTGGAATCCCCCCGAATATCAATGATGACATTACTGGTCAAGCGCGGTGTCGGCTCAACATCGAGCCTCCCGGTGTGAAGTTGATAGCTGTCTGGTGCCATCTGGGCAGAGACGCCAGCACCGAGGCACAGGATCACAGCAAGGGTAGCAATACTCCGGCCACGCATTCCGGTCGGCTTCATTATCTTCTCTCTCTTGTTTGCTTCATGTTTTTCGGCATGTCTACACTGGTCGCGACAAGCGAGCAGATGCTGTCCTGTACCTGATGTACGGTCTCAATTGGCGTCAAGAAATTGTTGCAGAGAATGCAAAAGGCGAGGTGCTCCTGCCCGGAAGTTCTCAAGTAGCCCGAGAGTGCCGACGCATAAGCAAGCGTGCCCGTCTTGGCACGGATCTCTGCTCCGGACGCGTCGAACGGGCGTTCAGCCAATGTGCCATCCTCGCCCATGACCGCCAGAGACTGCTCGAATCCGTCTGAAAAGGCATGGTCGTGCATGTGCCTCAGCAGTTGCACAACTGCCTCAGGCGAGACAAGGTTCTTGCGCGAGAGCCCGGAACCGTCCGCAAGTCGAATGCGGCTTGTATCGATTCCCGCCCTCGCCAGGAATCTGCCGATAGCATGGATACCGTCTTGCCGGCTTCCGTTGCCCAGCACTCGGCAGAGCTGCTCGGCGTAGAAATTGTTGCTCTCTTTGTTCAGCGTGCTGACGATGTCCCAAAGTGGGGGAGAGCGATAAACGAAGAGTCGAATATCATATCCCAAAGGACTCGGCTCGTACTCCTCGCCAATGACCGTGATGCCGGCGTGTTTCAGAGCGCCGCTGAAAGCCGAGAGGAAACCGAGCGTCGGGCTGAGTCCCAGCGGAACAACCGAATCAGGCATGGCTTCCAGAACCACGAAACCCATAGTGTCGAGGATCGGGTGTGCATGCCCAATCGACAGCGCTCCCGGAACCGGCATCCAATCTTCGCCCAAGTCTCCGACTTCCCAACTGGGGCAAACGGGCTCGCGTTTCCACGCGCGAGCGTCGCCGATGACACGCCCTCGAATCTGCCGCAGTCCGAGCTGCCGAAGCGAATCGGCGATGGCCTGCAGCACGACCGGAAAGCCGGTGCTTGTATCTATCTCCGAGAGCGTCGGGTCACCGCTTCCCCTGATGACAAGGTTTCCCCACAGCGTTCCGGAAGGGTCCAGCGTGCCGTCTGCAGTGAATTCCGTTTGAAAGCAGTAATCCGAACCGAGACTGTCAAGCGCCGCCGCCGAGGTGAAGAGTTTTATCGTAGACCCCGGAACGAAGAGCTTGTTGTCGTTGTGTCGGAAGACGACGGAATCGCCGGTCAGAGAATAGACACAAATGCCCCATTGGGCCGTGGCGAACGTAGGATTTGAAATCAGCGCTTCGATGCGCGCGCCCAGCTCATGCTCCGACCCCGACGCTCCCGCGCCGAATACTGCAATGAAGAGAAGCGTCAGTGTAAGCCGTCTGATCAAAGAGCCTACCTCCAAAAGCCGAGAAAAAGATTCGTTAGAGGCTTCGCAAAAGGTTCAATCAAGTAGTGAAAGATCGGCACGCCCGCGAAGTTGCCGAGCAGAATAAGACCCAAAAGAAGAAACGGCCCCATGCGCTCAAATCCTTCATAACCGGTATTCCACGAAGGTGGCACGAGTCCCGCGAGGATTCGTGAGCCGTCGAGCGGCGGAATCGGCAGCAGGTTGAAGATTGCCAGGATCACATTGATTCGGACACCCATGAGCACGACCAGCGTCAGGACAGAGGAGTCGAATAGTTCCCGCATGAACTGCCCTTTCAGAAAAATCTGAAAGAGAATCCCAAGACCGAGCGCGAAAAGAAGGTTGGCCACCGGGCCTGCCAGTGCGACCCACAGCATGTCGCGTTG
>CAZJAD010000071.1:2386-7526 GCA_964543855.1 uncultured Alphaproteobacteria bacterium
GTGTAGATTTCCGTCGTCGAGAGGGATACATGGCCCAGGAGTTCCTGAACGACCCGCAAATCGGCGCCACCTTCAAGAAGGTGGGTGGCGAAGGAATGACGCAATGTATGAGGCGACGCGTGCTTCTTAATGCCTGCCTTGTCGAGGTATTTGCGCAACACCTTCCAGAAACCCATCCGCGATAGCGGCAGGCCTCGCAGGTTCAGAAAGACATAATCACCGGCGCTTGCTCGAAGCTTGAGCACCTCGCCGGCCTTTCGCTTGCGCATGTTCGGCCGACCGTTGGCGAGCCACGCCGATAGGGCGCGCTGGGCACTGCCACCCATTGGCACCAGCCGTTCACGACCGCCCTTGCCGCGAACGAGCAGGAGGCCCTTGTCGAGCAAAACATCCTTCTCGCACAGGCCAACGAGCTCACTGACGCGCAAACCACAGGCGTAGGCCGTTTCGAGCATCGCGCGGTCCCGAAGCTGCGCGGGTTCATCACCCACCACGGCACCCAGCACGGTCTCGACCTCGGTGATGCTCAACACATCCGGCAACTTGAAAGGCAATCTCGGTCCCTTGAGACCCGATGTCGGATCGCGATGCCCATGACCGCTGGCAATCCGCCACCGGAAAAAACCACGCAAGCTGGAAAGATGTCGCGCCCGGCTCCGGGCCGACAGACCGATGGACAGATGCTGAAGGTAATCCAGCAGTTGCCTCTGCGTCACCTCATCGAAATCGAGCGGAACGCCGTCAGACCATCGCGAGAACTCGAGCAGGTCTCGCCGATAGCCATCGAGGGTCAACGACCGCAGATTGGCTTCGAGGGAGAGGAACGCCAGATACCTCTCCACTTCGGCAGCCTTATCCCCGAACGAAGGGATTCTCGCGGCGCTCTTCGCCAATGGTTGTCGTGGGGCCATGACCTGTGTAAACCACCGTTTCGTCAGGCAGAATGTAGAGCTTATCCCGGATGCTGCGCTCCAATGCGTCCATTGAGCCGCCGGGAAGGTCCGTGCGCCCGATACTGCGCCAGAAAAGCGTATCACCGGCGATGACTATCCCGTCTCGCATAAGACAAATCGAACCGGGCGAATGACCCGGTGTGTGCACGACCGACAAAGTCTCATCTCCCAGCGCGATACGGTCTCCTTCGCGGAGCAAGCGGTCGGCGTCCGGAGAGACAATCGGCGCTCCGAACTGGAGCGACAGATTGCGGTCGGACTTCGCGAGCATGTTCCGGTCGCTCTCGTGGATGAGGAGCGGTGCGCCGGTTCGCTCCTTGGCGATGCCGTTCTCAGCGATGTGATCCGCGTGGCCGTGAGTATTAATAATGAACCGCACGGCGATGCCTTTCCGCCGTGCGAAGTCGAGAATGCGATCCGTTTCACCACCGGGATCAATCAGCGCGGCCTGGTTCGTCTCGCTGCACCAGATGAGGTAGGTGTTGACCGCAAACAGGCCGACGGTCCATGACTGAATCTTCAGCATCTGCTTGAGGAGGCCGCCCGGCGTAGCGCTCGGATGTTCTCAGCAATTGAACCACGAAAGATAGCCGTGCCTGCCACCAGCGTATCCGCTCCAGCCGCCACAACGCGCCCGGCAGTCGATGGGTCGATTCCACCATCCACTTCGATAGAGAAGTGCAGTCCGGCGCGTTCCCTCAGAACCTGGGCCGCTTCGATTTTGCGCAGACACGCCTCGATGAATTGTTGCCCACCGAAACCGGGATTGACCGTCATGATGAGCAGCAGGTCGATCTCTTCGAGGACCGGTTCAATCGTCGTGACCGGCGTCGACGGATTCAGCGCGACACCCGGCTGCACTCCCATTTGGCGCAGCGCCGTGAGGGTGCGGTGGAGGTGTGGGCAGGTCTCCTGGTGAACCGTAACGATGGACGCTCCCGCCTCCACATATGACGCCATCGATAGCTCCGGCTGCAGAATCATCAAATGCACATCGAGCGGGAGACTCGTGGAATCTTGGAGGGCGTGGACTACACTGGGCCCAAATGTCAGGTTCGGCACGAACTGGCCATCCATGACATCGCAATGGATCAGTTCAGCGCCAGCCTTCTCGGCCTCTTTCGTTTGCTGAGCGAGCCAGCCGAAGTCGGCGGCCAGCACAGATGGGGCGATGCGTATCTCGATGAATCACCTCACATGACCTGTTTTCCCGCGACCCGTCCCAGTCGAGAGCCAGCGGGCTGTGTTCGGTGCCGGACTGCACCCCGCGGGGAGAGAGTGGCTTGCTCTGCCGGGCTTCTGCCTGAACAATATGCGACTCTTCTATTAGACGGAAATACCATAGTAAATCGGGCGCGCGGCACAGTCATCAATGCGGATAACCGTAGATGATGAGAAGAAAACTATTGACCGTATGAGAATGACATGGTAAATTTATAGAATTAATTGTGTACATCGCTATAGGGTCTCAATCAGGCGGCTCGAAGTGACCGTCAATGTCGTTGTGCGCTCGTCCACCGAGGTCCTCGGGAGGTGGATCCACTGGATGCCGCTTTTATGATACATCAGAAGTTGAACTCCTCCCGGTTCTTCTCAGTTCCGAGTGCGCCGACCTGCGTGAGCCGCTCTTGCGTTTGACTTTAATCTACGGATGTACAAGGACATTGTCAAGTCGTGTTTGTATTTTATGAACAGATTGTTGCGGATGTTAGCTTATTCACGCAGAGTCTCGAACCGCCCGTTCTTCAAGTCGATCTGTTTTGCCGGAACCGAGAGGCACCCTCAATCCGCACAGCGTCCATCGCGTGCCTCTCTGACCCGTATCGGTGCTAATCGGACAGCCGAGGCTGGCTCATAGTACTTTCTCGCCGGGAAAGAGGCAAATCACCTGCTAAGTCGACAGGAAATCGACACTAACCAACCGTGTTTATTGTAGTCGTGATGTGTATCTGGTGTGTCTACAATGTCGAGTACGGCATGGACTGTTGAATGATGCAGCTCTTTCCAGAGGCGCAAGAAACTGCATTCTGACCACCATAAGATAAAGGAAGGCGAAGGGAGACATGATGAAGAAGGTTTCTACACTGTGCATTGTTCTTCTGTTGCTGTCGTTTGTGGTGTTCGCCAGCATATCGTCGAGACCGGTGGGGACTGTGCAGATACCCCAGGTCGATAGGGCAACCGGGACCCTGCCTGCGCGGTTGGATACCGTTGGCGATCAACTGGCTGTCATCTTTGCTCCCGTACCGGGTGACATTGGTGTGTCCGTTGCCGCCGATTGTCGCGGCGACCTCTACTACACGAATTTCCGGGTCGATACCCTGTACAAAATGGATGCGTCAGGCATGCTGCTCGACCGAGTACCCATCCGGGATGCAACGGGTGCGCCGTTGACTTTGGGTGAGATGTCGTGGGACGAGGGTCGTCAAATGCTCTGGGCGGGAACGGACGATCAGGCGCCAATCAAGATCTACCTGCTTGATCCCGTCACAGGCATCGCGACTTACCAGTTCGATGGCATGGTCGGCATACCTCTCACCGATGGGATTGCCTTCGACGCTACGGACGGGACCATCTGGCATTCGACGGATATCAGTGACTACATTGTCCAGTTCAGTCCGGCTGGTGTTCGCCTCGACACGCTGGTGCCGCTTGATGCTGACGGCAATCCGCACGGGTCTATCAGCGGAATCTGTGTCGGCACGGACAATACGATGTATGTGGGCCACAACGGTCTGAGCGTTATTACGCGCGTGGATAAGTCCACCGGCGCCTTCATCAGTGTATTTGCCGTGCCTTCTGGCCGTGATGAAGGCCTCGAGTGCGACCCCATCAATTTTGCTCCGGATCTGGCCCTATGGACCAAAGGTGCGTACGACAATTCCTTCACGGCCTTCGAAGTGGACTCAGGGACCTGCGTGTGCTACGAACCTCCAGACACCTGTGAGCTCCCCTACGAGGTCGTGGACATGGGCGATCTTCCGCAATGCGATTACCCCACGCTCACAGGGAACCCGGCCCATGCGCTCACGGATGTCGCGTGGCTCGGCACGGGCATCACCGGCGAACCCGCTCCCAACATCCTGGATGTTGATCCTGCCGACGACGGCGTCGTCTTTCACAGCATCCCGTGGACACCGTGCGAGATGGAGTCAGTAACGGTCACGGTGACTGCTGGCCAGATGTATGCGTACTATGTCGAGTACTGCAGCGGGCATCTCTACCTCAACGGTTGGAAAGACGGGAACCTCGATGACGATTTCTGCGACACCCTTATCGGCCCGAGCGGTGTGTCCGCCCCGGAGTGGATTGTCCAAGATGTGCTCGTAGTGCCGGGCATTTATACTCTCCTCTTCGTCGATCCCGGTGTTTTTGACCTCGGCATCTACGACGGTATTTTCCGCTGGAGGCTCACCAGTCAACCCGTGGGAGCCTTGGGGTTTGGCCTTATCGACCGGGTTGCCTGCCCCACCATGACCTGTGGGACCTATGCCTTTGACCTGGTGGGCGAAGTTGAGGACTACATCATTGCCGATGCCCAGCTCGAAGTCGCCCTCATAGACTTTGCAGCCGTGCCGGGGGATCGGGAAGTCACATTGAGGTGGAGTACCGCCAGCGAAACCGATAACGATCACTTCGAACTGCGGCGCAACGGCAGCTTCATCGGCAGGATTTCCGGAGCGGGCACCAGCACGACAGTCACCCACTACACATGGCGCGATGGCAATCTCCACAACGGCATGGAATACATCTACACGCTGATATCCGTGGATCCGAATGGTTCGCGCGAAGAGCTGGCCACGGTGAATGTGACGCCGAGCTCTGAAGCGGCGGTCATCACGGAGTACGCACTGCACCAGAACTACCCGAACCCATTCAACACAACCACGACGATCACATTCGATCTGGTCGAAAGCGGTTTCGTGAGCCTGGAGGTATACAACCTCCTCGGGCAGAATGTGGCGACGATCGCCCACGGCATTATGGATGGTAGGCGACATATCGTGGCGTTTGACGCGGCGGGTCTGACTTCGGGCGTCTACATCTATCGCCTTGAAGCAGGCCACTTCGTCGATCAGAAGAAGATGTTGCTGATGAAGTAGTTTCGTAGTCGTCCAGTACTTCAAGAAGTGGGGGGGGGGGCCCGGGGGGAGCCCCCCCGGAGAGCCAGCGGGCCCCGAGTGTAT
>CAZJAD010000071.1:7536-11981 GCA_964543855.1 uncultured Alphaproteobacteria bacterium
GCTGGCCACTTCGCCGACCTTAATATTTTGTTGCTGATGATGTTTTTTCGTAGTCGTCCATTACTTTAAGGAGCGGGGCTGCCAGCACTGTGGCAGCCCCACTTCAATGCAAGCGGCAGCGAAAGTGAACTCCGCGGACCCGTCACTTTGCACCCCTCCCTCAGGAGAGGCACAACGCCTGAGGTACTCCGCGCGACATTCTGCTGACCCGAAGCATCCACGGGAACTGGTCACGATTCTTGGTGCAGACCGAAGAGGCGCTACACTTGTAAGCGGGCAACCGAGGGCGACTTGCCAAAGTGGCCCTCACAAGAAGTACATATCACCCTCTAAGTGTACATACAGGTGGACTTTAAGTTCCAATTTTTCTTGGAATTACGAAATAAAATTAGTATATTTAGGATGCTGTGTCCGGCTCGCTGTGAATAGCGAGAACAAGCTCCCTGACTTGCCGTGGGACTTAAAGCTTTCGTCGGGTGATGGACAGGCAAATCTCGAATCATTTCCTGAGTGTTGGCGTTTGTGACTTGTCATATGTGGAGGGAAGAACATGAAGATGTGGACAAGAATTTCTGTGCTCGTAGTCATTACGCTTGGTGTGGTGGTTGGTGATGCAGTGGCGCAGTATGATCCGTGTAACATCCCGCCGGGGATCTATCGTACTCAAACACAGGGAGGTTGGAGCGCGGTCTGCCATGGCAACAATCCCGGGTGCGTCCGCGACGACAATTTCGACGCCGTTTTCCCGGCAGGATTGACGGTCGGCAGAACTTTCACGATTCATCTAACGACTTCAGCCGCTGTGCCTGATTTTCTTCCGGAGGGCGGTACGCCGTCCGTGTTGACCTCGAATCATACCGATCCGGTCTCGACGGAGGCGGGCGTTTTTGGAGGCCAGGTCGTTGCACTGGCGATTTCACTCGGTTTCTCTGATTATGGCGTGCCTGGCTTCGGCGATCTGGGCAGCCTCCACATTCCAACTGGACTCCATACACCCTGGGGACCGTTCGCGGGCTACACCGTCAGACAGGTTTTCGATCTGGCCAATGTCGTCCTCGGCGGTGATTCCACGATGTTGCCTGGCGGAATATCGATTTCCGACCTGAATGATGTGGTGGATTCGATCAACAATGACTTTGTCGACGGCGACCAGAGCAACGGCTACCTGGTGGAAGCGGATTGCGATTCGACTCTGCCCGTCGAACTGACAGCCAGACCGGACCTCATTCCGGGTGACCGTCAGTTGACTCTGCGCTTCAGTGTGGCCGATGAGCGTGATGTGACTTCCTATGAGATTGTCCGCGACGGTGCCAGAATCGCCCAACTCGAGGTGGCCCAGGGGTCCTACTCCTATGTGGATGGCAATCTCGTCAATGGACGTGTCTACGAGTACATCATCGTCGCAGTCGAACTTGGCGGGCCCAATGAACTCTCCTATGACGGCGAAACCATTTGGGCGAGCGCGCCCTCGTTCAACACAGGCGTCGTGACGGACTATGCGCTCTATCAGAACTACCCGAATCCTTTCAATCCGCAGACGAGCATTTCGTATGCGTTGAAGGAGGCGGGCTTTGTGACCTTGAGAGTGTACAATCTGTTGGGACGCGAGGTCGCGACGCTGGTGGCGAAGGACTTGCAGGCTGGGCGGTATACCGTGAATTTCACCGCGAAGGATCTGCCTTCGGGGATCTATGTCTACCGCTTGGACGTGAACGACTTCAGCGCACAGAAGAAGCTGATTCTGCTGAAGTGATCTATCGATCACCGAGAACACGGACGATGGGGCTGCCAATTTGGCAGCCCCATTTCTTTCTCCACACCGCTAAGCCGCTGGCAAAGGGGTATGATTCGATGGCCAGGCGGGTCGAGTATTTGGGTGGATGCGGGAGGGTTGGCCTGCCTCGAGCCCGCACGGATGTAGCGTCGAAGTGCCTGAAGATCATATACTACGAGCAAATTCTGGGGAAAATCGCGACTCCAGTGTGAACAAATGGCATTCTCGGGGATTATAAGAATAGAAGCATGTTTCAGTCAATCCCAAATGTACTTCAGATCGCCGAGACATGTCTGTTCAATCTCCGTTGCTCAACTCTGGAGGAACTGCAAAATGACGGCGTCGAGAATCTATGTGCCGGTGGCCTGCCTGTTGCTGGGATTTCTTCTGACAGAAATCAGTTGCAGCCATAGAGACAACATTGTCAGACCGGAGAAGATCCGCAGCAAGCGCGAAGTAATCTACGATGAAGAGACTTACGCGAATCTGGCAAGACTATGGGAAGACTACTACAAAGAATTCCCGTCAGAGGATGCTTACGGCAACTGGATGTACGCGGCGCGGTATGCCGGAGTGGAGGACTATGAGAAGTTGCTCGAGCGCGGATTGAAAAGATATCCCGCCAACCCGACGCTGCTGTATCTGTCGGGAATGTGCAGGCACGGAACCTCTGAGAACGCTCTCGGACGGAGCTACCTGGAACGCGCCACGCAGCTCGACCCCGAATACATGGATCCGTGGTTTTCGCTGGTTGGACACTACATGGAAGATGGCGAGGAGGAACGCCTGAACCTCGCGCTACGCCACTTGCTTGAAGGGGGTGCGATCGCGGAAGAAATCATGGATTACAATTACAACATGCTGGTGGGCCTTGCCGAGAACGCAATCCTGATCACCAACGGAGACAATGACACCTATCCTGGCTGGATCTTGACTCGCGTGTTGCATTTCCGTCCGGATGTCAAAATCGTCAACCGGTCGCTACTCAACACAGATTGGTATCCCATATACATTATTAAGGAAGGGGTGCCCCGGTTCATCACCAAACGCGAGCTTGACGAGCTTCGAACGAAGATCCAACAAGAGATGAAGGCGAAGAAAGCTGCCATTGGACCCGGCGGCCCTTTTGGTGACACGCTGATCGTCCGCCTGATTGACGCGGCTATAAGAGAAGGCCGGCCGGTTTATATGTCGCACACACTCTACGAATCGGATGTTGTGGAGCGATATCGTGAAAAGGGTCGCAGTCTGGGATTGGTTAGTTTGGTGACACCGCCAACCGAACCATACGGTGAGGAGTTGAAGAAGCTGTTCAGATTGTGGTTGGAGGAATACCGAACCGGAGGTTTGGATAGTTGGCGTCTGCGGCATGCAAAAGCCGGGGATGCGGCCTTACCCATCATGACCAACTACGGTGCCGGTCTCTATCTGGCTCTGGGCTCCGCGCCGAGTGAAACCCGAGAGTTTCGACTGGATTTGTTCCGCTGGTACCAGAAGCACTTGGCCGACCTTCTTCCTCAGAACGGCGTGAGGGATACAATAAACCGGATGTGGTGTGGGTTCGACGATATTGAGGAAATACAAAACTGGTGTCGGCGTCAAGGCCACATCAAATGATCTCAGATTGGGACTGTCTGGAGCGAGCGCGACGGGGCGACGAAACCGCCTGGCAAAGGCTGATTGAGCGGTACACCGCCCAATTGATCAAGACGGCGCTCCTGATCACCGGTTCGATGGCCGCGGCCCAGGATCTGGTACAGGACGCTTTCGTGCGCCTCCTGCGTCACGGCTCAAGACACCGGGAGGGGAGTCTTGGTGCTTACCTTTCCACGATTGCTTACCGCTTGGCATTGAAGGAGAAAGAGCGTGCGCGGCGAAACCGTTCCGTGGATGGTCTGATTCTCACGAATCCCGCTCCTTCGCCTCTCGAGGCCGTCTTGAAGAAGGAGCGAGATCGCCTTCTTGCGCGAGCGATCCGATCACTCGAAGAGCATCACCGGGATACCCTTGTATTAAGATTCTACGGTGGTCATAGTTACGATGAGATAGCGCGGATCATGAATCTACCGATTGGAACGGTTAAGTCCCGCATCTTCTACGCGGTAAAAGAATGCCGGAGATTGTTGCGAGAGAAAGGAATTCTGGAATGAATCATCCCGATGATGATAGACTTCTGAAGCTGGTCTTGGAGCTTCTGGACGCAGACGAGGAGGCACAGCTCAAAGACCATCTGTCACAATGCGACAGTTGCCGCGCACGGCTCGAGCGAATGCAAAGCGAAACCGAAGTGATCGGCAGCCTTGAACCGGAAATAGAGAGGCAAGCGTATCCGATGCCGCAGACCGCGAGGCCGACATTTGTTGCATGGATGAAGGTGGCCGCGCTACTCCTCGTAGGATTCATGGCGGGATATGCCACTTCGAACTCGACGCGTCCGACCTATGTCAATGTTGTCCCGCAGCAGCTTAAGGTCAAATCCCCTCCGGAACATGTCCTGCTCTACGCATCATGCGAATCCGTGGACACGGCAGTGAATTTGGGCTGGCTCGGGATGAGATCTCGACCCGATTCGCTGGGCACTTAGCGGCTTGGAAAGCGCTCGCATAGCTGATAGAGAAAGAAACGGGACAGACGGTTGGTCTGTCCCGTTTGCTTACTTCAAGGAAGCGTG